>NZ_WSUT01000005.1:955000-1255000 GCF_009789535.1 Sphingomonas carotinifaciens | reverse complement strand
CCCATCGCCAGCTTGGTGACGTGCACCGCCTCCTGCGCCAGCCCGCGCGTCGCGAACAGCTCCAGCACGCCCTCGCGCAGCAGGTAGATCGAACACACCTCGCTCCCGATCGCCTCACCGATGATCTGGACGACTTGGTTCAGCTTGGATTGCGCGGGCGCCCGCGACGCCATCACGTCGTGCAGGCGGACCAGGATTTCGCGGGCGGAGGCAGCGGCCGATAGGGGCATGGGCCAAGGGCTAACAGATCACTGCCTTGGGTGCCATGCAACATTATGACGCAGGGCACGAAGCTGGAGTGCCTGTCCCGATTATCCGCCCAGGTCGAACAGGCCGTCCTGGCTGCCGACCGGCGGATTGAGGCCCAGATGCTTCCATCCCCCGGCATTCAGCACGCGCCCGCGCGCGGTGCGCGCGACCAGGCCGAGCTGGATCAGATAGGGCTCGATCACTTCCTCGATCGTGTCGCGCGGTTCGCTCAGGCCAGCCGCCAGCGTCTCCACGCCGACCGGGCCGCCGCGATAGACGTCGGCGATCATCATCAGATAGCGGCGATCCATCGCGTCCAGCCCCAGCGCATCGACCTCCAGCCGGTTCAGCGCCTGATCGGCGGCGCGGGCATCGACCACGTCATGCCCCGCCACCGTCGCGAAGTCGCGCACCCGGCGCAGCAGCCGGCCGGCGATGCGCGGCGTGCCCCGCGACCGGCGCGCGACTTCGGTCGCGCCGTCCTCCGCAATGGCCAGGTCGAGCAGCCGCGCCGCGCGCGTCACCACGCGGGTCAGTTCCTCGACCGTATAGAATTGCAGTCGCACCGGAATGCCGAACCGGTCACGCAGCGGCGTGGTCAGCAATCCCTGCCGCGTGGTGGCGCCGACCAGCGTGAAGCGCGGCAGGTCGATGCGGACCGAACGGGCCGACGGCCCCTCGCCGATCATCAGGTCCAGCGCGCGGTCCTCCATCGCCGGATACAGCACCTCCTCCACCGCGGGCTGGAGCCGGTGGATCTCGTCGATGAACAGCACGTCGCCGTCTTCCAGATTGGTGAGCAGCGCCGCCAGATCGCCCGACTTGGCGATCACCGGGCCGGAGGTGGCGCGAAAGCCCACCCCCATCTCGCGTGCGATGATCTGCGCCAGCGTCGTCTTGCCCAGCCCCGGCGGACCGAAGAACAGCACATGGTCCAGCGCGTCGCCCCGCGACCGGGCCGCCTGGATGAAGACGCGCAGATTGTCGCGCGCGGCCTGCTGGCCGACGAATTCGTCGAGATGCTTGGGGCGCAGCGCGGCGTCGACATCCTCGGGACGGCGGCTCGCGGACAAAAGGCGGTCGGTGTCGGTCACCTTTCGTTCCGTAGCGGGCGAGCGGGGGCGCTGTCGAGTGGAACCGCGCCACTAGTCATCCCGTTCCGCCCCCATGGCCAGTGATCCCCACAGCATCGGCGATATTCTCGACGCCCTGGATGAACTTGCGGACAAGCAGGACCGGGTTTCGCTCGGCGACGTGATCGAGGCTTTCGGCAACCGGTCCTATGGCCCCTTCCTGCTGTTGCCCGCGCTGGTCGACATATCACCGGTCGGGTCGATCCCCGGCCTGCCGACCGTCCTCGCCTGCGTGATCCTGTTGACCGCGGTGCAGATGGTGCTGGGGCGCAAGCATCTCTGGCTACCCGGCTTCCTGCGCAACCGCTCCGTCAAGGCCGAGACGGTCCGGAAAACCACGAAAAAGGCGCGCAAGCCCGCCGGCTGGGCGGACCGCTGGTTCCATGGTCGCCTGCCGGCACTCACCAAAGGGCCGTTCGTGCGGGTCGCGGCGGTGGCGTGCATCCTGCTCGCCTGTACGGTGCCGCCGCTGGAATTGCTGCCGCTGGCGACCACCGCGCCGATGGCGGCGATCGCCACCTTCGGCCTGGCATTGATGGTCCGCGACGGGCTGGTGATGATCGTCGCGATCGTGCTGGCCGGCGTCGCGGTCGCGATCGGCGCCGGCCTGCTGGGGTCGAAGATCGGCGGCTGAGCTTCAGGCTTCCGCGCGATCCTCGCCGTACTTCTCCAGTTCGTCGCCGGTCAGCCGGGTGACGTGCAGCACGTTGGTCGACCCCGGCGTGCGGAACGGTACGCCAGCCATGATGATGACCTGATCGCCCGCAGCGGCGATGCCGTGACGCAGCGCCATGCGCTTCGACTTGGCGACCATTTCCTCGAACGATTCGACGTCGCGGGTGTGCACCGCATGACAGCCCCACAACAGGCCGAGCCGCCGTGCCGTCTCCGCCTGCGGGGTCAGCACCAGGATCGGCACCGGCGGCCGCTCGCGCGCCACGCGGCGTGCGGTCGATCCGCTGGTGGTGAAGCAGATGATCGCCTTGGCCGAGGTGGTGCGCGCGATGCTCTTGGCCGCTTCCGCCATCGCGTCCGCAGTGGTGGGGTCGGGCTTCATCACGGTGAAGTGCACGCGGTCGCCATGCGCCGGGTCGCCTTCGACCGACACGCCGATCGCGTTCATCATCGCAACCGATTCGACCGGCCACGAACCCGCCGCCGATTCAGCGGACAGCATGATCGCATCGGCACCGTCATAGATGGCGGTGGCGACGTCCGACACTTCCGCGCGGGTCGGCGACGGGCTCTGGATCATCGATTCCAGCATTTGCGTGGCGACCACCACCGGGCGCCCCATGCGGCGCGCCACCTCCACGATGCGCTTCTGCAGCGGCGGCACCGCCTGCGGCGGCAATTCGACGCCCAGGTCGCCGCGTGCCACCATCACGCCGTCGCACTGCTCGACGATCTCGTCCAGCCGGTCGATCGCCGCCGGCTTCTCGATCTTGGCAAGGAGCGCCGCCTTGCCCTTGATCAGCCCGCGCGCCTCCATCAGGTCCTCGGGCCGCTGCACAAAGGACAGGGCGATCCAGTCGACCCCCTGCTCCACCGCGAACGCCAGGTCGGAGCGATCCTTGGGCGTCAGCGCCGCCATCGGCAGCACCACGTCGGGCACGTTCAGCCCCTTGTTGTTCGACAGCGCGCCGCCGACCTCGACCAGGGTGACGATGCGATCCGCATCATGGTCCGCGACGCGCAGCACCAGCTTGCCATCGTCCAGCAACAGGCGCGCACCCGGCTCGATCGCGGCAAAGATCTCCTTGTGCGGCAGTTCGACACGCGTCGCGTCGCCCGGCGTCGGGTCGCGGTCGAGCACAAAGGTGCTGCCCGTCTCCAGCACGGTGCGCCCGCCCTCGAACTTGCCGACGCGCAGCTTGGGACCCTGAAGATCGGCCAGGATCGTGGTCGGCCGGTTGAACCGCGCCTCCATGCCGCGGATCGCCTGGATGAGCGGCACCTTGGACGCCTGGTCGCCATGGCTCATGTTGATCCGGAACGCGTCCGCGCCCGCCTGGAACAGCGTGGCGATCATTTCGGGATCGCTGCTGGCGGGTCCCAGCGTGGCCAGCACGCGGACTTTGCGGGATCGGGGGGCGAGGGCCTTGGTCATGTAGCGCTTATCCTGCGAACTTTGCCCGCACGGCTCTAACCTCTATTACGCGCCGATCAACCTTGGAGCTTGTAAAATGGACCGTCTCGACACGCTGGACGACGCCGCCGCCGCCGCGGCCTTCCGCCGGCTGGTGCGCCACCTGCGCCACCGCACCGATGCGCAGAATGTCGACCTGATGGGTCTGGCCGGCTTCTGCCGCAACTGCCTGTCCGACTGGGTGGGCGAGGCCGGCGGGCTGGACAAGGACGCCGCGCGCGAGACGATCTACGGCATGCCCTATGACCGGTGGAAGGCCGAGCATCAGGCCGACGCATCGCCGGAACAGCTTGCCCGCATGAAGGAAAGCGTCGCAAGGAACGCGCACTGACGACAGTTGAGCGGCGCGCACAAAACGCCTAGACGCGCCGCCGCACCCGACATCGGGAATCTTCAACGCCGCCCCGTCCGCGCGGGCGAGGGCCGCGGCATCAAAGGGAAAGCGAATCACCATGGCGGACGCGGAATTCGAAGGCTCGGGCCAGGTTGCGGCAGACGAGCTGCGGCTGCTGATCGAGCGCGCCGAGCGGCTGGAAGAAGAGAAGAAGGGCATCGCCGACGATATCAAGGACGTGTTCGGCGAGGCCAAGGCCCGCGGCTACGACCCGAAGGCGATCAAGAAGATCATGTCGATCCGCAAGAAGAAGCGCGAGGAATATCAGGAGGAAGAGGCCATCCTGGAGGTCTATATGCAGGCGCTCGGGATGCTTTGATTCCTTCTAGCCCTCTCCCCTTTTTGGGAGAGGGTTGGGTGAGGGGCAGACCAGCAGTGCAGCACTGCTTGGCTGCCCCTCACCCTCCCATCGGCTTTGCCGACGGGTCCCTCCCTCTCCCCGGCGGGGAGAGGGAAGTTCACGCCCCCGCTATCAGGCCGCCTCCGCCGCCTGCGTCGTCCACCCGAGCCGCGGGATCGTGATCGACCGCTTGCCGGTCAGGTCGGTACGGCACACGAACAGGTCGCGGCTCTCGATATAGCCGATCAGGCGCCGCACCCGACCCAGCGAACTGGTGCCATAGGTCTGCGCGATCTGCGTATCGGGCGGACACGGCTCCCCCGCCCGCGCCGCGCGCGCCACCAGCAGGAACGCGCCCAGCATATCGTCGGGTAGCGCACTCGCCAGCGCCAGCGCATCCTGCCAGTCGGGGTCGCTCACATCGAAAATGCCGGCGCGCGCGCAGGACAGGCGCCGCGCGAACCCGTTCAAATCCAGCGGCGGGCGCGCCAGTCCCGCCATGCGGCACCGCACCTGGAAATCCTGGAACAGCACGGACGCCGGACGGAAGGTCGATTCGGCATCCTCGACGATCGCGCGCAGCACCGCGGCATAGATCGCCTCCACCTCCTCGCCGCTCATGTCGGGCACCGCCGGTGCGGCGGTGGTGGGCAAGGGCGGACGGCCCAGATCGGCCATCAACTCGTCGGCCGGCACCCGCCGCGGACGCGGGTCAAAGGTCATCGGCAGTTGCGGCGCCTCCTCCACGGGGGCGAACAACAGGTCCTGCAAATCGGGTGGCGGCGCATCGGGCAGGGGCGTCAGCTTGGGACTGCCCGAACGTGCCGAGGTTTCCACCGCACCGATCTTCACCGTGATCGGCCGCCGCGACACCGCCGGGCCCAGCGCCAGGAAGGTGCCGCGCGCCAGATCACGAATCGCATCCGCCTGCCGCCGCTCCATGCCCAGCAGGTCGGCGGCGCGCGCCATGTCGATGTCGAGGAAGGTGCGTCCCATCAGGAAGTTGGACGCCTCCGCCGCGACGTTCTTGGCCAGTTTCGCCAATCGCTGCGTCGCGATCACGCCGGCCAGCCCGCGCTTGCGCCCGCGGCACATCAGGTTGGTCATCGCCGACAGCGAGGCCCGGCGCACCTCCTCCGTCACCTCGCCGCCGGTGGTGGGCGCAAACAACTGCGCCTCGTCCACCACGACCAGCGCGGGGTACCAATGCTCGCGCGGCGCATCGAACAGCGCGTTCAGGAAGGCGGCGGCGCAGCGCATCTGCCCCTCGATCTCCAGCCCCTCCAGGCTCAGCACGACGGACGCGCGGTGCTCGCGGATACGGCTGCCGAACTTCGCCACCTCGCGCTCGGCATAATCGCCCGCTTCGATCACGACATGGCCATAGGCCTTGGACAGGGTGACGAAATCCCCTTCCGGATCGATCACCACCTGCTGCACCTGCCCCGCCGATTTTTCGAGCAGGCGGCGCAGCAGATGCGACTTGCCCGAACCCGAATTGCCCTGCACCAGCAGGCGGGTCGCCAGCAATTCTTCCAGATCGATCGGGACGGACGCACCGCGTTCGTCCGTTCCCATGTCCACGCGTACCGTCATGGCCGCGGGCCATGCCGCATGGGCACGGCCCCAAACAAGACTTGTATTTCGCGCAGGTGGCAAAACCGTCCCCGGCCCGCTAAGTGCGCTGCATCACTCAATGAGGCACCGATGGCAGGCCACAGCAAATTCAAGAACATCATGCACCGCAAGGGCGCGCAGGACAAAAAGCGCTCGGGCATGTTCTCCAAGCTTTCCCGCGAGATCACCGTGGCGGCCAAGATGGGCCTGCCCGATCCCGACATGAACCCGCGCCTGCGCGCCGCGGTCAACGCGGCCAAGGCGCAGTCGATGCCCAAGGACAATATCCAGCGCGCGATCGACAAGGCATCGAAGGGCGATACGGAGAATTACGAGGAAATCCGCTACGAGGGTTTCGGCCCCGGCGGCGTGTCGCTCATCATCGAGGCGCTGACCGACAATCGCAACCGCACCGCCACCAACGTGCGCACCGCGGTGTCGAAGAATGGCGGCAATCTGGGCACCGCAGGCTCGGTCAGCCACGGCTTCGACCGGGTCGGCCTCATCACCTATCCGGCCAGCGCCGGCGACGCTGAAAAGGTGTTCGAGGCGGCCTTGGAAGCGGGTGCCGAGGACGTGACCTCCACCGAGGACGGCCACGAGATCTGGACCGAACAGGGCGCGCTGCACGAAGTCAGCAAGGCGCTGGAGCCGGTGCTGGGCGAGGCCGAGGGCGCCAAGCTCGCCTGGCGGCCGCAGACGATGGTGTCGGTCGAGGAAGGCGATGCTGCGACTTTGTTCAAGCTGATCGACGCGCTCGACGACGACGACGACGTGCAGACCGTCTGGGGCAATTACGAAGTCTCGGACGAGGTCATGGAGAAGCTGGGTTGATCCAGCCGGCATGATCCTGCTCGGTCTCGATCCCGGTCTCGGCACCACCGGCTGGGGTGTCATCGCGGCGGAGGGCAATCGGCTGCGCCATGTCGGCAACGGCCAGATCAAGACCGAGCCGTCCATGCCCCTGCCCCGCCGCCTGACCTATCTCCACGCCGCGCTGGCCGAAATGATCCGGGTCGAACGCCCGGACGGCGCGGCGGTGGAGGAAGTGCTGGGCAATTCCAATGCCCAGTCCACGCTGAAACTGGGTCAGGCACGCGGCATCGTCCTGCTGTCCGCGGCCCAGGCCGGGCTGATCGTCGGCGAATATCACCCCAGCATCGTCAAGAAGGCGGTGGTCGGCACCGGCGGCGCGGACAAGAAACAGATCCAGGCGATGGTCGGCCACCTGCTGCCCGGCGTAAAACTGACCGGCCCCGACGCCGCCGACGCGCTGGCGGTGGCGATCACCCACGCCCACCACCTCGCCAGCGCACGTGCACAAATGCGACGGACAGGCATTTCGGCGTAACCTTCCGGGGTAGCGGGATATTCGTTCACGCGAAGCCGCGAAGAAGATTTCTCACGCGGAGACGCGGAGAAGAAGTGCAGGTTCGTGCAGAGGACGCAGAGGGACAGCGTCCGTCGCGACTGAAGCACCCGCTGTCGATCGGAAGACACGCCCGATCGGTGATGCAGGCCGAGCCTACGGCTCAAGAACCAATCCCTGCGCGCGCTGCGCCTCCGCCCGCAAAACCCCCTTCTTCTCCGCGTCTCCACGTCTCCGCGTGAATCCTCTTCCTTCTTCGCGTCTTCGCGTCTTCGCGTGAACCATCACAGGCCATAACCAAGCGATGCCCCCGCGGAACGGAAGGGAAGCCGCGAAGCCGCGAAGAAGATGTTTCACGCGGAGACGCGGAGACGCGGAGAAGAAGTGCAGGTTCGCGCAAAGGACGCAGAGGGACAGCGTCCGGCGCGACCGAGGCACCCGTTTCCGATCGGAAGACGTGCACGATCGGTGATGAAGGCCGAGCCTACGGCTCAAGAACCAATCTCTGCGCGATCTGCGCCTCCACGCGCAAAACCCTCTTCTTCTCCGCGTCTCCGCGTGAATCCCCTTCCTTCTTCGCGTCTTCGCGTCTTCGCGTGAACCATTCCCTGACCACGAGGAGCGCATCGCCCCCCCGTGACAGCGTGCCGGGTTTGTTCTAGCGATCACTCCCATGATCGCGCATCTCAAGGGACGATTGGACGCAACCGGCACCGACCATGCGGTGATCGATGTCGGCGGCGTCGGCTATCTGGTCGGCGCCTCGGCGCGCACGCTGGCAGCGATCGGCCCGGTGGGCGAGGCCGCGATGCTGCACACCGAAATGCTGGTGTCCGAGGATTCGATCCGGCTGGTCGGCTTCTCCTCCTCGGCCGAGCGGGACTGGTTCCGGCTGCTGACCGGCGTGCAGGGCGTGGGCGCGCGCGTCGCACTCGCCATCCTGTCCGCGCTCGACCCGTCCGAGATCGCCCGCGCCGTCGCCAGCGGCGACAAGGCGATGATCGCGCGCGCCAACGGCGTCGGGCCGAAACTCGCGCAGCGCATCGTGATGGAATTGAAGGACAAGACCGGCGGCATCATCCTCGGCCCCGCCGCCGCGTCGCAGGTGATCCCGGTCGGTGCCGGCGCCGATGCGGTGTCCGCGCTGCTCAACCTCGGCTTCCGCCCCGCCGAGGCGAGTGCCGCGGTCGCGGCCGCCGAGGAGGATCTGGGCGAAACCGCGACGCTCGACGCGCTGGTCCGCCTCGCGCTGCGCAAGGCGGCGAAATAGGGCCGCGAAACAGGCCGGCGGCATAGCGCGGCTTGCCCCGCCCCCATCACCTCCGCTAAGGGCGCGAACAATCGCAAGGACCCGGTGAGACTCCGGGTGGCTCTTCCGGCCGCCGATCCGCCGGACAACCTGCCCATGCCCTATCCGTCGCGCCCATATCCGGCGCCATGGGCCCCGTTGCAGATTTCCTCATGACCGATTTTCTTTCCCGCACCCGCGCCGAATGGTTCGTCGGCGCGCCGCAGGCCGGCCGCGACGTCCTTGCCGGCGTCGTCGTCGCCCTCGCCCTGATCCCGGAGGCGATCGGTTTTTCGATCATCGCCGGTGTCGATCCCAGCGTCGGCCTTTATGCCTCGGTGGCGATCGCCATCGTCATCTCGCTGCTCGGTGGGCGCCCCGGCATGATCTCGGCCTCGACCGCGGCGGTGGCCGTGGTGGTGACGCCACTCGTCCGCGATCACGGCGTCGACTACCTCTTCGCCGCGACGATCCTGATGGGCCTCATCCAGATCGTCGCGGGGCTGGCCCGGCTCGACCTTCTGATGCAGTTCGTCTCCCGCTCGGTCATCACCGGCTTCGTCAACGCGCTCGCCATTCTGGTCTTCATGGGCCAGTTGCCGCAACTCGTAGGCGTGACGTGGCACAGCTATGCGATGGTCGCCGCCGGCCTCTTCATCGTCTACCTCTTTCCACGCGTGACGAAGGCGGTACCCGCCCCGCTGGTGACCGTCCTGTCGCTCGCCGCGGTCAGCATCGCGCTGGGCCTGCCGGTGCGCACGGTGGGCGACATGGGCAACATCCCGCACGGCCTGCCGAGCTTCACCCTGCCCCGGGTGCCGCTCACGCTGGAGACGCTGCGCATCATCCTGCCCTTCTCGCTCACCATGGCGGCGGTCGGCCTGCTGGAGGCGCTGCTGACCGCGCAGATCGTCGACGACATGACCGAGACCGACAGCGACAAGCGCCGCGAATGCATGGGCCAGGGCGGCGCCAACATCGCCTCGGCGCTGGCCGGCGGCATGGGTGGCTGCGCGGTGATCGGCCAGACGGTCATCAACGTCACCTCGGGCGGTCGCACCCGGCTATCGACCTTCGCGGCGGGCGCGGTGCTGCTCTTCATGCTTGCCGTCCTCGGCCCCTGGGTCGGTCGCATCCCGATGCCGGCGCTGGTCGCGGTGATGATCATGGTCGCGATCGGCACCTTCAGCTGGAACTCGATCACCAACATCCGCCACCATCCCTGGACCTCCAGCGTCGTCATGGTCGCGACCGTCATCACCGTCGTCGCGACCCACAACCTGGCACAGGGCGTACTCGTCGGCGTGCTGCTCTCCGGCGTCTTCTTCGCCGGCAAGGTCCAGCGCATGTTCGCGGTCGTCCGCGACGTGCAGGGCGACCGCGCGACCTACCGCGTGTCGGGCCAGATCTTCTTCGCCTCGGTCGATCGCTTCACCCGCGCCTTCCGCACCGACGAGCCTGCGACCGCCGTGGTGATCGACGTCTCCGCCGCGCACTTCTGGGACATTTCCGGCGTCGGTGCGCTCGACAAGATCGTCACCCGCCTGCGCGGTGGCGGCCGGACGGTCGAGGTGATCGGCTACAATGCCGCCAGTGCCGACCTGATCGACCGCTATGCGCTGCACGACAAGACGGGTGTGGAAACCGGCGCCGTCCCGCACTGATCGCCCATGAGAAGGGCCGCGGGAGATCGCTCTCCCGCGGCCCCTTGCCGGTTCCGGACGTGGTGCCGATCAGACGTGGATCGGCTTGCCCCGCACCGCCATCGCGGCTTCCTTCAAGGCTTCCGAATGCGTCGGATGGGCATGACAGGTATAGGCGATGTCCTCCGACGTCGCACCGAACTCCATCGCCTGCGCCGCCTGGGCGATCATCGTCCCCGCCAGGCTGGAGACGATCCACACGCCCAGCACCCGGTCCGTCTTGGCGTCGGCAATGACCTTCACGAAGCCATCCGTGTCGCGGTTCGTCTTGGCGCGGCTGTTCGCCATGAAGGGGAACTTGCCGACCTTTACCTCGCCCTTCTCCTTGGCCGCTTCCTCGGACAGCCCAACGCCCGCAATCTCGGGCATCGTATAGACCACACTCGGAATCACGTCGTGGTTCACGATGCCGGTCTGGCCTGCGATGTTCTCGGCCACCGCGACGCCCTCGTCCTCGGCCTTGTGCGCCAGCATCAGGCCCGGCGCGACGTCGCCGATCGCCCAGACGCCGTCGACATTGGTCGCGAAGTCATGATCGATCTCGACCTGGCCACGGTTGTTGAGCTTCACGCCCGCCGCTTCGAGGTTCAGGCCGTCGGTGTTCGGCTTGCGGCCGATCGCGACCAGCACCGCATCCGCGGTCAGCGTTTCCGCCGCACCGCCATTCGCCGGCTCCAGCGACACTGTCGCCGTTTCGCCCTCGACCGTGACGCCGGTCACCTTGGTGCCGGTCTTCAACTCGAAGCCCTGCTTCTTGAACAGCTTGGCCGATTCCTTGCGGACTTCGCCATCGAAGCCGGGCAGGATCTGGTCGAGATATTCGACCACGGTCACCTTGGCACCCAGACGACGCCAGACCGAGCCCAGTTCCAGCCCGATCACGCCGCCGCCGATCACCACCAGATGCTCGGGCACCTTGGGCAGCGCCAGCGCGCCGGTGGAATCCACCACCACCTTCTGGTCGATCTCGACGCCGGGCAGCGGGGTAACCGACGAGCCCGTCGCGATCACGATGTCGCGCGCGGTAACCGTTTGCTCGCCGACGGTTACGGTGCTGGCGTCGGTGAAGCTCGCCTTGCCCTTCAGCCAGGTGACCTTGTTCTTCTTGAACAGGTACTCGATACCGCCGGTCAGCTCGCCGACCGCCTTCTTCTTCTCCGCATGCATCTGCTCGAGGTTCAGCTTCGCGCCCTCCACCTCGATCCCGAACTTCGCAAACGCGCCGTGGCTCGCTTCCTCGAACAGTTCGGAGGCATGGAGCAACGCCTTGGACGGGATACAGCCGACATTGAGGCAGGTGCCGCCCAGCGTCTCGCGCGATTCGGCACATGCGGTCTTCAGGCCCAACTGCGCCGCGCGGATCGCCGCGACATAGCCGCCGGGGCCCGCGCCGATCACCAGGACGTCATAGTCGTACTCAGCCATTTGTCTCTCCCGTTCCCCGGCTTTCGGGGTCCAGCCTTACGGGATCCGTCCCGCTGCGGTCGATATGTGAACGGACCCCCGCCGAAACGAGGGCCCGGCAAGGGTCGTTCTTAGAGGTCGATCAGGACGCGCGTCGGATCCTCGATCGCGTTCTTCAGCGCGACCAGGAAGGTCACCGCCTCGCGGCCGTCGATCAGGCGGTGGTCGTAGCTGAGCGCGAGATACATCATCGGGCGCACCACGACCTGGCCGTCACGCACCACGGGACGCTCCTCGATACGGTGGAGGCCCAGCACCGCCGACTGCGGCGGGTTGATGATCGGGGTCGACATCAGCGAGCCGAACACGCCGCCGTTCGAGATGGTGAAGGTACCGCCCTTCATCTCGTCCATCTTCAGCGTGCCGTCCTTCGCGCGCTTGCCGAAGTCGCCGATCGTCTTCTCGATGCCTGCGACCGTCAGATTCTGCGCGTCGCGGATCACCGGCACGACCAAGCCGTTCGGGGCCGACACCGCAACCGAGATGTCCGCATAATCGTGATACACGATCTCGTCGCCCTCGATCGAGGCGTTGACGGCCGGGATATCCTTCAGCGCCATCGTCGCGGCCTTCACGAAGAAGCCCATGAAGCCCAGGCGCACGCCGTGCTTCTTCTCGAACAGATCCTTGTACTTGGCGCGCGCCTCGATCACCGCGGTCATGTCGACGTCGTTGAACGTCGTCAGCATCGCGGCGCTGTTCTGCGCTTCCTTCAGGCGCTTGGCGATCGTCTGGCGGAGGCGGGTCATCTTGACGCGCTCTTCCTTGCGCTCACCCGTTGCAGCCGACGCCTGCGGTGCGGCAGCGGCCGGAGCGGCAGCGGCCTGCGGCTTGTTCTGCGCAGCGGCAGCCACGTCTTCCTTGGTGATGCGGCCGTCCTTGCCGGTACCCTTGATGGTCGAGGGGTCGAGACCATGTTCCAGGATCGCGCGGCGAACTGACGGCGACAGCGCGGCAGGCGAGTCGCCCGCGGGCTCGCTATCCGCCGATGCGCTCGGCGCAGGCGCCGATGCCGGGGTGGCGGTCACCGCAGGCTCCTTGGCCTCCGTCTTCGCAGGGGCCGAGCCACCGGCATCGACGGTGGCGATCAGCGCACCGACCTGCACCGTGTCGCCCACCTTCACCGCATGGTCGCCCATCACGCCCGCCACCGGCGAGGGCACCTCGACCGACACCTTGTCGGTCTCCAGGCTCGCGATCGGCTCGTCGACGGCGACCGCGTCGCCGGGCTGCTTCAGCCATTCACCCAGGGTCGCTTCGGTGATCGATTCGCCGAGCGTCGGCACCAGAACTTCAGTCGCCATTGTTTCTATCCTTCTGCCCCGGCGCGGCCGGGGGCCCAGTTGCGCAACGATCCCCGGTCAGGTGCTGCGCGGTTCATCTGCTTGCCCGACCGGGCGGCGATCAGCTCGACGGTCCCTGCGTGGGGCGCGAGGCGGTGGTGCCCTCCTCGCCGCGCGTGCGACGGATCTCGTCGCGCACATTGTGGCCCAGCGCATCGGCGACCAGCGCCCCCTGCTCGGCGGTGTGCCGCTTCATCAGGCCCGTGGCGGGCGATGCGGCCGGGGTACGGCCGGCATAGCGTGCCCGCTTCACCGACGATCCGGCTGCCGCCAGCGACTCTTCGATCAGCGGCTCGACGAAGAACCAGTAGCCGTTGTTCTTCGGCTCTTCCTGCGCCCACACCACGTCCTGCAGGTTCGGCATGCGCTTCACCCGTTCCGCCAGCGCGTCGCCGGGGAAGGGATAAAGCTGCTCGACACGTACGATCTGCGTGGTTTCGTCGCCCGCCGCATCGCGCGCCTCCAGCAGGTCATACGCCACCTTGCCGGTGCACAGCACCAGCCGCGTCGTCGCCTCGTCGGCCGCGCCATTGGGGTCGGACAGGATACGCCGGAAATGGCTGTCGGACTGGAAGTCCTCCGCCTTCGACACCGCCAGCTTGTGGCGCAGCAGGGACTTTGGCGTGAAGAGCACCAGCGGCTTGCGAAAGTTGCGGTGCATCTGCCGGCGCAGCAGGTGGAAGTAATTAGCCGGCGTGGTCACGTTCGCTACCTGGATGTTGTCGCCCGCGCATGCCTGCAGGAACCGCTCGGGCCGTGCCGAGCTATGCTCCGGCCCCTGTCCCTCGTAACCGTGCGGCAGCAGCATCACTAGGCCGTTGGCGCGCAGCCACTTGGCCTCGCCGGAGGTGATGAACTGGTCGATCATGATCTGCGCGCCGTTGACGAAGTCGCCGAACTGCGCCTCCCACAGCACCAGCGTCTTCGGGTCGGCCAGCGCATAGCCATATTCGAAGCCGAGAACGCCATATTCGGACAGCGGCGAATCGAGCACCTCGAACCGGCCATGCTCCACCGTCTGGAGCGGCACATATTTGTGCTCGTCGGTCTGGTCGACCCACACCGCATGGCGCTGCGAGAAGGTACCGCGACCCGAATCCTGTCCCGACAGGCGCACACCATAGCCTTCCGACAGCAGCGAGCCGAAGGCCAGCGCCTCACCCGTCGCCCAGTCGAAATTCTCGCCCGTGCTGAACATCTGCCGCTTGGCATCCAGCACGCGGGCCAGCGTCTTGTGGATCTGGATGCTGTCCGGAACCGTGGTCAGCGTGCGGCCGATCGCGTCGAACAGCTTCTTGTCCAGCCCCGTCTCGACGTTGCGGCGACCCTGGTCACCCTCGCGCGGCGCCGACAGGCCAGACCAGCGCCCGGCGAACCAGTCCGCCTTGTTGGGCTTGTACGCCGCCCCCGCCTCGAACTCGCCTTCGAGCAGCGTCGTATACTGCTTGACGTTCTCGTCCAGCCACGCCTGGTCGATCACGCCCTCGCCAATCAGGCGCTTGGCGTAGATGTCGCTGACGCCTGGATGCTGGCGGATTTCCTTGTACATCAGCGGCTGGGTGAAGCCCGGCTCGTCGCCCTCGTTGTGACCGAAGCGGCGATAGCACCACATGTCGATCACGATGTCGCGGTGGAACTTCTGGCGGAATTCCATCGCCATCTTGGTGGCAAAGGTCACCGCCTCGGGATCGTCGCCGTTCACATGGAAGACGGGCGCCTGCACCCCCTTCGCCACGTCCGACGGATAGGGCGAGGAGCGTGCGAATTG
This sequence comes from Sphingomonas carotinifaciens, assembly GCF_009789535.1. NCBI lineage: Bacteria > Pseudomonadati > Pseudomonadota > Alphaproteobacteria > Sphingomonadales > Sphingomonadaceae > Sphingomonas > Sphingomonas carotinifaciens. The sequence goes on along the minus strand of NZ_WSUT01000005.1, from coordinate 1,240,183 downwards.
CGGGCTGGTGGTGAAGCCCACCTGGTTGTTGATGATGAAGTGGACGCAGCCGCCGGTGTTGTAGCCGCGGATGCCGGAGAAGCCGAGGCATTCCCAGACGATTCCCTGCCCCGCGAACGCCGCGTCGCCGTGGATCAGCACGGGCAGCGAGGCGCTGTGATCCTTCAGGTCGCTGGCGATCGTCTGGATCGCGCGGGTCTTGCCCAGCACGACAGGGTTCACCGCCTCCAGATGCGATGGGTTGGCGACCAGCGACATGTGCACCTTGTGCCCGTCGAACTCGCGGTCGGTGGAGGTGCCCAGGTGATACTTCACGTCGCCCGAACCGCCGATGTCATCGGGGTTGGCCGAGCCGCCGGCGAACTCGTGGAAGATCACGCGCAGCGGCTTGCCCATCACATTGGCCAGCACGTTCAGGCGGCCGCGATGCGCCATGCCGAACACGATCTCGCGCACGCCGTACTGGCCACCATATTTGATGACCGATTCCAGCGCGGGGATCATGCTCTCGCCGCCATCCAGGCCGAAGCGCTTGGTGCCGACATATTTCTTGCCGAGGAACTTTTCCCACTGCTCGGCCTCGACCACCTTGTTCAGGATGGCTTTCTTGCCGTCGGTGGTGAATTCGATCGCCTTGTTCTGGCCTTCCATCCGCTCCTGCAGGAAGCGGCGCTCCTCGACATCGACGATGTGCATATATTCCAGGCCGACATTGCCGCAGTAATTCTTGCGCAGCGTGTCGACCAGTTCGCGAACGGTCGCCCATTCGAAGCCCATCGTGCCGCCAAGATAGATCTTGCGGTCGAGGTCGGCGTCGGTGAAGCCATAATATTCGGTCTTCAGATCCTCGGGCATCTCGCGCTTGGCGAGGCCCAGCGGATCAAGGTTGGCGGCCAGGTGGCCGCGCACCCGGTAGGTGCGGATCAGCAGCTGCGCGCGGATCGCGTCACCGGCCGCCTTGACGATGTCGTCGGTGGAGGGCGCCGCCGCCGCCGGTGCGGCCGGCGCTGCCTTGCCGCCACGCGCGGGCTTGGGCGCGGGCTCCATCTGCGTGGGATCGAGCCCTGCGGTCAGGTCGTCGGTGGTGGTCAGCGGCCACCGCTTGTTGCTCCAGCTCGGAGCCCCGACACCCTGCTCCAGCCCTTCGAAAAAGCTGCGCCAGCCGCCGTCGACCGACGACTGGTCGGCCTGGTACTTGGCATAAAGCGCCTCAATGAACGCCGGGCTGACGCCGGTGGCGATGTCGCTGAATTCCTGACCTTCGTAGCCCATCGTCATTGTCCTTCTGCCCCTCCCGATCGCGAGGGGGTGATGAGGGCGACAGGTTCCGCGACACCCGCGCCCTTAGGGCCGCCTCCCCGGCGGGGGAGGCGATCACCTTACTTGTTCAGCACCGACAGCAGCGTCGAGCCGAGTTCCGAGGGGCTGGCCGCGACCTTGATCCCGGCCTCTTCCATCGCCGCGATCTTGCTCTCGGCATCGCCCTTGCCGCCCGACACGATCGCGCCGGCATGGCCCATGCGACGGCCTGGAGGGGCGGTGCGACCCGCGATGAAGCCGGCCATCGGCTTGCTCCGACCGCGCTTGGCCTCGTCCTTCAGGAACTGCGCGGCCTGCTCCTCGGCATCGCCGCCGATCTCGCCGATCATGATGATCGACTGCGTCGCCTCGTCGGCGAGGAACAGCTCCAGCACGTCGATGAAGTTCGTGCCGTTGACGGGATCGCCGCCGATGCCGACCGCGGTCGTCTGGCCCAGGCCTGCATTCGAGGTCTGGAACACCGCCTCATAGGTCAGCGTGCCGGAGCGCGACACGACGCCGACCGAACCCTGCTTGAAGATCGAACCGGGCATGATGCCGATCTTGCACTCGCCCGGCGTCAGCACGCCGGGGCAGTTCGGGCCGATCAGGCGCGACTTCGAACCCGACAGGGCGCGCTTCACGCGCACCATGTCCAGCACCGGAATGCCTTCGGTGATCGTCACGATCAGCGGGATCTCGGCGTCGATCGCCTCCAGGATCGAGTCCGCGGCGAAGGGCGGCGGTACGTAGATCACGCTGGCATCGGCACCGGTCTTCGACTTGGCTTCGGCGACCGTGTTGAACACCGGCAGGTCGAGGTGCGTCGTGCCGCCCTTGCCCGGCGTGACGCCGCCGACCATCTGCGTGCCGTAGGCCAGCGCCTGCTGCGTGTGGAACGTGCCGGTTTCACCCGTCATGCCCTGGGTGATGACCTTGGTATTCTTGTTGACGAGGATGCTCATGGGGGCTCCCGTTGGACGTTGCCCCCTTGTTCAAGGGGCTAAAGATGCCCGCGCGTCGACCATCCGCGCGCGGGCGTTGAAATCAGGCCAGCGTGCCGTCGATGCCCTTGCACGCGACCAGCAGTTCCTTGACCGCATCGACCGAGACCTGAAGATTGCCCTTCGCCTCGTCCGACAGCTTGACCTCGACCACCTTCTCGACGCCGTTCGCGCCGATCACCACCGGCACGCCGACATACAGGTCGTCGATGCCGTACTGGCCGGTCAGGTGCGCGGCCGCCGGCAGGATGCGCTTCTGGTCGTACAGATAGGCTTCCGCCATCGCGATGCCGCTGGTCGCGGGCGCGTAATAGGCAGACCCGGTCTTCAGCAGCGCGACGATCTCGCCGCCGCCGCCACGGGTGCGCTTGATGATCTCGTCGACCTTCTCCTTGGTGGAGAAGCCCATCTCGATCAGGTCGCTGACCGGGATGCCGCTGACCGTCGAATATTCCAGCACGGGCACCATGGTGTCGCCGTGCCCGCCCAGCACGAAGGTGTTCACGTCCTTCACCGACACGCCGAACTCGTCGGCAAGGAAGTGGCTGAAGCGTGCCGAGTCGAGCACGCCCGCCATGCCCACGACCTTGTTGTGCGGCAGGCCGGAGAATTCGCGCAGCGCCCACACCATCGCGTCGAGCGGATTGGTGATGCAGATCACGAACGCATCGGGCGCATTCGCGGCGATCCCCTCGCCAACCGCCTTCATCACCTTCAGGTTGATGCCGAGCAGATCGTCGCGGCTCATGCCGGGCTTGCGGGCGACACCGGCGGTGACGATGATGACATCGGCCCCCGCGATGTCCGCATAATCGTTCGAACCCTTGATGTTCGCGTCGAAGCCCTCGACCGGGCCGCACTGCGACAGGTCCAGCGCCTTGCCCTGGGGAACGCCTTCGACCACGTCGAACAGCACGATGTCACCGAGACCCTTGAGGGCTGCGAGGTGCGCGAGCGTGCCGCCGATATTGCCGGCGCCGATCAGCGCGATCTTCTTGCGGGCCATTCCAATCCTTCTCCGTGATGGACGTGCGTGATTGGTCATGCGGACTACGCCGATTGCCGGCATGCCGCAACCGCTAAAGCACGCGGTTTTGCATTTTAATTGCAACTGGTTCGCAAGAGCAATAGAGCGCCGGAGGCGGCAGTGCTACTGGTTTCGACAGGCTCCCTGACTGGCTGGTCCGAGCGGGTGCGCGGCAGGCTCGCTACCGCGTCTCCTCGTCTGCGCCGTGACCCTTGGCCAGATACTCTTCCGAGCGCATTTCCTCCAACCGGCTGATCGTACGCTCGAACTCGAAGCGTCCATCCCCGGTTTCGTAAAGATCGGCGGGCTGCGCATCCGCTGCGGCAAGCAGCTTCACCTTGTGCTCGTACAGCGCGTCGATCAGCGCCACGAAGCGCGCCGCCTCGTTGCGATTCTCCGGCCCCAGCTTCGGGATGCCGACCAGGATCACCGTATGGAACCGCCGCGCGATCGCCAGATAGTCCGCCGCGCCCCGCGCCTCGCCGCACAGCCGCTTGAACGAGAACACCGCCACGCCCTTCAGCGCCTTGGGCACCCTGAGCGTCCGGTTGCCCTGCACGGGCAGCTCTTCCGAGGGTACGTGGGCGGCATCCTCCACCGGATAGTCGGTCAGCCGGAAGAAGGCGGCGGACAGTTGTGCGGTCGCCTCCGCCCCGTTCGGCACCAGCCAGGTATCCACCTGCCCCAGCCGGTCGCGCCGGTAATCGGTCGGGCCGTTCAGCGCGATCACGTCCATCCGCCCTTCGATCAGCGCGATGAAGGGAAGGAAATGCTCGCGGTTCAGACCATTCTTGTAGAGGTCGGCCGGCCGGCGGTTGGAGGTGGTGACCACCGTCACCCCCGCCTCGATCAGTGCGGTGAACAGGCGCGACAGGATCATCGCGTCCGGGCTGTTCGTCACCATCATCTCGTCGAACGCCAGCAGCCGCGTTTCCTCGGCCAGGGCCGCGGCAACCGGCGCGATCGGCTCGCCGACCTGCTTGGCCCGCTCCCGGCCGATGCGCCCATGCACTTCCAGCATGAACTCGGCGAAATGCACCCGTCGTTTCCGCTCGACCGCGACATGGTCGAAGAACAGGTCCATCAACATCGATTTGCCGCGCCCGACGCCGCCCCACATATAGACGCCGCGCGGGGCCTGTCCGCCACGACCGGTCAGCCGCGCAAGGAAGCCTCCGCGCGGCGGCCTTTCCAATTGGGTTGCCAGGGCATCCAGTCTGGCGGCGGCAGCGGCCTGTTCGGGATCGGGGCGAAGCTCGCCCGCGCCGACCAGGGCTTGATAGGCGGAAAGTACGTCAGGCATGGGGAAACGGTCGCTTCTTCTCCCCTCCCCGTCAGGGGAGGGGTACGGGGTGGGGCAGTCCCGCAAATGCCGCACCGGCGGACATGGCCCACCCCACCCTCTTCAGCAGAGGGGTAGTCGCAAGCGGATCAGACGATCCGCTCGGCTTCCATCTTCTTGATCTCGGCGATCGCCTTGGCGGGGTTCAGACCCTTGGGGCAGACGTTCGCGCAGTTCATGATCGTGTGGCAACGATACAGGCGGAACGGGTCCTCCAGCTCGTCCAGACGCTCGCCGTTCATCTCGTCACGGCTGTCCGCCAGCCAGCGATAGGCCTGAAGCAGGATTGCCGGCCCCAGGAACTTGTCCGAATTCCACCAATAGCTCGGGCACGAGGTCGAGCAGCAGGCGCACAGGATGCACTCGTACAGACCATCGAGCTTCGCGCGATCGGCGGGCGACTGCAGCCGCTCCTTGCCCGCAGGCTCCGGCGTCACGGTCTGCAGCCAGGGCTGGATCGAGGCGTACTGCGCATAGAAATGCGTGAAGTCCGGCACCAGGTCCTTGACCACGTCCATGTGCGGCAGCGGGGTGATGCGCACCTCGCCCTTCACATCCTCGATCGCGGTGGTGCACGCCAGGCCGTTGCGCCCGTCGATGTTCATCGCGCAGGAACCGCAAATGCCCTCGCGGCACGAACGGCGGAAGGTCAGCGACGAATCCTGCTCGCCCTTCATCTTGATGAGCGCGTCCAGTACCATCGGGCCGCATTCGTCCAGATCGATCTCGAACGTGTCGTACCGCGGATTCTGGCCCGAATCGGGGTCGTAGCGATAGACCTTGAACTTCTTGATGCGGCCGGTGGTGGTCGCCTTGTGCGTTTCGCCCTTCTTGATGACGCTGTTCTTGGGCAGGGCAAATTCAGCCATGGGTTCGATGTCCGCTGATGGGCCGACCAGATCGCCGGCAAGGATCGTGCCTGCCCGATACATGACCGGCGCGCAGCCCGCAAATGTCTTGACAGCGAAAAATATGCCGATCGCGACTGGCGGGCGCCCGGCAACCGCAGACGCCCGCCCGATCGTCAGATCACGTCGAGCACCAGGCCCAGGTCGCGTGCTTCCTCGGCATCGATATACCAGTTCGCCACCGCCTTTTCGCGGATCGTCTCGAAATCCACCCGCGATCCGGCGACGATCGCGCGAAATCCCTCTTCTTGGATCATGATCGAGTGCTCGATCTCGTTGAGCTTGGCCCTCAAAACCGCGGGCAGCGTGGTCAGCGGCCCCTTCAGGTCGACCGCGGCGTTCATCTGCCGCTCGTGCAGCATAAGCCGGGTGTTGCGGGTCAGGAAGCGCTTGTCCACCGGGAAGGCGGACATGAAGGTCGCGCCCGCCGAATACACCGCCACCTTGCCCAGGAACAGCGTCTCGCGCCCCGTATAGTCGCGCAGCAGGCGGATCGAGTCGCCCATCGCCCGCGCCATTTCCGGGTCGCCGCCCAGCGTGGTGATCGACACGACCAGCGGCCCCTCGCCGGCCGAGGCGGCGGCGAGTTGCTGCTTGAACGTCGCGTACATCGCGTCGTCGACGGGTCCGTGCAGTTGGATCTGCGGGACGGCGAGAGCCGGATAGTTCACGGCGTTATTCGGGTGCTGGTCCATGGCGCGAGCGAACAAGCGATCGGGGTCATCAGTTCCACGTCGGAGGCGCGCATCGGACCTGTACGATCGGGCACGCGCGAGGTCATCCAAAGACCCATGGCGCGCAAGCCTTTGATGGACCAGCTTATCGGCATCGCGATGGACACGATCGCGCACCTCCGGCAACCGGAAAGAAGCGGCCTCGATCAGCACTCTTCGGCGGTAAAGGCCGGCGCCGCCCCCGGCGGCACGCGCGCGGGATGCTCGAAGAACAGGTCAGCGGTCAGCCGGTGGCGATCACCATATACTTGCCGCAGCACGTCCGAAAGCGCGGGATCATATCGGCGCAGGTCCGCGTCCGACAATACCGTCACCGCACCGAAGCGCGCCACCATGTTGGAGTTAAACCAGTATTGGGTGCCCTCCGCCCAATATTTATGCACCGTGGTCGATCCATATTCGCCCTTCCACAGCCCCGCCGCCATCGCCGCGGCATAGGCCCGCTCCACCCGCTGATACAGCAGCGGGTCCACCTGCTCGACCGCATTGAGGATGGCGTGGCTGAATTCGTGAACGAAGATATTCTCGCCATAATAAGACGTGCCCGGGATCGCGAGCAGGTTTTCCGTCGCACCGGAGGTCAATATACCGCCCATCCCCCGCGCACGGCCGTTCCAATATTGCGCATCGGTCAGGGCCCCGATGCGCACATCGTAGTGCTTGCGCTCGCACCGGGTCAGCGCAGGGTCGTTGCGTTCCGGCTTCTTCCAATCGCGCTGTTCGGGAAGATCGGTCGTGCCCTCTTCGGTCGCCATGATCGCGATCCGCAGGCCACGCGCGATCATTCAGTGCCGCAGGTCGGGCCGTTCGGTCAGCATGTCTTCAACGATGTCACGCGCGAACAGCAACGCCACGGACGGCACCTTGTGCGACGCCGCGATCGGAATGCCATGCGCATCGAGATAGCGTGTGTAAAAGGAGTCGAGCTTCAGCGCAGCCAGCGGCTTTCCGATCATGGCGGCGGCATAATCGGGCAGTGTATGGGCGGGGTCGGCGGGGGCCTGCGCCACCGCTTGGCTGGCCAACAGCATGGCGATCATCGCACCCGGCGTCTTCATTATGCCCCCCTTCGTAGATAATATACGAATAAGTCAGGCAGTCCAATTCTGCAATGCGGGCGTCAAGCCATCGCCATCATCACACCGGCCGAGGCAAGCGCACCCGCAAACACCGCCTTGGCCTTCGGCGCCGCTTGCGCACAGCGCGGCAGCGTCGCCACCCGCCGGGGATCACGCAACAGGTCGATCAGCAATTCGACATCGGTCTGCGAACCGAAGGGACAGTCGCGGCACGGCGTCCTGCCCAGGCATTGCTCGCCCAGCCGAAGCACGCTGTCGATCACCGGGGCCAGCATGTCGTGGCCGATCGGTGCAAGCAATGCGTGGAGCGGGGGCAACACCGGGCGATCCGCCGCGCGCGCCGCGCGCCACACCGCTACCGCCCGCACGATCGTCTCCGCCGCGATCGATGATGCGGCAAGACGATCGGCTGTGACAGATGCTGCGACACGCATGGCCTTCTCCTTGGAGGTCAGGATTAACGCTAATGCGAGTCTATTGCAAGTTCATGGGATCAATCGATCCGCCCGCAAACGGTTGAACAAGGCGAAGAACGCATCATCCGTCGGCTGGTAGCTGGTGAAGCCCAGCCGCCGGCTCTTTGACATGTCGGTCACCACCTCGATCGGGCGGCCGAGATCGGCATCGCTATGCCAGGGCGAGGCCAGCCGCGACAGGTCCGGCTCGATCAGCTGGTGCCGCGCCGCGATCTCCCGCCACGCCTGCGCATCGCCAGCCATCTGCGTCTCCAGCGGCCGGACGACGCCGTCGAACGGCGCCGGCTCGATCCCGAACCATGCGGCGATACGGCCCCACATCCATTCCCAGCGGAAGATGTCGCCATTGACCACGTTGAACGCCTCGTCATGTGCCGCGGGCGTCTCCACCGCCCAGAGCAGGTGGCGGGCAAGCTGGCCCGCATCGGTCATGTCGGTCAGCCCATGCCACTGCGCGGCCGATCCCGGAAAGACGAATGGCCGCCCGGTTTCGCGGCACAGCGTGGCATGAACCGCCAGCGTCGTCCCCATGTTCATCGCATTGCCGACCGCCTTGCCGATCACCGTGTGCGGCCGGTGCACGCTCCAGGTGAGACCGTCGCGTGCCGCCGCGGCGAACAGTTCATCCTCCTGCGCATAATAGAAATTCTCGACGTCCAGCCGCCCCTGCTCTTCGCGGAACGGCGTTTGCGGCAACGTGCCTTTGCCGTAAGCCTCGAACGGCCCCAGATAGTGCTTGAGCCCGGTGACCAGCGCGACATGCCGCGGCCCAGTGGCGGGCGTTAGGCCATGCAGCAGGTTGCGCACCATTGCGGCATTGACGCGGATATTCTCCGCCTCGCTGTCCTGCCGCGCCCAGGTGGTGATGAACACCGCATCGGGCGCGATGTCGGCCAACGCCGCACGCGTGTTCGCCGCATCGTGCAGGTCTGCGACGACGGGCCGCACGCCGTCCTGCGCCACCGGTCGGCGTGCCAGTCCGTGCACCGTCCATCCCTGCTCTGCCAGCAATGCCGCCGCCGCACTGCCGACAATCCCGCTCGCCCCTACTACCAACGCCGTTTTTGCCATGATCCTCGCACCTTGATCGTTCAAAGATCACAGCTAGGCGTCGCCGGTCGCAGCTTCTAGACGGCACCAAATAGGAACCTAGTCACCAAAAGGTAACCACCCATGCGCCCCGGATCGAACGACGAGGAATGGCGGGAGGATTGCGCCCCGCGCCGCGTGCTGGCGCTGTTCGCGACCAAATGGACCAGCATGATCCTCCACGTGCTCCACGCCCGTCACGCCGGCGCGGCCCGCACCGGCGTCCTCCACCGCAGCCTGCCCGGCATCTCCAAGAAGATGCTGACCCAGACGCTGCGCGAGATGGAAGATACCGGCCTGTTGACGCGTCATGTCGAAAGCGTGGTACCGCCAGCGGTCGAGTACCGCCTCACCCCCCTCGGCACCCGCTTCGTCGAGCCGGTCGAACTGCTCTACGCCTGGGCCCGCACCAACCCCGACGCCCTCGACCAGCTCGCCCCCCGCCCTACGGCCCGACGTACTTAGACCGGAACGCAGAACGCCCGCACGGATGATCCGCACGGGCGCTCCTGCTCGATCGATACGATCGGCGCGTCAGTAAACGCGCTTCTTCGGCTTGATATAGTCGATATCGTCGGTCAGCGTGTAGTCGTGGACCGGGCGATAATCGATCGCGGTCGCACCGCCCTTGCCGCCCCAGCCGTCGAACGTGGTGATCGTGTGCTTCATCCAGTTCGCGTCGTCGCGCTCGGGGAAGTCCTCGTTCACATGCGCGCCGCGGCTTTCCTTGCGGTTCAGCGCCGACTCCATCGTCACCACCGCCTGCGACACCAGATTGTCGAGCTCCAGCGTCTCGATCAGGTCGGTGTTCCAGATCAGCGAGCGATCCTTGATGCCGACATCCTGCATCCGGTTATAGGTGCCGCGGATCTTCTCGCGGCCCTCGGTCAGCAGTTCGTCGGTACGGAACACCGCGCAGTGACGCTGCATGGTCTTTTGCATTTCCGAACGGATCTCCGCGGTCGGCGAGCCGCCGGCGGCGTTGCGGAAATGGTCGAGACGGCCGAGCGACAGTTCCTCCGAGCCCTTGGGCAGCGGATTGTGCGCCGTGTTCGGCTTCAACTGGTCCTTGATGCGCAGGCCCGTCGCCCGGCCGAACACCACGAGGTCGATCAGCGAGTTGGAGCCCAGACGGTTGGCGCCGTGCACCGATACGCACGCCGCCTCGCCCACCGCGAACAGGCCGGGGACGACCGAGTCCGGGTTGCCGTCCCGCAGGCGCACGACCTCGCCGTGATAGTTGGTCGGGATGCCGCCCATGTTGTAATGGACGGTCGGCGTCACCGGCAGCGGCTGGCGCGTCAGGTCGACACCGGCAAAGATCTTGCCCGTCTCGGTAATGCCCGGCAGCCGCTCGTGCAGCACCTTGGGATCGATATGATCCAGGTGCAGGTGGATATGGTCGCCTTCCTTGCCGACGCCGCGGCCTTCGCGCATCTCCATCGCCATCGAGCGCGACACGACGTCGCGGCTGGCGAGGTCCTTGGCGGACGGGGCATAGCGCTCCATGAAGCGCTCGCCCTCGGAGTTGGTCAAATAACCGCCCTCGCCGCGCGCGCCCTCGGTGATGAGCACGCCCGCGCCGTAGATGCCGGTCGGGTGGAACTGCACGAACTCCATGTCCTGCAGCGCGATGCCGGCGCGCAGCGCCATGCCGCCGCCGTCGCCGGTGCAGGTGTGCGCCGAGGTGGCGGAGAAATAGCAGCGGCCATAGCCGCCCGTCGCCAGCACCACGTTATGCGCGCGGAAACGGTGGATCGATCCGTCTTCCATGCACAGCGCGATCACGCCGCGGCACGCGCCGCTCTCGTCCATGATCAGGTCGAGCGCGAAATATTCGACGTAGAAATCCGCGTCATACTTCAGCGACTGCTGGTACAGCGTGTGCAGCATGGCGTGACCGGTACGGTCGGCCGCGGCGCAGGTGCGCTGCGCGGGCGGCCCCTCGCCCATATTCTGCATCATGCCGCCGAACGGGCGCTGGTAGATGCGGCCCTCGTCGGTGCGGCTGAAGGGCATGCCGGCATGCTCCAGCTCGTACACCGCGGCGGGTGCCTCGCGGCACAGATATTCGATCGCGTCCTGGTCGCCGAGCCAGTCGGAGCCCTTGACGGTGTCGAACATGTGCCAGGTCCAGTGGTCCGGACCCATGTTGCCGAGCGAGGCGGCGATGCCGCCCTGCGCCGCGACCGTGTGGCTGCGGGTCGGGAACACCTTGGTGATGCACGCGGCCTTCAGGCCCGCCTCGGCGATGCCCATGGTGGCGCGCAGGCCCGATCCGCCGGCGCCGACCACCACCGCGTCATAGGTGTGGTCGATGATCTTGTAGGCAGCAGGCATTACGCAGCGGCTCCAAAGGCGATCTTGAGAACGGAGAAGATGGCGACCGATGCGGTCACCGCGGTGAACACGTTGAGGGCGACGAGCGCGGCGACGCGGCTCTCGTCATGCTGGTAATCCTCGATCACCACCTGCAACCCCATGCGGAAGTGCGAGAAGACCGACAGGACGAGCAGGATCATCGGGATCGCCACCCACGCGCTCGACAGCCACATGCGCATCGATTCGTAATCGAATGCGGGCTGGCGCAGGATCGACACGAGCAGCCAGACGAGCAGCAGGAAGTTCGATCCCGCGGTCAGCCGGTGGTGAAACCAATGCTTGGCGCCCTGCTTGGACGAACCCAGACCGCGCACGCGGCCGATGCTGGTTCCCGAACGCATCACTTGATGATCCCCAGATAGAGCCAGAACAGCACGGTCAGCGTCACCGACGCGACCATGGTCAGTACGGCATAACGCTTGTTGGTCTTCAGCTCGAACCCCGCGCCCAGGTCGAGTACCAGGTGGCGGATGCCCGTCATCATGTGCTGGAACAGGCAGGCGGTCAGGCCGATGCCGATGACATAGCCGATGATGTTCAGATTGCCGGCATCCGTCGTGAACACGTCGCGGAACGTCGCATAGCTCTCGGCTCCGCCCGCGATCGCGGCCAGGAACCAGACGAGCAGCGCGGTGCCGACGGTCGCCATGCCCGACCCGGTCGCGCGGTGGAGGATGGAGACCAGCATGTGCGGGCCCCAGCGCCAGATCTGGAGGTGGGGCGATAGCGGGCGGGCGGGGTTGCGGGAAGCCAAGGGCAGGTCCTCAGAGCAGTCGATGTCCGGATGATCGCAAACGCCTATGAGGCGAGCGCCCGCGCGATGCAACCCAAGAGCGCATTGCAAGGCCTGGCACCCGGTACCGGTCCGCCGGTGCCACGTTCCTCTAACCGCGCCTTAACCTGTTGGCGGCATATGGATCGACGATCAACAGGGGGATCATTCCTTGGACCATATCGACCTTCCGGCGCCGACCACGATTGCCGCCACCATCGATCTCGACGCGCGAATTCGCGCGTTCGACGGCGGCGACGGCAATCTGCGCCGTCAGGCGGCCGAGTTGTGGGAACTGGTCGAGCCGCGCATCGACGACATCATCGAGGCCTATTGGGACCATTGGCGCCGCTCCCATCCTGGTGAGGCCGAGTGGACGGTGCTGGACCGCGAACGCCGAATGGCCGCTGGCCGCGCCTATCTGCGCAACCGCCTGTGCAACTTGAGCGGCCGCGAATGGGTCGAGTCGCTCGAACGCTCGGTGGCTGCTGCCTATGCCAAGGGCGTGGCGACCATGGAGGTGCTTGCCATGTCCTGCGCCAGCGACCGTGCGCTGCTGGCCGTACTGATCGAGCAACTGCCCGCCGGCGATCCCCGGATGCAGCCCGCGATGCATACGCTTCTTCGCCTCTTCGGCATGGAAACCGAACTGACGGTCGAGCTGTTCGCCGGCTTTGCCGCACATACCGCGCAGCGTTCGCGCGAACGGCTGGCGATCGATTTCCAGGGGGGTATCGCCTCCATGGTCGATTCGGCGACGATCGACGGGCAGGATCTCCGCTCCCAGGCGCAGAACGCCTCCACCGCGACGCGCGGCATGCTGGGCAAGTCGAGCGAAGTCGCCGCCGCGGCCGAGCAGTCCGCAGTCGCCATGCGCGAGGCGGCACAGACCGCCGCCGGCCTGATCCGCGCAATCGAGGATGCCCGCTCCGAGGTGGAGGCCGCGGCCGAGATCGCCACCCGTGCCTCCGTTCAGGCGAGCCAGGCGGTGGGCATGTCGGAAACCCTCTCCGATCACGCCAAGTCGATCGAATCGATCCTGGGGCTGATCCGCGACATTGCCGGCCAGACCAACCTGCTGGCGCTGAATGCCACCATTGAGGCGGCGCGCGCCGGCGACGCGGGCCGCGGCTTTGCCGTCGTCGCGCAGGAGGTGAAGAGCCTCGCCAGCCAGACCGCGCGCGCCACCGACGACATCGCCGCCAAGATCGCCGCGATCCAGGCGGCGACCCGCTCCACCGTGGACACCAACGCCTCGATCAAGGCGACCGTGGCGGAGGTTCAGGAATCGGCCGAGCGGATCCGCTACGCCATGGAGGCGCAGGCCGGCACCGTCACCGCGATCACCGCCGCGGTGGATGAAACCGCGCTTGCGGCCGATTCCATGTCCAACACCATCGCCGCGATCCGCGAGGATACCGAAAGCGTCGCGGACGAGATCGACGCGGTCGGTCGCGGCTTCGACATGCTCGATGGCCGGCTGGGCGATCTGAAGTCGAGCGCGGACCGCTTCATCGCCCGCGTCGCCGCCTGATCCGCGCCGGCCCGGAAAATCAGATGGCAAGGCAAGAGATTGCGGTCGGAACCTGGAGCAGCGCCGAGGAATCCACCTCGGCGATCATGCGCAACTATGACTGGGACAACAGCGTCACCTCCACCTGTGCGGAGATCACGTCGCTGCTGACGGACGAGGACATCGACATGATCTCCCGGACATTCTGGGATCATTATCTCGGTCAGGCCGAGTTGCGCGACCGGCGCTCGGCCCTCACGCCCGACCGGCTGCGCGACCGCATCGCCAGCAGCGCGCGCTATACCCGCGAGAAATATGGCCGTCCGTTCGACCAGACATGGCTGGATATGGCGGTGAACTACGCAATGCGCGCGCGCGACAGCGGCGTTTCGCTGCGCACGCTGATGAACGCGCTCAACTATTCACAAAGCCGCACCATGCATGCGCTGGAACAGCGGGTGAAGGGCGACAGCGCGCGCATGTGCCGCCTGGCCGACATGACCGCGCGCATCTCGCTTGCGGAGGCGGGCATCATGGCCAGCGCGCTCGGCCGGTCGGATGCGATGCTGTCCAGGGACGCCCGTCACGAACAGGCGGAAGCGTTTCGCCAGACCATCGCCGGGGCGATCGGCAATGCCGCAGCGCGCGGCGACACCTTGCGCGAACAGGCGAGCCACGCCGCCGGCTCCACCACCCGCATGCTCGGCAAGTCGCACGAGGTGGCGATCGCCGCCGAACAGTCTGCGCTGGCGATGCGCGAAGCGGCACAGACCGCCGCCGGCCTGATCCGGGCGATGGAGGCCGCGCGCGAGGAAGTGGAAAGCGCCGCCGCGATCACCACCCGCGCCGCGGCGCAGGCGGACGAGGCGGTCGCCCTGTCGGGTGCGTTGTCCGGTCATGCCCGCTCGATCGAATCGATCCTGGGGCTGATCCGCGACATTGCCGGCCAGACCAACCTGCTGGCGCTCAACGCCACCATCGAGGCGGCGCGCGCCGGCGATGCGGGTCGCGGCTTTGCCGTCGTCGCGCAGGAGGTGAAGAGCCTCGCCAGCCAGACCGCGCGCGCCACCGACGACATCGCCGCCAAGATCGCGGCGATCCAGGCCGCGACCCATGCCACGGTCGAGACCAATGCCTCGATCAAGACCACCGCGGGCGATGCGCTGCTGATCTCGCAGCGGCTGCGCGGGGCGATGGCGGCGCATGCGCAAACCGTGATCTCGATCACCGCCGCGGTGGACGAGACCGCGCTGGCCGCCGATTCCATGTCGGGCAGCATCGCCGCCATTCGCGAGGATACCGAGACGGTTGCCGGCGAGATCGCGGCGCTGGGCGGCGGCTTCCAGGATGTCGACCGCCAGTTGCACGACCTGTGCGCCGCAGCCGAGGTGTTTTCCGCCAGCGTCGGTTGACGCCTCCCCGGCGCTTGCGGCAGGCGGGCGCGATGACCACCATTCTCCTGACCGGCTCCAGCCGCGGCATCGGCGCCGCGATCGCCGACACGCTGTCCGCCGCGAATGCCACCGTTATCGGCCACGGCACCGCAAGCGGGATCGCCGCCGACTTCGCCGATCCCGCCGCGCCCGCCGCCTTGTGGCAGGCCGCGCTGGCCCGCGCCGGCGGCGCGATCGACGTGCTGGTCAACAATGCCGGCGTGTTCGAGGCGGCACCGCTCGACGCCGGGGACTGGTCCGAGCGTTGGGAGCGCACCATGCGCATCAACCTGACCGCCTCGGCCGAACTCTGCCGCCTTGCCGTCCTGCACTGGCAGGAACGCCGCGCCGCCGGATGGCAGGGGGATGCGCGCATCGTCAACGTCGCCAGCCGCGCCGCCTATCGCGGCGACTCGCCCGCCCACTGGCATTATGCCGCGTCCAAGGCGGGCATGGTCGCGATGACCAAGACGATCGCGCGCGGCTATGCGGGTGCGGGCATTCTCGCCTTTGCCGCCTGCCCCGGCTTCACCATGACCGGCATGGCCGACGATTATCTCGCCAGCCGCGGCGGCGACACGCTGCTGGCCGACATCCCGCTCGGCCGCGTCGCCATGCCGGATGAGATCGCCACCACCGTCCGCTTCCTCGCGCTCGACGCGCCCGCCTCGATGACCGGCGCGGTGCTCGACGTGAACGGCGCCAGCTACGTCCGCTGAAGGAGTTCGCATGAGCTGGAAACTCACCCTCCCCTGCACCCGCGCCGAGGCCGAGGCGATCGACGCCGCCGATGATCTCGGGCTGGACGCGGCCCCCGTGCTGATGACCACCGAAACGGTGGAGGACGATACCGAGACATGGCGCCTCGACGCCTATTTCGAGGATGAGCCGGGTGCGGCCGCCATCGCCGCGGTCCGCGCGCTGGTACCCAGCGCCAGCGACACCGCGCCCGCGATCGAGGAACTCGGTGACCAGGACTGGGTGACGATGAGCCAGTCGGGCCTGGAGCCGCTGCGCGTCGGTCGCTTCTTCGTCCACACCAGCGCTCATCCCGCCGAAGTACCGGAGGGCGGCCGCGCCTTTCTGATCGAGGCAGGGCAGGCGTTCGGCACCGGCCATCATGAAACCACCAGCGGTTGCCTCGCGATGCTCGATGCGATGGCGGGCACGCCCGTGTCGAACGCGATCGATGTCGGCACCGGTACCGGCCTGCTTGCCTTTGCGGTGCGGCATCTCTGGCCGGATGCCGCGGTGATGGCGACCGATATCGATCCCATGGCGATCATCGTCACCCGCGAAAATGCGCAGGCCAATGCGATCGACCGCGTGGAGTGCATCGTCGCAGACGGGGCGCTGGATGACGCGATCACCGCCGCGGCGCCTTACGACCTCGTCATCGCCAACATCCTGGCCGGCCCGCTCGTCTCGATGGCGCCCGAACTCGCCGCCATCGCCGCACCCAACGCCACGATCCTGCTCGCCGGCCTGCTGGAAACGCAGCGGGACGATGTCACCGCCGCCTATGCCGCCCGCGGCTGCACGGTGGAGGCGGTCGACCGCCGCGGCGACTGGAGCGTCCTGCGCCTCATGGCCGGCGCCGAACGCTATGTCCCCGCCGCCCCCTTCGACCCCAAGGGCCGCGACGGCTGGGCACTCGATCTGTAGGCGTCCCGCAGTCGCCGCAAAGAGGCGCCATCCCTTTTCCCGTTCGTGCCGAGTAGAGATCGAGTAGGCTCGTCAGAGCCGTATCGAGAGCTCGTATCGAGGCATCCTCCGCGCGCGGACCTATCGCTCGTTACACGGCTTTGCCGCTACTCGGCACCTGCTCGGGACGAACGGGTAGCTGGCTGCTATCTGATCCCAGACTTCATCCAGCACCCGGCCTTCACTCGGCCGGATGCGTCCCCAGCTTGCCCTGCGCACCGGGTAACGCCGGGGGTTCGCCCGGCCCCTCGATCAGCGGCCCGCCATCGTCGCCCGGACGGTAGGTCAACAGCTTGTGGCCGAGCTTCGGCCCCAGCCACTGCTCCATCCCGATCGCCAGGCTGAACCCCGCCGGCACGATCAGCAGCGTCAGCAGCGTCGACAGGAACAGCCCGCCGATCACCGTCACCGCCATCGGCTGGTTGAACGATCCGTCGCCGGTCAGCGACAGGGCGGTCGGGATCATCCCCGCGATCATCGCCACCGTGGTCATCACGATCGGCTGCGCGCGCTTGTGCCCGGCATCAAGGATCGCGGCCAGCGGCGGCACGCCGGCGCGCATCTCCTCCAGCGCAAAGTCGATCAGCAGGATCGAGTTCTTGGCGACGATGCCCAGCAGCATCAGCAACCCGATCAGCACCGGCAGCGACACCGGCATCCCGAACAGGTGGAGCGCCACCGCACCGCCCAGCGGCGCCAGCAGCAGCGAGCCCAGGTTCACGAACGGCGGCATCGCGCGGCGATACAGCAGGATCAGCACCGCCAGCACCAGCATCACGCCCGCGAACACCGCGATCACGAAGTTCAGCAGCATTTCCGCCTGCCACTTCGCCTCGCCCGATGCGGCATAATGCACGCCCAGCGGCAGCTTGCTCATATAGGGCAGCTTCAGCACCTTAGCGCGTTCCTCGCCCGCGATCGCGCCGGGCGCCAGGTCCGCGCCGATGATGACGCGGCGTTCCTGGTTGAATCGCCTGATCTGCGACGGTCCCGCGCCAAAGCCGATATCGGCCACCACGCGCAAGGGAACGGTGCTGCCGCGCGCGGTCTGCACCGGCAGGTTCTGGATCGTCGACAGGTTGCGCCGGCTATAGGGATCGAGCGCGACGCTGATCGGGATCTGCCGGTCGGGCAGCGAGAATTTCGCCGCATTCTGCGCGATCTCGCCCTGCGTGGCGATACGGATCGTCTGGCTCAGCGCCGCCGTTGTCACGCCCAGATCGGCGGCAAGGTCCAGCCGCGGCCGGATAACGATCTCGGGCCGCGGCAGATCGCCCTCGACCCGCGGGGAGCGCAGGTTGGGCAGCGCCTTCATCTCCTGCACCAGCCCTTGCGCCGCCTTTTCCAGCGCTTCCGGATCGGAACCGGCCAACATGATGGAAACCGCGCGGCCGCCGCCGCCACCGCCGCCGCCACCGAAATTGATCCGCGCATCGGCGATCTTGTTCAGCTCGGCCGCCGTTTCCCGCTCGAAATCGGTCGAGGTCCGCACCCGGTCCTTGCGCAGCGTGATCTCCAGGATCGCGCTGCCCGCCTTGATCGTCTCGACCGCGGACTTCACCTCTTGCTGCTGGCGCAGGATGCCCGACACCTGATCGGCCACCGCCTCGGTCTGCTCCAGCGTGGTGCCAGGCACCATGGTGATCGACAAACGGCTGAAATCATTGTCGCGCGGCGGCTGGAAGGTGAAGGGCAGCGTCGCGAACGCGACGATCGTGGCGACGAACGCCAGCCCGCCCAGCCCCATGGTCTTCCACCGATTGGCCAGCGTCCAGCGCAGCACGCTCATATAGCGGTCCATCGCCGGGCCCTCGCCATGCTCGGCATGGCCATGCGCCTTCAGGAAATAAGCCGCGACCATCGGCGTGATCAGGCGTGCGACCGCCAGGCTCATCAGCACCGCGACGACCACGGTGATGCCGAAATTCTTGAAGAACTGGCCCGCAATGCCCGGCATCAGCCCGACCGGCAGGAACACCGCGACGATCGAGAAGGTGGTCGCGACCACCGCCAGCCCGATCTCGTCGGCCGCGTCGATCGATGCCTGATAGGCCGATTTGCCCATCCGCATGTGGCGCACGATGTTCTCGATCTCCACGATCGCGTCGTCGACCAGCACGCCCGCGACCAGGCTGAGCGCCAGCAGCGTCATGAAGTTCAGGCTGAACCCCATCAGCGCCATGATCCAGAAGGTCGGGATCGCCGACAGCGGAATGGCGAGCGCCGAGATCAGCGTCGCCCGCTTGTCGCGCAGGAACAGGAACACCACGATCACCGCCAGCACCGCGCCCTCGATCAGCGCGCGGATCGCCTCCCGGTACTGGTGCTTGGTGTAATCGACGCTGGTGAACTGCTCGACGAAGCGGAACTTGGGGTTCTCCTTCTGGATCTTCGCCAGTTCCGCCACCGTCGCATCGTACAATGCGACCTCGGACGCGCCGCGCGCGCGCTGGATGCCGAAGCCGACCACCTGGCGCCCGTTCGCCTTGAACAGGCTGGTCTGTTCCAGCGAGGTGTCGCGGATCTCGGCGATGTCGGCCAGGCGCACGGTGCCCGGCTGGCCGTTGCCCAGAGGGATCTGCAACTGCGCCAGCTCGCGCGCCGTCTCGGCGCTGCCGACGATGCGCAGCGACTGTTGCGCGCCGCCGATATCGGCCCGGCCGCCTGCCGCGTTCTGGTTGATCGCGCGCAGCGTCTGGTTCACCTGCGCGGCGGTGATGCCCAGTGCCTGCATCCGGCCCGGGTCCAGGATCACGCGCACCGCGCGCTCGACGCCGCCGGTCATCTCCACCTTCTGCATGCCCGGAATACCGAGCAGCCGCTTGACGACCACCGTGTCGACAAAGGCGGACAATTCTTCCAGCGTCACGTCGGTGCTCGCCACCGACCAGGTCGCGATCGAATCATTGTTGATGATCACGCGGCTGACGTTCGGCTCGATCACGCCGTCGGGCAGTTCGGACCGGACCTGCGCCACCGCGTCGCGCACGTCGGTGACTGCGCGGTCCACCGGCGTGGCGAAGCTGAACTGCACGAAGGTGCCGCTCGATCCTTCGCTGATCGTCGAATTGATCTCGTCCACGCCTTCCAGCCCGCGGATCGCGGCCTCGATGCGCGTGGTGATCTGCGTCTCGATCTCGCTGGGCGCCGCGCCCGGCTGGCTCACCTGCACCCATACCGCCGGAAACGTGATCTCCGGGCTGTCGTTCACCTGCATGCGGTTGAACGAGATAAGCCCGGCGATCGTCAGCGCCATGAACAGGACGAGCGGGACGACCGGGTTGCGGATCGCCCAGGCGGACATGTTGCGGAAGCCCATGGGATCAGCGCGCCTTCTGCACCGACGGTTTGATGACCTGGCCCGGCGTCAGGAACGCGCCCGCGGTCAGCACCACGCGCTCGGTCCCGTTCAACCCGTCCAGCACGGCAACGCCGTTGTCGGATGCCTCGCCGGTCTTCACCACGCGGCGCTCCACCTTGTTGTCCTTGCCGACGACATAGACATAGGTCGACTTGTCGTCGCTCAGGATCGCCGTCTCGGGCAGCAGCGGCGCCACCGCGGTGCTGCCGTTGATCGCGGCCGTGGCGAAGCCGCCGGGGCGAAGCGCCGAGTCGTGGCGCAGGGCGATGCGGACCACGCCCTGGCGGGTCTGCGCGTCGATCACCGGCGAGATCTGCCAGACCTCGCCCTCGAAACTGCGGTTCGACCCGACGGGCGTCACCCGCGCGCGCGATCCCACCGACAGCCCGGCCAGATCGCTTTCCGACACCGCCGCGCGCAGCTCGACCTGCCCGTCCTGCTCCAGCCGGAACAGCACGCCGCTGCCCGAACTGACGATCTGTCCCGGCTCGGCGGTGCGCGTCAGGATCAGCCCGGCGGCCGGCGCGCGGATGTCCAGCCGGCCGTTGCGGGCCCGCGCTTCCGCCAGGCTCGCCTGCGCCGCCTTCACCCGCGCCGCCGCCGCATCGCGCGTCGCCTCGCGCCGCTGCAGATCCGCCTTCGAGATGAACCCGCGGTCGACCAGCGTCTTGGCCCGGTCCAGCTCCGCCTGCGCCAGCACCTGGTCCGACCGTGCGACCGACACCTGCGCCGCCAGTTGCGCCGCCGTCTGCGTCTGCACCGACCGGTCCACCGTCGCCAGCACCTGCCCCGCCTTCACCCACTGCCCGGGCTCCACCAGCACCCGCGTGATCATCCCGCCCTCGCCGGCGATACCGATCGGCAGATCACGGCGTGCCGCCAGCGTGCCCGTCGCCGACACCGTACGCGCCACCGTCTGCCGCCCCGGTACGCTCACCGTCACCACCGGCGCCTGCGACGCATCGTCCCCCGCCGGCCTGGCAGCCTCGTTCTTCTTGCCCCCGAACAGGAACCACGCCGCCACCGCCAGCACCACGATCGCCGCCACGATCCACGGCCACCGCCGCCGACGCGGCGCCTCCGGTGCCGGCAACGCCAGCCGCTCCTCCTGCTCGATCGCCCCGGTTTCGTAGTTCATGCCCGCCATCAATCCTCGCCCGGCCCACCGGCCCCTGACAGGGCTGTGTTATCGGAATATATCACTTCGCTCAAGCCCGTGATTGCCCTTGCTTATGTCGGACGATTACGGCGTCCATGTGTCGATCCGGGGCACCTGTACGTTCAGCCCCCGTTTTGCGCAGGCACGCCAAGGAGCGTCCACCGCTATTTAGGGGAAACAGGCATGAAGACGATGTTCGCACTAGCGCTGGCCACCGCACCGCTGATGGGCGGTGCCGCCGCCGCGCAGGGCGTGCCGCAAACCGTGGAGCCGCTGGTGCCCGCCGCCGGCACGATCCTGGACGTCAGCGCAGAAGGGCGCACGACCCGCGTTCCCGATCTGGCGACGATTCGCGCAGGGGTCGTCTCGCAGGGGGCCACAGCCGCCGCCGCGCTGTCGGACAACGCCCAGCGCATGGCCCGCGTTCTCGCCGCCCTCAAGCGCGCCGGCATCGCCGAGCGCGACGTGCAGACCGCCACCGTGCAACTGCAGCCGCAATATCGCTACGGGGAGAACGTGCCGCCGGTCATCACCGGCTATCAGGCGACGAACAGCGTCGCCATCCGCTTCCGCGACGTCGCCCGGTCGGGCACGATCCTCGACACGCTGGTCGCGCAGGGCGCCAACCAGATCGAAGGTCCGAACCTATCCATCGACAAGCCCGATGCCGCGCTGGACGAGGCGCGCCAGGATGCGGTCGCCCGCGCCCGCGCGCGCGCCGACCTGTATGCAAAGGCGTCGGGCCTGCGCGTCCTGCGTATCGTCTCGATCGCGGAGGGCGGCAGCGATGCCGGCGGCCCTGAGCGCCCCATGGCCTTTGCCGTCTCGATGCGGGCCAAGGCCGATGCCCCGACCGAGATCGCGGCGGGCGAGCGCGACGTGACGGTTTCGCTCAACGTCCGCTTCCTGCTCGGGCAATAGGCAAAGGAAAACCCTCTTCCCGCATCGGGGAAGAGGGTCGGGAGGCAAAAGAAAACCCTCTCCCCGGTGGGGGAGAGGGTCAGGGGGCCGCCCAACGGCTTTGAGCCTGCGAGCCCCCTCAAGCCTTTCCGGAGAAAGGCAGCGTTCCGATTTAGCGCACCCGGCCGCGACGGACCAGGTTCACGATCGCGAGCAGCACGACCGCACCCAGCAGCGACACCAGGAACGAATAGATCGTCAGGCCCGAATTGTTGATCGAACCGCCCGAGAAGATCAGGCCGCCGATGAAAGCGCCGACGATACCGACGACGACGTTAAGCAGAATGCCCTGCTGGGCGTCGGTGCGCATGATGATGCTGGCCAGCCAGCCGATGACGCCACCGATAATCAGCCAAAGAATAATACCCATGGTCTTCCCTCCGTTGGGCCCGCAAGCGGGTCGCAGGGATAGACGTACAAACCCATATTGTTGTTCCACCCGCGTATCGTAAAGCTTGACAATCGCTGGGGAAAGGATCGGTGCACCGCGCAGGCAAACCGCCCCCCGACGGGAGGGCGGCCCACCGTTCACCGCAACATGTTCACCGCGTTCAATATTTCTGCTGGCGCTCGTACAGGGTGCGGTAATGCTGGATGCGCGTCACCCGCAGCCCCGGCATGCCCGATCGGTCGATCGCGCGCTGCCATCCGGCAAATTCCTCCACCGACAGGCCGTAGCGCTGGCACACCTCGTCGACGGACAACAGGCCGCCATTGACCGCCGCGACCACCTCCGCCTTGCGGCGGACGACCCAGCGCGTCGTGCTGGGCGGGGGCAGCGTGTCCAGGGTCAACGGTTCGCCGAGCGGACCGATCACCCTGGCGGGGCGGATTTTCTGGTTCTCGATCATCATTGTCCCCCGAAATGCTCCGCTCCTGCCCAGGCGCGGTCGTACCAGTCGAGCTTGAAGATCGGCTGAAATGCCACGGTTAACAGCGCCTTCACTCCTTCTTCCATGCGGTCAGCGCGCCTGCCATCGGCCCGTTGAACGCTCCGTCCAGCGGCGCGAACAAACGGGGATCCGCCGCCGCGCGCACGAATCCGGCCTGTCGCACCGCGGTGGGGCTCGCCGCCTGGCGCGCCGCCACCCCCACCATCAACACCGCAAGGTCGCTTGGCAGAACCGTGAGCTCGATCTCGCGATCGAAACGAGGAAAGCTCAGGTCCAAGAAGGCGCCTCTTGCTGCCGGGGTGGAGTGACCCGCTTAGCGACGGAGGATGAATGGCTGGTAAAAATGCTGTAAATTTCTGATGTTCACGGCCAGTCAGTTGATCGAAATCAAAACCGCGGGATGCCGACGAAAGGCGCGCATCCCGGCTCGGCTTTGCATGTTCGCTCTCCCGCCCCTATGTGCGCGTGCATCATGGACGAAGCGGTGGATTTCCAGCTCGGCGGCGACGCGCGGGGCAAGCGGATCGTGGTGGCGATGTCGGGCGGCGTCGACAGTTCGGTGGTGGCGGCACTTGCCGCGCGCACCGGGGCGGAGACGATCGGCGTCACCCTGCAACTCTACGACCATGGCGAGGCGGTGGGCCGCGCGGGTGCCTGTTGCGCCGGGCGCGACATTCGCGACGCGCGCGCGGTCTGCGACCGGCTGGGCATCGCCCATTACGTCTTCGATCATGAAACCAGCTTCCGCACCCAGGTGGTCGATCGCTTTGCCGACGAATATCTGGCGGGGCGCACCCCCATCCCGTGCGTTCAGTGCAACATGGGGCCGAAATTCACCGATCTCCTGACCCTTGCCCGCGATCTCGGCGCCGATTGCCTCGCCACCGGCCATTATGTCCGCCGCATGATCGGCGAGGACGGGGCCGAACTGCACCGCGGCGCCGATCCCGCCCGCGACCAGAGCTATTTCCTGTTCGCCACCACCCAGACGCAGCTCGATTTCCTGCGCTTTCCGCTCGGCGCCCTGCCCAAGCCCCGCGTGCGCGAGATCGCCGCCGAACTGGGCCTCGGCGTCGCGGCCAAGCCCGACAGCCAGGATATCTGCTTCGTGCCCGACGGCGACTATGCCGGCCTCGTCAAGAAGCTGCGCCCGGATGCCGACACCCGCGGCGACATCGTCGACATGGCCGGTCGCAAGCTGGGCGAGCATCGCGGCCTGATCCACTACACCGTTGGTCAGCGCCGCGGGCTGGAGATCGGCGGCAGTCCCGAGCCGCTCTATGTCGTCCGCCTCGATGCCGACACCCGCCGCGTCGTCGTCGGTCCGCGCACCGCGCTGGCGGTGGACGCGGCCCGGCTGACCGACCTCAACATCCTCGGCCCGCTCGGTGGGCCGCTGACCGCCAAGGTCCGCTCGATGGCGCGACCGGTCCCAGCACGCATGGTCGGGGACCGGCTGGTCTTCGACACACCCGAATATGGCGTCGCCCCCGGCCAGGCCGCGGTGCTCTATGCCGGCGACCGGGTGCTCGGCGGCGGCTGGATCGCCGAAACCGAGGCGGCGACGCTGGCGGCATGAGCCGGATCGCGCAGCTGCAGGCCGAGATGGAGGCCGCCGCCGCCGCGCTCGATTTCGAGCGTGCGAAGCGCCTGCGCGACGAGATCAGCCTGCTGCGCGGATCGGATGCCGAAGCCGCCGATCCCACCGGCCTGCACCGCCAGCAGCCGGGCGCCATGGGTCTGGGCACCAGCCGCCAGCGTGTCGAGCCGCCCGAGGGCTGAACCCCGCCGCCGCGCCCCGATCCGATGACGAAAGGCCGCTCGCGCCGCCGTTAGGGCAGCAGGAACGTGCCTTCGATCACCGTCACGCACGCCCCGCCCAGCACGACCCGGTCGCCATCCAGTGTGCACCGCAGCCGCCCGCCACGCGCGCTCGCCTGAAACGCGCTGAACCGGTCGCGCCCCAGCCGCTGCGTCCAGTACGGCGTCAGCACCGCATGCGCCGATCCCGTCACCGGGTCCTCATCCACCGCAAAGGCCGGCACGAACACCCGGCTGACCACGTCCGTCGCCTCGCCCGGCGCGGTCACGATCACCACATAAGGGCCTTGCGCGGCCAGCGCGCGCATGTCGGGCGTGCAATCCCGCACCGCCGCCTCGTCCGCCACCACGACGACCACATAGCCCTTGTCGTGGAACAGCACCGCCTCGGCCGTGACGCCCAGCGCCGCGACCACCCCCGGCATCTCTTGTGGCGTCGGCGCCCATGCCGGCAAGGCCATGGCATAGGCCGCCCCGTCGCGCGCCACCTCCAGCACCCCCGCCTGCCGCGTCGCGAAGCGCACCGCCGCCCGGTTGGTGTCCGACGACAGCACGACATGCCCGCTCGCCAGCGTCGCATGGCCGCACAGCGCCACCTCGGTGCCCGGCGTGAACCAGCGCAGCTCGAAATCCGCCACGCCGCCCTCGATCGGCACCAGGAAAGCGGTTTCCGACAGGTTGTTCTCCTGCGCGATCTTCAGCAGCGTCGCATCGTCCGGCCAGCGCGACAGCGGCATCACCGCCGCCGGATTGCCGCCGAACGCCGCATCGGCGAACGCGTCCACCTGGGTAAAGGGAATGCGCATCGAACAGTCCTTACAGCCGCTTGCCGAACCAGTGCGGCGTCACATCCGCCTCGACCAGCGGATTGTCGGTATCGACATGCCCTTCGGGGTCGAGATGGATCAGCACCTCCACCTTGGGAAAGGCGCGGCGCAGCGCCACCTCGACATCCTCGACGATGTCGTGCGCGGCCGCGACGGTCAGCGTCGCGTCCACCTCCATGTGGAACTGCGCAAAGTCATGGCTGCCCGAGCGGCGGGTGCGGAAGTCGTGAATGCCCTTCAGCCCCGGCTGGCGCGCCGCCACGTCCAGAAAGGCCGCCCGCTGCTGGTCCGGCCATTCCTTGTCCATCAACTGGTCGATCGCATTGGACGACGCCTGGAACGCGCCATATGCCAGCCACAGCGCGATCGCGATGCCGAAGATCGGGTCCGCTCCGTGCCAGCCGGCATATTGATCCAGCGCGATCGCGACGATCACGGAGGCGTTCAGCAGCACGTCCGACTGGTAATGGACATTGTCCGCCATGATCGCGACCGATCCGGTCTGCCGGATCACGCGGCGCTGATACCAGAGCAGCAGCGCGGTCGCGCCGATCGCGACCAGCGACACGCCGATGCCGAACTCGGCCGCCTGGGTGGGCTGGGTTTCGCCCAGCGCCATGATCGCGCGCCACGCGATGCCGGCCGCGGATGCGGTGATCAGCGCGACCTGGAACAAGGCGGCCAGCGCCTCCGCCTTGCCGTGCCCGAACCGGTGGTCATGGTCGGCCGGCGTCGCCGCCAGCCGCACGCCGTACAGCGTGACGAGGCTGGCGAGCAGGTCGAGCGCGGTATCCGCCAGGCTGCCCAGCATCGCCACCGAGCGCGTGTGCCACGCCGCAAAGCCCTTCAGCCCCAGCAGGAACAGCGCCATCGCGACGCTGGCCAGCGCCGCGCGCGTGGCAAGCGGGATCATGCGCCGGCGTTCTTCCCAGGTCATGGGAACAACAGCCCCTCGCGCCACCCCGCGCCTTCCGCAACGAACAGCCGCCGCTCATGCAGCCGGTGGGCCCGGTCCTGCCAGAACTCGATCCGGGTCGGCGCGACGCGGTATCCGCCCCAATGCGCCGGCCGCGGCACGTCCTGCCCCTCGAACCGCGCCTTCATCGCCTCGAACCGCGCCTCGAACGTTTCGCGCGAATCCAGTGGCCGCGACTGGTCCGACGCCCAGGCGCCGAGCTGCGAGTCGCGCCCGCGACTGGCGAAATAGGCGTCCGATTCGGCATCGGTGACGCGCGTCACCGGCCCCTCGATCCGTATCTGGCGGCGCAGCGATTTCCAGTGGAACAGCAGCCCCGCCTTCGCATCCGCGCCCAGATCCTGTGCCTTGCGGCTTTCCCGGTTGGTGTAGAACACGAAGCCGCGAGGATCATGCCCCTTCAGCAGCACCATGCGCACAGAGGGTTGCCCGGCGGCATCGACGGTGGCCAGCGCCATCGCATTGGGGTCGTTGGGTTCGCTCGCCCTGGCTTCTGCGTACCAGGCGTCGAACAGTTCGAAAGGGCTATCGGCCATCGCCGCTCCATACGCCTTTCGCTATCGAAAACCAACGCCATGCCCGTGCCGGAACGAGTCCGCCTGTTCACGGATTAAATCGCTCGCGAATTGAATCGCCGCCGCAACGGAAAGGACGACGATGCCCGCACGCGCCTATTGGCAAGGCCAGATCCGCCTCGCGCTGGTGTCGATCCCGGTCGAGATCTATTCGGCCACCAAAAGCGGCGCGACCGTCAGCTTCAAGCAGATCCACGAACCCAGCGGCAAGCCGATCCATTATGAAAAGGTGGTGACCGGCATGGGCCCGGTGGACACCGACGAGATCATGAAGGGTTACGAGATTTCCAAGGGCGAGTTCGTGCTGCTGGAGCAGGACGAGATCGACGCGGTAAAGCTCGAATCGAAAAAGACGCTCGAACTTACCCAGTTCGTCGACGCGCACGAGATCGACGTGCTGTATTACGAGAAACCCTATTTCGTCGTCCCCGCCGACGATCTGGCGGAGGAAGCGTTCATCGTCCTGCGCGAGGCGCTGCGCCGATCGAAAAAGGTCGGCCTCGGCCAATTGGCGCTGCGCGGCCGCGAATATGTCGTCAGCCTGAAGCCGTGCGGCCGCGGCATGGTGCTGGAAACGCTGCGCTACGCCGACGAGGTGAACAAGGCGCAAAGCTATTTCCGCGAGATTCCGGATGCCAAGCCCGACCCCGAACTGCTCGACCTCGCCCAGGCGCTGATCGACAAGAAAAGCGCCGCCTTCGATCCGCAGGAATTCCACGACCGCTATGTCGATGCGCTGAAGGGCCTGATCGAACGCAAGCGCAAGTCGAAAAAGGGCGCCCGGATCATCGAGGAAGATGATGACAAGGGCCCCTCCGGCGCCAACGTCGTCGACCTGATGGCGGCGCTCAAGAAGTCGATGGAGAAATCGGGGGGCAGTGCAAAACCCGCGGCCAAGAAGGCACCGGCGAAGAAAGCCGCGGCGAGGAAACGTGCATAACTTTCGCCCTCTCCCCGTGGGGGCGAGGGAGCCAATCGGAACCGCCCGATGACCGACCCTCTCGCGCGCTACAACGCCAAGCGCGACTTCACCCGGACCGCTGAACCCGCCGGCACCCTCGCGCCCGGCAAGGGCTCCGGACAGGCGCGCTTCATCGTCCAGAAGCATGACGCCACCCGCCTCCACTGGGATTTCCGGCTGGAGGTGGACGGCGTGCTGAAAAGCTGGGCGGTCACCCGCGGCCCCAGCCTCGACCCCGACGAGAAGCGGCTTGCCGTCCGCACCGAGGACCACCCGCTCTCCTATGCCGGCTTCGAGGGCACGATCCCGGCCGGCGAATATGGCGGCGGCACCGTCATGCTGTGGGACCGCGGCACCTGGGCGCCGGTGAAGGGCAAGTCCGCCGCCGACCTCGACAAGGGCCACCTCCATTTCGTGCTCGATGGCGAGCGGATGAAGGGCGAATGGCTGCTCATCCGCCTGAAGCCCAAGGCCCGCGAAAAGCGCGAGAACTGGCTGCTCCGCAAGATTGCCGACGACTTTGCCGGCGGCACCGACACGCTGACCGAGGACGCGCTGACCAGCGTCACCACCGGCCGCACCATGATCGAGATCGCCGGGAACAAGCCGCCCGCGCGCAAGACCGCCGCCAGGAGGAAGGCACCCAAACGCGCCAGCGGCAAGGCGGCCGCCATGCCCGATTTCCGCCCGCCCGCCTTGTGCACGCTGGTCGACCACGTCCCTCCCGGCAATGCCTGGGTGCATGAGATGAAATATGACGGCTACCGCGCGCTCGTCGCGGTCGCCGGCGGCACGGCCCGGGTCTTCACCCGCAACGGCCTGGACTGGACGGACAAGTTCCCCGGCATTGCCGAGGCCGCAGCGGCGCTTCCCGTCACCGCCGCGCTGATCGATGGCGAGATCGTCGCGTTCAAGGATGGTCGCCCCGATTTCTCGACGCTCAAGGACGCGATCGGCAGCGGCGGCGCGATGACGCTCTTTGCCTTCGACCTGCTCGCACAGGATGGCGAGGATCTGACCGCGCTCCCCCTCGTCCAGCGCAAGGCCCGGCTGCAACCGCTGATCGCGCACGACGACCGCCTGCTTTATGCCGAACATATCGTCGGCGCCGGCGAACAGCTTTTCGCCTCACTATGCGGCGAGGGGATGGAGGGCGTCGTCTCCAAGCGTGCCGACAGCCCCTATCCGAACGGGCGCAGCAACGACTGGCTGAAGATTAAATGCCTCCACCGCCAGGAGTTCGTCGTGCTGGGCTGGCTTCCCTCCGACAAACGTCGCGGCTTCAAGTCGCTGCTGCTCGGCGTCCACCGGGAGGGCGAACTCCGCTACGCCGGCAAGGTCGGCACCGGCTTCACGCAGGATGCGATGACCGAATTGCGCGAGGCGCTGGATGCCCGCCCCGCCGATGCCGCACCGGTCAAGGCCCCCCGCGCGATGACCCGCGGCGCCCGCTGGGTGAAGCCCGAGCTGGTCGCGCAAATCGCCTTTACCGAAATGACCCCCGACGGCCTGCTCCGCCATCCCAGCTTCCTCGGCCTGCGCGGCGACAAGCCTGCCAGCGATGTCGTCATCGAAGAGCCCGCCCCCCTGCCCGACACGCCCCGGCCCGACGCCGTCACCATCACCCATCCCGACCGGGTGATCTTTCCCGACAGCACGCTGACCAAGGGCGACCTTGCCGCCTATTGCCGGGCGATCGCCCCGGTCATGCTCCCCTGGACCGCCAACCGCCCGGTCAGCCTGGTGCGCTGCCCACAGGGGCGCGCCCGCGCCTGCTTCTTCCAGAAGCACGACGCCGGCAGCTTCGGCGAACAGGTCCATCATGTCGACGTCACGGAAAAGGACGGCTCGGTCGAACCCTATCTCTACGTCACCGATGCCGACGGGCTGGCCGCCTGCGTGCAGATGGGCTCGATCGAGTTTCACGGCTGGGGGTCGTCGGTCGCCACGCTCGAACAGCCCGACCGGATGATCTTCGACCTCGACCCCGACGAGGGCCTCGACTTCGCCGACACCAGACAGGCCGCCGAGCATCTGAAGAACCAGTTGGCCGAACTCGGCCTGACCAGCTTCCCGCTGCTGTCGGGCGGCAAGGGCATCCATGTCGTCGTGCCGCTCACGCCGCAGGCCCGGTGGCCCGCGGTGAAGGATTTCGCCGACCGCTTCGCCCGCGCCCTTGCCCAGGCCGAGCCCGACCGCTTCGTCGCCGTCGCCACCAAGGCGAAGCGAAAGGGCCGCATCTTCATCGACTGGCTGCGCAACCAGCGGGGGGCGACCGCGATCCTGCCCTATTCGGCCCGCGCCCGCGCCCATGCCCCGGTCGCCGCCCCGGTCTCCTGGACAGAACTCCGCAACATCGACACCGCCGCCCGCTGGACCATCGCCGATGCCGCCGAACTGCTCGACCGCGCCGGCAGCGCGGCCCTTGCCGGCTGGGGCATCGCCGACCAGACGCTGCCGGATCTTTGAGCGCCCCCCGATTCCCGGTTGCGCGCGATCCGGAAACAGTGGAACGGTCCACCGCAGCAAGGCTTACGGCAGGCGTACGGCAAGACCATGGGAACAGCGATGGCGACGCAGATCGACGCTTGCGCGCATGCCGGCCGATGGATCGCCGACTATTGTGCCGGGGCTCCCGCGCATGACGTGCTGTGCGCCGGCGACCGTGCCGCCTGGCACGCCACGCTGGAGGAACTCGCCGCCGTCGCTCCCGACGGGCTCGGCCATGCGCGGGAACGGGTGCAGCGCCACGCCGCCGACATGGGCACCGGCTTTCGCATCCCCGGCGAATCGGACGAGCGCCCCTGGCCCGTCTCCCCCGTCCCGCTGCTGATCCCCGCCGCCGAATGGGCGACGATCGCGGCCGGCGTGGTGCAGCGCGCCACGCTGATGGAGGCGATCACCGCGGATCTCTACGGCCCCGGCCGGCTGGTGGCCGACGGCCATATCCCCGCCGCGCTCGTCACCGGCAGCCCGCATTTCCTGCGCCCCATGGTCGGCCTGCCCCCGCCCGGCGGCCATCATCTCAGCTTCGTCGCGTTCGATCTCGCCCGCGGGCCCAGCGGCGAATGGCGCGTGCTGGCCGATCATCTGCGCGGCCCCGCAGGCGCGGGCTATGCCCTGGAAAACCGGCTGGCGGTCAGCCGCACGCTGGGCGGGCTCCAGGCCCGGCTGAACGTACAGCGCCATGCCCCCTTCTTCGCCGCCTTCCGCGCCGGCCTCGCCGCCCAGTGCCGCCGCACCGATCCGCGCATCGGCATCCTCACCCCCGGCCGCTACAATCCCTCCTACCCCGAACAGGCGCACCTCGCCCGCTATCTCGGCCTGTTGCTGGTCGAAGGCGCCGATCTCGCCGCGCTGGAGGGCAAGGTGTATGTCCGCACCGTTGGCGGGCTGAAGCGGATCGATGCGCTGTGGCGCCGGCTCGACCCGCGGCTGCTCGATCCGCTCGCCTTCGACACCCATTCGCAGATCGGGGTGCCCGGCCTGATCGACGCCTATGCCGCGGGCGAGGTGATCCTGGCCAACGCGCCGGGCGCGGGCCTGCTGGAAAGCCCGGCGGTATCCGCCTTTCTTCCCGGCCTCGCCCAGCACCTCCTGGGCGAGCCGCTGCGCCTGCCGACCATCGCCACCTGGTGGTGCGGCGCCGATCCGGAGCGCGACCATGTGCTGGCGAATCTGGACCGGATGCTGGTCGCCCCCGCCTTCGCCGCCCGCCCCCTCGGCCTCCCCGCCGGCCCCCGCCCCGGCCCCGGCCTGTCCACCGCCGAGCAGCAGGCGCTGCGCGAGGACATGGCCCGCCGCCCGCAGGATTATGTCGGGCAGGAGATGGTACAGCTTTCCACCATGCCCGTGGTGGTGGACGATCGGCTGGTTCCCCGCCCCTTCACGCTGCGCGTGTTTGCCGCCCGTGACGCCGATGGCCGCTGGATCGTCCTGCCCGGCGGCTTCGGCCGGATCGGCGAGCAGGCGGATGCCACCGCCTCCGTCATCGGCGAAGGCATCTGGTCCGCCGATGTCTGCGTGCACGGTGACGATCCGGTCGCGCCCGTATCGCTGCTCGCCGCGCCCGATTCGCTGCATGTCCGGCGCAATCCCGGTACGCTGCCCAGCCGCGTGGCCGACAATTTCTACTGGCTCGGCCGCTATCTGGAACGCGGCGAGGCCCTGCTGGCGGCGATCCGCGTCATGCTCGGCAACTCGATCGATGCCGATGGCGGCGCGGCGCTGGCCGACCGCACCGTCGGCCGTCTGGCGGGCCTCATCACCGGTGCCGGCGCAGCGCCCTCGCCGCCCAGCCTGCGCCGCGCCGACCTGACCCAGTTCGCCCGCACCGCGATGGAGGACGAGCGCCATCATTCGGTCGCCGCGATCAACCGGCTGGCCCGCGCGATTGGCGCAGGGTCGCGCGACCGGCTGTCGGCGGACATGGTGCGCCTGCTGGAGGCGCCGTTTCCCTCGCATCGCGGCCTGCTCGACCGTGCCGGCTCGCTTCAGCGCCGCTATGCCGCGATCGCCGGGTTGTCGGCCGAACATATGGTGCGCACCACTGCATGGCGCTTCCACGATCTCGGCCGCCGCGTCGAACGCGCCATGGCACTTGCCCGCGCCTGTCGGCTGTTCGGCATGGCCGGCGCGTCCGCCGACGATCTGTCGACACTGCTCGATCTCGCCGACAGCCAGATCAGCTATCGCCAGCGCTATCCCACCGGGCTTGCTCGCGTCGCCGTGATCGATCTTGTCGCACTCGATCCCAACAATCCGCGCGCGCTCGCCTTCCAGGCGCAGCGGATCGCCGCACTTCTGGCGGAACTTCCCGTCCTGTCGGATGACGAAATGGCCGAACCCCAGCAGGCGCAGGCGACCAGGTTGCGCGCCCTCGTCGACACCGCCGATGCCGCCACCCTCGACGCCGACCTGATGGGCGAAGTCGAACACCGGCTGACCGCGCTGTCGGAGGCGATCGCCCGCCGCTATTTTCTGCAAGGCGCCGAACCGCTGCGCGCCGGCGGACTGACGCTCGCCTGATGCGCTACGATATCCGCCACGTCACCCGCTTCGATTATGGCGCGCAGGTCAAGTTCGCGCGCTGCAACCTGCGCCTGCGCCCGATCGACTGGCCCGGCCAGCGGGTCGAGGATTATGCGCTGACCGTCGAGCCCACCGGCCGCACCGCGCCGGCGCTGGCCGAGGCCGGTCTTGCCCATGTCACCCGCCTTGTCGTCGACCGCGCGGTGCAGACGCTCACCATCGAAAGCCGCGCCCGCGTCCTGGTCGACCGCCTCGTCCCCGTTCCCGACGCGTCCGATCCCACGCTCGCCGACATCGCCCGGATGGCGCGCGGCAGCGGCGACCTGTCGCCTGCCGGCCCGGCCAACTACATCTTCCCCTCCGGCCTCATCCCCCTCGACCGCGACATCGCCGCCTGGTGCGCGCCCGACCTCCCCCCCGATCGCAACGCGCTCGAAGCCGGCATTGCACTGGCCCGCCGTATCCAGGACGAATTTGCCTTCGACGCCACCGCCACGCTGGTCGACACGCCCCCGCACGAGGCGTTCCGCCACCGCCGCGGCGTGTGC
Source organism: Sphingomonas carotinifaciens (assembly GCF_009789535.1). Taxonomy (NCBI): domain Bacteria; kingdom Pseudomonadati; phylum Pseudomonadota; class Alphaproteobacteria; order Sphingomonadales; family Sphingomonadaceae; genus Sphingomonas; species Sphingomonas carotinifaciens. The sequence continues at coordinate 1,206,309 of NZ_WSUT01000005.1, read as the reverse complement.
CAGGATTTCGCGCAGATCATGATCACCGGCCTGCGCGCCGCCGGCCTGCCCGCCGCCTATGCCTCGGGCTATATCCGCACCCTGCCCCCGCCCGGACAGCCGCGGCTGGTCGGCGCCGATGCCACCCATGCCTGGGTGTTGCTGTGGTGCGGACCGGTGCGTGGCTGGGTCGGGCTCGACCCTACCAACGGCATCTGGATGGCCAGCGATCACATCGTCATGGCGATCGGCCGCGACTATGCGGAGATCGCACCGGTCGACGGCGTCGTGCTGGGATCGGGCGCGCAGAAGATGGACGTCAGCGTCGACGTCGCGCCACTCGACGAATAACGGCCCCTCCCCGAAAAGGGAGGAGCCGCCGGTTCACTTCGTTACCGCATTCTCGTTACCGACATCCGGGTCATCGTCGGTCCCGCCTTGTCCGGTGCCGTGGTAATCGATCTCCGTCTGGCCGCCATGGCCCATGAAGCCGCTGTTATCGCCCTTCTTTCCGGTATGCGGATTGGGATAGGCGCCGCCGTCGCTTTCACTGCCGCCCTGTTTGCCGTGCGTGATGTTGGTACCATCGGGTGCGCCCTTCAGGCCGTCGCCGCCGGTCGCCTGGTTCCGTTCGGTCATGATTCTCTCCTTCGCTGCCACGCACAACGCATCAGCGCCGCGTTGCGCTCCGCGCCGCGCTGCCCCACATAGGCGGGTAATACACCGTTTTGGGGACCAGAGTGGCCGATCCGTATCAGACCCTCGGCGTCGCGCGCACCGCCAGCGAAGCCGACATCAAGAAAGCCTATCGCAAGCTCGCCAAGGAGCTGCATCCCGACCGCAACAAGGACAATCCCAAGGCGGCGGAGCGGTTCAGCCAGGCGACCTCCGCCTATGACCTGCTGTCCGACAAGGACAAGCGCGCCCGCTTCGATCGCGGCGAGATCGATGGCGACGGCAATCCCGCCAGCCCGTTCGGCTATGGCGGCGCGCGCGGTGGACCGGGCGGCGGGGGCGGCGGGCCGGGTGGTTTCTCCAGCCACCAGTTCGATTTCGGCGGTGGTGACGCGGACATGTCCGGGATTTTCGAGGGGCTGTTCGGCGGCGGCACCCGTCCCGGTGCCGGTGGGGGCTTTTCCAGCGGCTTCGGCCGGCGCGGTGCCGCACCCAAGGGGGCCAATACCGCCTACCGCCTGGCGGTACCGTTCATCGACGCAGCGACGCTTGCCCCCCAGCGCGTCACGCTGGCCGACGGCAAGACCATCGACCTGAAACTGCCCGCCGGCACCGAAAGCGGCACGCAGATGCGCCTCACCGGTAAGGGCGAGAACGGCCCGGGCGGCGCGGGCGATGCGATCGTCACCATCGACGTGCAGCCTCACCGCTTCTTCACCCGCGATGGTGACGACGTTCGCCTCGACCTGCCGATCACGCTGGCGGAGGCGGTGCTCGGCGGACAGGTCAAGGTGCCCACCGTCGAGCGCCCGGTGATGCTCAAGGTCCCGGCCGGCACCAGTTCCGGCCGCACATTCCGCTTGAAGGGCAAGGGTTTCCACAAGAAGGACGGCACCCGCGGCGACCAGCTCATCACGCTGATGATCACCATTCCGGCCGATGACGCGGCGCTTGCCGCCTTCGTTCGTGATTGGAACGGCGCCGAAACGGGGAACCCGAGGGCCGATATGGGCGTCTGACGCCCTGATGAATGCAACCAGCGGCCTGACCCCGGAAGATCGCGCGCGCCACCACGGCGCGCGCCGCAAGCTCAACAAGCAACTGGCCAGGGTCAGGCCCGGCTCGCAGGTGTTCGAAGTCGCGAAGCGCGCGCTGCTCGGTGTCTATACCGACGGCTTCATCCATGCCGGCAACCTTGCCTATCTGGCACTGATGACGGTGTTCCCGTTCTTCATCGTCGCCGCCGCCATCGCCTCGCTGGTCGGCCAGAGCGACGAGACGCAGCGCGCCGTCACCTCCTTCCTGCACGTCCTGCCGCCCGATGTGTCCAACATCCTGCGCAAGCCGATCGCCGACGTGCTGGCCGCGCGCACCGGCTCGCTGCTCTGGCTGGGCGGTCTGGTCGGCTTGTGGACGGTCGGCAGCTTTATCGAGACCATTCGCGACATTTTTCACCGCGCATATGGCGTGCGCTCCACCGCGCCGTTCTGGAAATCGCGGCTGTCCTCGTCCTTCGTCATCGTCTGCTCGGTGGTGCTGGCGCTGCTGTCCTTTCTGGTCGGCGGTATCCTGACCGCGGCCGAGCAGTTCATCTACCGCCTTGTTCCGCTGGCGGAAAATGTCGCGGGCTGGGTCGGCTTGTCGCGCTTCATCCCCGGCGCGGTGATGTTCGGCGCGCTTTACATGCTCTTCTACTCCGTCACCCCCTCCAAATACCGCGAAAGCGCCTGCCGCAAATGGCCCGGCGCCCTCTTCACCGCCATCTGGTGGGTCACCATGACCGCCGCCCTCCCCCTCGTCCTGGCGCAACTCGGCGGTTACGATCTAACCTATGGCAGCCTGGCCGGCGTTGTGGTGATGCTGTTGTTCTTCTATCTGATCGGTCTGGGGTTGGTCTTTGGCGCGCATTTGAACGCGGCACTGGCGGAACCGCCCGAACCGGCGCTAGAGGAGCAGCCGGACCAAGGGACACCGGCAGGAGCGGTAACGGCGTGAATGGATTGATGGCGGGCAAGCGGGGGCTGATCATGGGCCTCGCCAACGACAAGTCGCTGGCCTGGGGCATCGCGCAGAAGCTGCGCGAGGCCGGCGCCGAACTCGCCTTCGCCTATCAGGGCGATGCCCTGCTGAAGCGGGTCAAGCCGCTCGCCGAACAGCTCGGCTCCGACCTGCTGATCGATTGCGACGTGTCCGACATGGCCCGGCTCGACGCTGCCTTCGCCACGCTGGCCGAAACGTGGCCGACGATCGATTTCGTCGTTCACGCGATCGGCTATTCGGACAAGAACGAGCTGCGCGGCAAATATGTCGACACCAGCCTCGACAATTTCCTGATGACCATGAACATTTCCGCCTACAGCTTCGTCGCCGTCGCCAAGCGCGCCCGCGCGATGATGCCGGAGGGCGGCAGCATGCTGACGCTCAGCTATTACGGCGCGGAAAAGGTCGTGCCCCACTACAACGTCATGGGCGTCGCCAAGGCGGCGCTGGAGGCCAGCGTCAAGTATCTTGCCATGGACCTCGGCCCCGAGAAGATCCGCGTCAATGCCATCTCCGCCGGCCCGATCAAGACGCTGGCGGCCAGCGGCATCGGCGACTTCCGCTACATCATGAAGTGGAACGAGCTGAACTCGCCCCTGCGCCGCAACGTCACGATCGAGGATGTCGGCGGCGCGGGCCTCTACCTCCTGTCCGATCTCGCCAGCGGTGTCACCGGCGAGACGCACCATGTCGATGCCGGCTACAATGTCATCGGCATGAAGGCCGAGGACGCGCCGGATATCGCCCTTTCCTGATCCGATGAGCATCGCCATCCGTCCCGCGACCGGCGGCGACATCGCCGCGCTGGACGCGCTGCTCCGCACGGTCTTTCCCGCCCCGGACGAGGCGTTGCTGGTCCAGCGCCTCTGCCTGTCGGGCGACATGGTGCTGACGCTGATCGCGGACGACGAGGAGAGCGGCGAACTCGCCGGCACGGTGGTGTTCAGCCGCATGCAGGTGGATGTCGCGGGCAAGGCGATCGCCGCGGTCGCGCTGGCCCCCGTCGCGGTCGCCCCGGCCTATCGCCGCCAGGGTGTCGGCGAAGCGCTGGTCGAGGCCGGGCTCGCCCATCTGCGTCAGGCTGGCGTCCATCTGTGCTTCGTGCTCGGCGACCCGGCCTATTATGGTCGCTTCGGCTTCGCGGCGGATTGGGCACAGGGCTTCGCCTCGCCCTATGCCGGCGAGCATCTGATGGCGCTCCCCCTTCAGGGCGGTGCCATGCCGTGCGGCGTTCGCGGCGACGCGGTCCATGCGCCGGCCTTCGCGCATCTGGGCGAGGGCGCGTGATGGCGCTTCGGTGAAGACAGATGCCTGTCGTGTTCCGGGACCATGGCTTTCGCTTCTTCTTCTATTCGAACGAGGGCGATCCGCGCGAGCCGGTGCACATCCATGTGGCCAAGGACGGCGCGGACGCGAAGCTGTGGCTTCATCCCGTGGTCGAGTTCGCCTATAATCACGGCTTCGACGCCAGAACCCAGCGTTGGATCATGACCTGCGTCGAGGATCGGCGCGACGCTATCGAGGACGCATGGCATGACCATTTCGCCTAGAGCACTGGACGTTGCCTTTGATGACGACCAGATGTGGGTGAAGCTGGAGGATGGCCGCACGCTCGGCATACCCCTTGCCTGGTTCCCACGCCTGCTCCGCGGTTCCGCGCAGGAACGTGCGCAGGTTGCGATCAGCCCTACCGGACTGCATTGGGATGCGCTTGACGAAGATATCTCGATCGCCGGCCTGATCGCCGGGCGCGGCGATCTCACCCGGACAAAGTCGCACGCTGCATGAGCTTCAACACCTTCGGTCGCCTGTTCCGTTTCACCACCTGGGGCGAGAGCCACGGGCCCGCACTGGGTGCCGTGGTCGACGGGTGCCCGCCGGGCATCCCCTTGGCCGAGGCGGACATCCAGCCTTGGCTCGACAAGCGCCGCCCCGGCACCTCGCGCTTCACCACGCAGCGGCGCGAACCCGATCAGGTCCGCATCCTGTCCGGCGTGTTCGAGGGGCGCACCACCGGCACCCCGATCAGCCTGATGATCGAGAATGTCGACCAGCGGTCGAAGGATTATTCTGACGTCGCCAAGGCCTATCGTCCCGGCCACGCCGATTATGCCTATGACGCCAAATACGGCTTTCGCGATTATCGCGGTGGCGGGCGCTCGTCGGCGCGCGAAACCGCGGCGCGCGTCGCGGCCGGCGCCGTGGCGCGGGCGGTGATCCCCCGGGTCCGCATCCGCGCCTGGGTGGAGGCGATCGGCGGCGACGCCATCGACTATGCGGCGTTCGATGATGCGCAGATCGACGCCAACCCGTTTTTCTGTCCCGATGCCGCCGCGGCGCAGCGCTGGGAAACGATCGTCGATGCCGCCCGCAAGGCTGGGTCCTCGGTCGGCGCGGTGGTCGCCTGCGAGGCGACGGGCGTTCCCGCCGGCTGGGGTGCGCCGCTCTATGCCAAGCTCGATTCCGAACTGGCCGCCGCCTGCATGAGCATCAACGCGGTCAAGGGTATCGAGATCGGCGACGGTTTCGCCGCGGCAGCGCTCACCGGCGAGCAGAATGCCGACCCCATGCGCCCCGGTGCGGATGGCCCGCACTTCCTTGCCAACCACGCTGGTGGCATCGCCGGCGGCATCGCGACCGGCCAGCCGATCCGCCTGCGCTGCGCGTTCAAGCCGACCAGCTCGATCCTGACCCCCGTCGAGACGATCGATCGCGACGGAGCCGCAGCCGAGATCGCGACGAAGGGCCGTCACGACCCTTGTGTCGGTATTCGCGGGGTGCCCGTGGTGGAGGCGATGGTCGCGCTTGTGCTTGCCGACCAAGCGTTACTTCATCGGGGTCAGTGCGGATAAAGTCCGGAACACACCCTATCCCGCTTCGTTGAGAGCAAACACAACAAAGCAGGAGAGAAAGCCATGCGTATCAAGCATATGATCGCGGCTGGCGCGCTGATTGTCCCGGCCATGGCAATGGCGCAGACGTCCACCACGGGCGGCTCCATGGGTGGCCAGACCGGCACCATGGGCGGCCAGACGGGCACGATGAGCGGCCAAATGGGCACGCCGAGCACCACCATGTCGCCTACTCAGGATCGGAGTACCGGTACGACCCAGACCCGCGAGCGCGGCAAGACCACGCGCGATCGCAACCGCGGCTCGGCCACCACGACCGGCACCACCTCGACGCCGGGCACGCCGACCACGATTGACGACACGGGCACCGGCACGACCGGTGACACCATGGGCGGTACCGGAACGACTGGAACCACAGGTTCGATGGGCACCACCGGCACCATGGGCACACCGGGCGGCAGCGTTGGCGGTACGGTTCCGACCACGCCGGGTACCGGCGGCACGCCGTAAGTCACATTATACGGGACACCCCCGCGCCACTGGCGTGGGGGTTTCGCCTTTGGGAAGGATGACGGCCATGCATCGTATCGCGGCCACGACCCTAGTCGCAATCGCCCTGCCCGCCACCGCAACGGCGCAAATTAGTGGCGCTCCGGTCGAATCCAAACCGGGTGAGGCCACCGCGCCGGGCGAAGAACAGCCATCAATGCGTGGCGGCGATGATCGCCCCTCTTCGCGCGACGAGCGCCAATCGGACCCACCGGCCACTACCGCGCCCGCTCCCCGGCCGAGCAACCCACCATCGCCCGATGGCACAACCGAGCCATCCGACGGTGCACCGACGAGCATGTCGGACGCGCCCGCGAAGAACTGACGCTTCCCCCGTACCAACACGCAGGAAGCGCCCGATTCCTCAGTCGACGAACGGATCGCGGACCAGGATCGTGTCCTCGCGCTCCGGGCTGGTCGACACCAGCGCAACCGGGCAGCGGATCAATTCCTCGACCCGGCGGATATATTTGATCGCCTGCGCCGGCAGGTCGGCCCAGCTTCGCGCGCCCGCGGTCGACTGCTGCCAGCCTTCCATCGTCTCGTAGATCGGCTCGACCTTGGCCTGCTCGGCCGCATGCGTCGGGAAATAATCGAGCGTCCGATCGCCCAGCCGGTAGCCGGTGCAGATCTTCACCTCGTCGAACCCGTCCAGCACGTCCAGCTTGGTCAGCGCGATGCCGGTAATCCCGCTCACCGCGGCCGACTGGCGCACCAGCACCGAGTCGAACCAGCCGCAACGCCGCTTGCGCCCGGTCACCGTGCCGAACTCATGCCCGCGCACGCCCAGCCGCTCGCCCGTTTCGTCGTCCAGCTCGGTCGGGAACGGCCCCGATCCGACGCGCGTCGTATAGGCCTTGGCGATCCCCAGCACGAAGCCGACCGCGCTCGGCCCCAGGCCCGATCCGCCCGCCGCGGTGCCCGCGATCGTGTTGGACGAGGTGACGAACGGATAGGTGCCGTGATCGACATCGAGCAGCACGCCCTGCGCACCTTCGAACAGGATGCGCTTGCCGCCCTCGCGCGCTTCGTTCAGGTCGCGCCACACCGGCTTGGCGAAGGGCAGCACGAAGCCCGCAATCTCGCGTAGGTCGGACAGCAGGCGCTCGCGGTCGATCGGCGGCTCGCCAAAGCCCGCGCGCAGGGCGTCATGATGCGCGCACAGCCGGTCGAGCTGCGGCCCCAGATCGTCCAGATGGGCCAGATCGCACACCCGGATCGCACGGCGACCGACCTTGTCCTCGTACGCCGGGCCGATCCCGCGCCGCGTGGTGCCGATCTTGCCCGCCCCGCTCGCATCCTCGCGCAGGCCGTCTAAGTCGCGGTGGAAGGGCAGGATCAGCGTGCAGCTATCCGCGATGCGCAGCGTCTCGGGCGTGGCGACCACACCCTGTTCGCCCAGTCGCGCGATCTCGGCCTTCAGCGCCCAGGGGTCCAGCACCACGCCGTTGCCGATGAACGACGGCGTGCCGCGCACGATGCCGGACGGGAGCAGCGAGAGCTTGTACACCTTGTCGCCGACGACCAGCGTATGGCCGGCATTGTGCCCGCCCTGGAAGCGCACGACCATGTCGGCGCGCTCGGCCAGCCAGTCGACGATCTTGCCCTTGCCTTCGTCGCCCCATTGCGCGCCGATGACTGCTACATTTGCCATGGATGCATGTTCCCACCTGCCGCATCGGACCCGCGCGCCCTTCGACAGGACTCGGCACGCAGGCGGTTCATCAGTGGACGGGGGCGGCGGTTAGCGAGCCCGCGCGAACAGGTCAACCGGCAACCCGGTCCGCCCAGGGCAGGACCGGCCCTGCCGGTACGATGCCGCTGGGGTTCAGGTCGCGGTGGCTGGCATAATAATGCGTCTTGATGTGATCCAGATGCACCGTGCCCGCAATCCCGGGCACGTCCAGCATCCGCTCCAGCAGCGCCTCCAATGCCGGATAGTCCCGGATGCGGCGCAGGTTGCACTTGAAATGCCCGTGATAGACCGCATCGAAGCGCACCAGCGTGGTGAACAGCCGGATATCGGCCTCGGTCATCGCCTCCCCGACCAGCCATGCCCGATCCGCCATCCGCGTCTCCAGCGCGTCCAGCGTCTCGAACAGCGGATGCACCGCCGCCTCATACGCATCCTGCGACGTCGCGAACCCCGCCTTGTACACCCCGTTGTTGACCCGGTCGTAGACCTCGGCATTGACGCGATCGATCTCGGCCCGCAGCGGTTCGGGGTAGAAGTCGCCCGGCGTCGCGCCCAGCCCGTCGAACGCCGTGTTCAGCATGCGGATGATCTCCGCCGATTCGTTGCTGACGATGGTCCCGGTCTCCCGGTCCCACAGCACCGGCACCGTCACCTTGCCGCTGTAGCCGGGTCTGGCGCGCGCATAGAGCTGCCACAGATAGTCCGCGCCGTGCAGCGGATCGCCGGTGCCGCCGCGTCCCGTCTCGAACGTCCAGCCATGGTCCAGCATCACCGGATCGACCACCGACACGTCGATCATCGCCTCCAGCCCCTTCAGCGCCCGGACGATCAGCGTCCGGTGCGCCCAGGGGCAGGCATAGCTGACATAAAGATGGTAGCGCCCGGCCGCGGCGGGGCGCCCCGGCTGGCCATCAGGGCCTGGGCCGCCATCGGCGGTCACCCATTCGCGAAACCCCGAATCCTGCCGCTTGAAGGCGCCGTCCTTGGAGTCCTCGGTCACCTTGCCCGGCTGCCACGCGCCGTCCACCATCCTGCCCATCTGCGTCTCCCGGTTTTTCGGGGTTGCGAACGCATGAGAGGGGCAAGCGTGCCGCTACAGCCGCTGCGGCACCCCGCCGGTCCAGACGTGCGTGCAAAGCTGCGCTTGCGGCGTATCGTCCGCCTCCAGCGCCTGCACCGTCACCCATCCCTGCCCGCGCAGCGCCGCGCCATCGGCATGCGGCGTCCCCACCGGCAGGAACAGGCGCCGCCGCTCGGCTTTGGGCGCGGTTGCCACGATCGCATCGGCATATAGCGAGAAGCCCGTCGCCTTCTCCTCGCGGCCATCCTCGTGGATCAGCGTATAGGTGCCGCCCCGCCCGACCTCGCGCGGCGGTCCCGCCACGAACAGCGAGAAGCCCAGCCAGCTCTGATATTCGAAGCCATGCCGCTCGGTCGGGTCCAGCGTCATCGCGACGCCGTCGCCCAGCGCCGCTGCAATCGCCTCCAGCCCATCCAGCCGGCTGGCCAGCACCCCGTGCACGTCGAGGCGGCGCAACCGCTCGATCGCCGACGCGAACGGCCCCGCCGCTTCGACCAGCGGCAGATAGTCCGGCGCGATCGCCGCCACCCCGCCCGCATCCTTGGCGTCCAGTCGCTCGCGTAAAGGTCCGACCTGCTCCGCTGCCACCGGCAACGGCCCCGCCGCCAGCGTGTCGACCAGATCGGGCAGCGTGAAGTCGATCGAGATGCCCGTCGCCCCGGCCGCGCTCAGCGCCTCCACCGCGACGCGCACGATCTCGGTCGCCGCCGCCACCGAATCGAGCCCGATCAGCTCCGCCCCGATCTGTCGCCACTCGCGCGCAGGCGCCAGTTGCGACGCGCGCAGCTTCACCACCGTGCCCGCATAGGACAGCCGCACCGGCCGCGGGTGGTGCCCCATCCGCGTCGCCGCGATCCGCGCCACCTGCGCGGTCAGGTCGGGCCTGAGTGCCAGCGTCCGCTGCGACACCGGATCGACGAAGCGCACCGCATCGTGCAGCCCCCCCGCCTTCAACCGCGACGCCAACGCCTGCGCAAACTCGATCAGCGGCGGATCGGCCCGCTCATATCCATGCAGCCGCGCCGCCTCCAGCACCCGCGCCTCGACCGCCGCGGCAGCGTCGGCAAAAGGCGGCAGGCGGTCGTGGAATCCTTCGGGCAGTAGGGCGGTCATGCCGCCGCTCCATCACCAAGGATGACGCTCGCCACGCCCTCCGGATTGGTCGTGACATCTTGATTGGAGAAGCGGATCACACGATAGCCCTGCTGTTCGATCTGCACCGTCCGGCGCGCGTCGCGGGCTTGGTCCGTGTGCGTATCGCCGTCAAGTTCGATGACCAATCGCGGCGACCTGGCGGCGAAATCGGCGATGTACGGGCCGATGGGTACCTGCCGCGAAAACTTGATCCCACCGATCCGTCGATTGCGGATGATCCGCCAGAGCCGCGCTTCCGCCTCGGTCATCTGCCGCCGCATCGCACGAGCACGGTCCCGCAACACCGGATCGGTTTTCATGATGGCAAGCTACCACACCCTCTCCCCTCCGGGGAGAGGGAAGGGGCCCGCTGCCGTCAGGCAGTGGGAAGGGTGAGGGGCAGACCAGCAGAGCAGCACTGCTTGGCAACCCCTCACCCAAACCCTCCCCGGAGGGGAGAGGGCTTTAACGCCCCCTCATCTCAAAACTTCAACCCCATCGCCGTCTTCACCCCCGGCAATGCCTTCACCGTCGCCAGCAATTCGGCCGACACCACCTCGTCCAGCGACAGCAGCACCACCGCCTCGCCCCCGGCCGAGCGGCGGCCCAGGTGGAAGGTCGCGATGTTCACGCCCGCCTCGCCCAGCGTCGTGCCCAGGCGGCCGATAAAGCCCGGCGCGTCCTCATTGACGACATACAGCATCGGCCCGTCCAGATCGGCCTCGACCTTGATGCCGAACAGTTCGACGAGGCGCGGCGCCTCGTTGCCGAACAGCGTGCCGACCACCGAACGCTCACCGTCCGAGGTCTTGACGCTGACGCGCACCAGCGTGTGGTAATCGCCCTCGCGCTCGGTCCGCACCTCGCGTACCTCGATGCCCTTGTCCTTGGCCAGGAACGGCGCATTGACCATGTTCACCGTGTCCGAATGGACGCGCAGGAACCCGGCCAGCACCGCCGACACGATCGGCTTCTGGTTGAGTTCAGCCGCCGCACCTTCCGAATGCACCGAGATACGCGCGATGCCGCCATGCGCCAGCTGCCCGACCAGCGAGCCCAGCTTCTCGGCCAGCGCCATGTACGGCTTCAGCTTGGGCGCTTCCTCCGCCGACAGGCTCGGCACGTTCAGCGCGTTGGTGATCCCGCCCGTCACCAGATAATCGGCCATCTGCTCGGCGACCTGGATGGCCACGTTGACCTGCGCCTCGTTGGTCGATGCGCCCAGATGCGGGGTGGAGATGAAGTTGGGCGTGCCGAACAGCGGGCTTTCCTTGGCCGGCTCGGTCACGAACACGTCGAGCGCCGCGCCGCCGATATGGCCCGAATCGAGCCCCTGCTTCAGCGCCGCCTCGTCGATCAGGCCGCCGCGCGCGCAGTTGATGATGCGCACGCCCTTCTTCGTCTTGGCCAGGTTCTCGGCCGACAGGATGTTGCGGGTCTGCTCGGTCAGCGGCGTGTGCAGCGTGATGAAGTCCGCACGCGCCAGCAGATCGTCCAGCGTCACCTTCTCCACGCCCATTTCCAGCGCGCGTTCCGGCGTCAGGAACGGGTCATAGGCGACGACCTTCATCTTCAGGCCCAGTGCCCGGTCCGCGACGATCGAGCCGATATTGCCCGCGCCGATCAGGCCGAGCGTCTTGGAGGTCAGCTCCACGCCCATGAAGCGGTTCTTCTCCCACTTGCCTCCTTGCGTCGACGCGTCGGCTTCCGGCAACTGGCGGGCCAGTGCGAACATCAGCGCGATGGCATGTTCGGCGGTGGTGATCGAATTGCCGAACGGCGTGTTCATCACCACCACGCCCTGTGCGGAGGCGGCAGGAATATCGACATTGTCGACACCGATGCCGGCGCGCCCGACGACCTTCAGATTGGTCGCATGCGCCAGTATGTCCTTGGTCACCTTGGTCGAGCTGCGGATGGCGAGGCCGTCATACTGGCCGATGATCGCCTTCAGCTCGTCGGGCGTCTTGCCCGTGATCTCGTCCACTTCGACGCCACGCTCGCGAAAGATCTGCGCGGCCTTGGGGTCCATCTTGTCGGAAATAAGTACCTTGGGCATGACATTGCTCCTGCAAGGAATTTGGAATCTCGCCCTCTCCCCCACGGGGAGAGGGAGGGGACCCATGGCTCCGCCATGGGGAGGGTGAGGGGCAGACACGGGCGAAAGCGCTGCTTGGCAGCCCCTCACCCAACCCTCCCCGGTGGGGAGGGCTAGAAGGGATCACCCCCGCGCGGTCGTGTAGGCCCAGTCGAGCCACGGCCCGAGCGCCTCGATATCCGCGGTCTCGACGGTCGCCCCGCACCAGATACGCAGGCCCGACGGCGCATCGCGATACCCCGCCACGTCATAGGCCGCGCCTTCGGCCTCCAGCAGCGACGCCATCTTCTTGATCAGCGCGTCGTCCGCGCCCTCGACCGTCAGGCAGACGCTGGTGGTCGACCGGATCGCCGGGTCCTCCGCCAGATGGCCCAGCCAGTCGCGCGCCTCGACGATCCGGTTCAGCGCCGCCGCGTTCGCGTCCGACCTCTTGACCAGCGCCTCGGCACCGCCCAGCCCCTTGGCCCATTCCAGCGCGAAGATCGCGTCCTCGACGGCCAGCATCGACGGCGTGTTGATCGTCTCGCCCTTGAACACGCCCTCGGCCAGCTTGCCCTTGGAGACGAGGCGGAACACCTTGGGCAGCGGCCATGCCGGCGTATAGCTTTCCAGCCGCTCGACCGCCCGCGGCCCCAGGATCAGCACGCCGTGCGCACCCTCGCCGCCCAGCACCTTCTGCCACGAGAAGGTGGCGACATCGATCTTGTCCCACGGCAGGTCATAGGCGAACACGCCCGAGGTCGCGTCGGCGAACGACAGCCCCTCGCGATCCTCGGCGATCCAGTCGCCGTTCGGCACGCGCACGCCCGAGGTGGTGCCGTTCCAGGTGAACAGCACGTCGTTGGACCAGTCGACCGCGCTCAAATCCGGCAACTGCCCGTAATCGGCGCGCAGGACGGTCGGATCGATCTTCAACTGCTTGACCGCATCGGTCACCCAGCCCTCGCCGAAGCTTTCCCAGGCGAGCGCGGTGACGGGCCGCGCGCCCAGCATCGTCCACATCGCCATTTCGAAGGCACCGGTGTCCGATCCGGGTACGATGCCGATGCGGTGGGTATCGGGGAGCTTCAGCAGCTCGCGCATCAGGTCGATGCAATATTGCAGCCGCTGCTTGCCCAGCTTCGAGCGATGCGAACGGCCGAGGCTGTCCGTCGCGAGCTTGGCCGCATCCCAGCCCGGAGGCTTGGCGCAGGGACCGCTGGAAAAATAGGGGCGTACCGGCTTGGTAGCGGGCTTCGCAGGCGCAAGAGTGGCGTCGGCGGCAGTCGTATCAGTCATATAGACTCTCCTCACAGAGAGCACGCGCGGCGTTGGGACCGCGTGGCCCGACGTCGGCTCTAAGGAGGTAGGATGACAAGGGCAAGCACCTTTCTCGCCCTCGCCCCTCCGGGGAGAGGGAGGGGACCCGCGGCGCAGCCGTGGGGAGGGTGAGGGGCAGACCAACAGTGCAGCGCTGCTTGGCAGCCCCTCACCCCAGCCCTCTCCCCGGCGGGGAGAGGGAGCCGCGAACGCTTCACCGCTAAACCCTTGCATCCCGCGGACACCCTCCCGCACAGACGAACCGTGCGCCGACTGACCTCCATCCTCCTCCTCACCCTTGCCCTCACCGCCTGCGGCCGAACCGATCGCCCCACCACCCCGCGCGCCAGGGCCGAGCCGCTGCGGCCCTCCACCCGTGAAAACGCCCAGTGCCAGGCCGATCTCCGCCGCGAGGGCGTGGACTATCGCGAGCTGCCGCCGAAGGATTACGGAAACGGCTGCGGCCTCTACGGCGCGGTGCAACTGACCGATATCGGCGTCCCCGTTACCGGCGTCACCGCCATGCGCTGCGGCGCGGCGCGGGCCTTTGCCGGCTGGGTGCGCAACGCCGTCGCCCCCGCCGCCTATCAGATCCTCGGCTCCGAACTCGCGCGGGTCGAGGGGATGGGCACCTATGCCTGTCGCAACATCGTCGGCACGCGCGGCATGGGCGACCGGCGCTCGGGCCACGCGCTCGCCAATGCGGTCGATATCGGCGGCTTCGTGCTGAAGGACGGGCGGCGCATCACCATCCTGCGCGACTGGTCCTCGCCCGATCCGGCGACGCAGCGTTTCCTGCAGGCGATCCGCACCTCGGCCTGCCGCCGCTTCGGCACCGTGCTGACCCCCAATTACAACGCCGCGCACCGCAATCACCTCCATCTGGAGGACGACCGCGCCCGTTTCTGCCGGTAGCGCCGCCCCCTAGCAAGCGGCTGCACTTTCCCGTATTTGGCCGCGATGACCGATACCCGCGTACCAAACCGCGTCTTCCCGCGTGCCAGCCAGGATGCCGAGACCGCCAAGACCAGCGTCTCGACCCCGCAAACCGAACATCCGGCCTATCGCCTCGCCTTTCAGGACATGGATTTCCTGCTGCGCGAGGATCTGCGCCCGATCCGCTTCCAGCTCGAACTGCTGAAGCCGCAACTGCTGCTGGAGGAGGCCAAGATCGCCTCCACCTTCGTCTTCTACGGCTCGGCCCGCATCCCGGAGCCTGCCAAGGCGCAGGCGCTGCTCGATCTCGCCACCGACGATGCGTCGCGCCGGATCGCCGAGCGCCTCGTCGCCAAGAGCAAATATTACGACATCGCGCGCGAGCTTTCGCGCATCACCAGCCGCCTGCCGCGCGACGCCAACGGCATGCGCCACTTCGTCGCCTGCTCGGGTGGCGGCCCTTCGATCATGGAGGCGGCGAACCGCGGTGCAGCGGACGTCGGCGTCGATTCCATCGGCCTCAACATCGTGCTGCCCCACGAACAGGCGCCCAACCCTTACGTCACCCCCTCGCTCAGCCTGCAATTCCACTATTTCGCGCTGCGCAAGATGCATTTCCTGCTGCACGCACGGGCACTTGCGGCATTCCCCGGCGGCTTCGGCACGTTTGACGAGCTGTTCGAGCTGCTGACCCTGATCCAGACCGGCAAGATCCAGCCCATCCCGGTGCTGCTGTTCGGCCGCGAATTCTGGGAACGCGTCATCAACTTCGACGCACTGGTCGAGGAAGGCGTGGTGTCCGAGCGCGATCTCGGCATCTTCACCTATGTCGAGACCGCCGAGGAAGCCTGGGACGTGGTCCGCCACTTCTACGAGGAACAGGCCAAGAAG
This sequence comes from Sphingomonas carotinifaciens, assembly GCF_009789535.1. Lineage (NCBI taxonomy): Bacteria > Pseudomonadati > Pseudomonadota > Alphaproteobacteria > Sphingomonadales > Sphingomonadaceae > Sphingomonas > Sphingomonas carotinifaciens. The sequence continues at coordinate 1,191,079 of NZ_WSUT01000005.1, read as the reverse complement.
GCCGACGCGGTAGGCTAACACGCCCCCTCTCCCCTTCGGGGAGCATCAGGTAAACAGCGCCCCGCGCTGTTCAGGTCATGCCGGGGGCATGACCGACCTTCTGCTCCCCGAGGGGGAGAGGGCTTTACGCAGCTTTTCCCCGCATCTCGCCCGCAATCACCCGCACCAGATCGCCTGCCGGCATCGCCCGCGCCAGCGGCGCCCCCTGCCCCGCCCATTGCGCGCCGTATCCCGTCTCGCCGACGGCCTTTGCGGCCGCATTCAGCGCCTTGCCCGCATCATAAGCCACCGGATACGCCGGCACCGCCGCCGCCAGCCGCTCGCCCAGCGCCGTAAAGCGATTGGGCAAGCACCGCGCCGGCCGCCCCGAAATCGCCCGCGTCATCACCGTATGCGCCGCCCCCGGCCCCATCAGCGCCGCGCGGTACGCATCGTCCGCCGCACTTTCCGGACAGGCGATGAACGCCGTACCAAGCTGCGCCGCCACCGCCCCCAGCGCCAGCGCGGCATCGACGCCCGCACCGTCCATGATCCCGCCCGCCGCGATCACCGGCACCGGACCTCTGGCCAACAGCCGCACCAGCGCCAGCGTCCCCAGCGCATCGTCGCGCGCCGCCGGATCGAACACGCCCCGATGCCCGCCCGCCTCGATCCCCTGCGCCACCAGCACATCGATCCCGGCCGCCCGCGCCGCCGCCGCCTCGGCCGGCGACGTCACGCTGGCAAGCAGCAGGCAGCCCGCCGCCCGCAACGCTGCGATCCGGTCCGCACCGGGCAGGCCGAAGTGAAAGCTCACCACCGCCGGTCGCGTCGCCAGCAACAGCGCCAGCATGGCATCATCTTCGGCAAAGCTGGGATAGATGGCACGCAACGCCGTTGGCGGCACCGCGTCGAATTCGGCAAAGGTCGGCGCCAACGCGTCGATCCACGCCGCCGCGCGCTCGCCATCATCGTGCGGCGCGGCATGGACGAACAGATTGACCGCAAAGGGCCGCGCGGTCCGCGCCCGCAGGTCCGCGATCATCGCCGCCGCACCTGCCGCATCGCTCGCGCCCAGCGCGATCGACCCCAGCCCGCCGGCCTCGCACACCGCCGCCGCCATCGCCGGGGTGGAGACGCCCGCCATGGGCGCCTGCACCAGCGGCAGCGACAGGTTCAGCCGCGCCGCCGGCATGCGCCGATCACTTGACCGGCGACTTCTCGCCCTCGATCGCCGCCTGCGGGTCGACCGACGGTGCGCCGGAGGCGGGGGTGCCGGTGTTCGCCACCGCGCCCGTCTCGCCGCGCACATCGTCGGTGACGTTCTGCACCGCCTCGGGCGCCGCATCGCCGCCCGCCGCCGCGGCGGCCGGCGCGGCCGGCAAGGGCAGGTTCGACCCTTGCGCGTTCAGATAGACCAGCAGGTTCGCCCGGTCCTCGGCATTGGCGAGGCCGGCAAAGGTCATCTTCGTGCCCGGCGCGAACTTGCGCGGCGAACGCAGCCAGGCGTCCATCTTCTCGAAGTCCCAGTTGCCGCCCACCGCCTTCAGCGCATCGGTAAAGGCAAAGCCGCCCTTGCCCTGCCCGATCGGCTCGCCAAGCGTGTGATAGAGATTCGGCCCGATGCCATTGGCACCGCCCTGGTTGATCGTGTGGCACGCGGCGCATTTCTTGAACACTTCCGCGCCCTTGGCCGCATCGGCCGTGGGCAGCAGCGAGGCGATCGCCACCTCCGGCGCACCGCCGGCGCCGGCTTCCTCGACGCCTTCGATGGCATAGCCCATCTTTTCGGGGCGTTCGCCGTGGAAGATCATGCCCCCCGCGATCGCCAATCCCAGTGCGGCGCCGCACGCGCCCAGCACCCATCCCGCGATCGTGTTGGTCTTCAGATCCATGGCGCAAGGGCCCCCGTTTATGCTCTCCTGACACGACCCTTAGGAAACCACGCCCGCCCCTGCAAGCGGCGCTTGATCGATGCGCGCCGGCTGCGTACCGCGCTTGGCCATCATGGAGAGCTATCCCGCCCCCGCCCGCCCGATCGTCGCCGCCATGTCGGCCGCCGCCGCCGCCCAGCCGGAACGCGCGGTCGCGTTTCAGGGCGCGCCGGGCGCGAACAGCCATGTCGCCATGGCGCAGGCCTTTCCGGACGGCCTGCCGCTTCCCTGTTTCGACTTCGCCGATGCGCTCGATGCGGTAAAGGACGGTCGCGCCGATTGTGCGATCATTCCGATCGAAAACTCACTGCACGGCCGCGTCGCCGACATGCATTTCCTGCTCCCCGAATCGGGACTGGTCATCACCGGCGAGCATTTCCTGCCGATCCGCCACGCGCTGATGGGGCTCGGCACGCGCGACACGGTGCGCGAGGCGATGAGCCACCCGCAGGCGCTGGGCCAGTGCCGCCACTGGCTGCGCGCGCACGGGATACAGCCGGTCGCCTATCCCGATACCGCCGGCGCCGCCGCACGCGTCGCCGAATTGGGCGATCCCACCGTCGCCGCGCTCGCGCCGCCCGCCGCCGCGGACATTTACGGCCTGACCCTGTTCGCCACCGACATTGCGGATGCGGATCACAACATGACCCGATTCGTCACGCTCGCCCGCGGCGGCCGTCCGCCGGCGGGCGAAGGCCCATGGATGACGACGCTGATCTTCGAGGTGAAGAACATCCCCGCCGCGCTCTACAAGGCGATGGGCGGTTTCGCGACCAACGGCGTCAACATGACCAAGCTGGAAAGCTATCAGCGCGGCGGCACCTTTGCCGCGACCGAATTCTACGCCGATGTCGACGGCAGGCCGGGCGACGCGGCGTTCGACCGCGCGGTGGAGGAACTCGGCTTCCATTCCAAATGGGTCCGCATCCTCGGCACCTACCGCCAGGCCCGCGCACGGGGGTAGCCCCTTAGACCGTGATAACTTTACGTTGATCCGTTCGTGCCGAGTAGAGATCGAGTAGCTCCGCAGGCGCGTATCGAGGTGAGCAGGTCGGATCGTCCCCCGGACGATCCTGAACATGCCGGGGGCATGTTCACCGGCTCACCGTATCGAGGCACCGCCCCGCGCGCGAACCTGTCTCTCGATACGCCGTCTCGATACGCAGCTTCGCCGCTACTCGACGGCTACTCGAGACGAACGGATCATGGTTTAACCTCATGTCGTCTGGCTCTAGCCTCCGGCCCACACCCGCATCAGGTCATGCGCGATGGCATAGGCGGGCGGCGCCACGAACCGCCCCGCCTCGCCCGCCAGTGCCGCGCGCATCTCCGCCTTCGTCACCCAGATCGCATCCTCCAGCTCGTTGGTGTCCAGCGTGATCGCGTCGCTGTCCGCGCGGGCGATGCACGCGATCATCAGCGACGACGGGAACGGCCAGGGCTGGCTCGCCACATAGCGCACGTCGCGCACCACGACGCCCGCCTCCTCCGCCACCTCGCGCGCCACCGCTTCCTCGATCGACTCGCCCGGCTCCAGAAAGCCCGCCAGCGCCGAGTAGCGCCCCGGCGGAAAGGCCGGCTGCCGCCCCAGCAGCGCCCGCCCCTCATGCTCGGCGATCATGATCACCACCGGATCGGTGCGCGGAAAATGCTCGGTCCCGCACATCGGGCAGGCCCGGCCCCAACCGGCGCGGAACGGCCGGGTCACGCCGCCGCAATTGGCGCAGAAGCCGTGCCGCGCATGCCAGTCCAGCACGCTGCGCGCCGCCGCATAGGTCGCCGCCTCGCCCGCGTTGAGCGCGTGCAGCGCTGCGATCAGCTCGAACGAGCGCCCCCGCGCCGGCGCACCGGTGATCGCGGCGAAATGCGGCACCCCGCCCTCGTCCAGCCCCAGCAGCACCAGATCGCTCGGCATGCCCGGCAGCGCGGTCCAGCCCAGCCGCCCGTCCGCCATCGCCGGCACATAGTCGTCCATCACCAGCAGGCGCGCCGCCGGATCCGCCATCGCCGCCGCCAGCCCCTCGGCATCGTGGCGCAGCGCATCCGCGCGGTTCAGGCGGCCGCCGGTAAAGCCGATCGCGGGCATCTCGCTCATCGCACCCCCAACCGTGCCGCATCCCCGGCGAGCGCGCCCAGCGCCTGTTCGCGCAGCGGATACCGGTTGGACGGGAAGTAGTTGACCATGATCGTCCCGCGCACCCCGCGCGACGGATCGACGAAGGCCACCGTGCCCGCCGCACCGCCCCAGCCATAGGTGCCCTTGCCCGCACCCCCCGGCTGATCCGCCAGCAGCACCGATCCGCCCGCGCCGTAACCCATCGGCACCTCGGCATTGGTGCCCCCGGTACTCGCCGCCACGCCGCCGAAGCGCACGCCAGCCGGCAACAGGTTCGACATCGCCAGCGCCACCGTCTCGGGCTTCATCACCCGCACCCCCTCCAGCGTGCCGCCATCCTGCAGCATGTGCAGGAAACGGTCGTAATCGCGCGCCGACATCACCAGCCCGGCACCGCCATAGGGAAAGCTCGGCACCTGTCGAAAGACGGAGGTCGCCGCCGGATCGAGCGGCACCATCGTATCGCCGACAAAGCTGTAGTTGGTCGCCAGCCGTCCCGCCTGTGCCGCCGGCACCTGCCAGTAGCTCGACGTCATCTTCAGCGGCCGGAACAGCCGGGTGGAGACGAACTGCTCGAACGGCATGCCCGATGCCTTCTCGATCACCGCCGCCATCACGTCGAGCCCGATCGAATAGCTCCACCTGGTGCCCGGCTCCGCGATCAGCGGCAGCGTGGCGACGCGCGTGGCGAATTCGGCCAGCGTCTTCGGCCGGGTCGCGCGCATCTTCGCCTCGACCGCCGCGTTGACCGCGGCGGGCACGATCCCCAGCCGCTCATATTCCTTCAGGATCGGCCCCTTGGCATTGATCGAATAGCTGAGGCCGGCGGTATGGGTCAGCAGGTGGCGGACCGTGATCGGCGTCCTGGCCGGCACGGATGTCAGACTGGTGTCCGGGCTCGTCAGCACCCGCATCCTGGCAAAGCCGGGAAAAAAGTCGCTGATCGGCTGGTCCAGCTTCAACCGGCCATCCTCCACCAGCATCATCGCCGCCATGCCGGTGATCGGCTTGGTCATCGAATACACGCGCCACAGCGTGTCCGGCCCGGCGACCGCCGCGTTCGGCTCCAGCCCGCCCCGGCCGGCGGCGGGGAACAGCGTCGGCCCGTCCCCGCGCCCGATCGCCACCACGATGCCCGGCATCTTGCCCTCGCGGACATAGCCGTCGAGCAGGCTTTGCGTGGCGGGCAGGAGGGCGGCCGCCGGCCGGGCGGCAGGTGCCTGCGGCCGGGCCTGCGACGGCAACTGCCGCTGCGCTTGCGGCTGCGCCTGCACCATCGCCCCCGTCACACCCAGCCCCGCCACGCCCAGCGCGACGCCCACGACCATCATCCGCTTCATCGACCAGTCCTCAACCGTTCCGCAGCCTTGGCGAACACCGTCGGCAGACCCGCGGTTCCGATCGCGTCGATCGGCCACCATTCGCCCGCCACCGATGGTTCAACCTCCGCCATGCCACGCGCCAGCGCCAGTTCCAGATCGAAATGGGTGAAACCGTGCGCCACCGTACCGTTCAGCACCGTCCAGTCGGTCTCCGCCGGCGCCTCCGCCAGCCCCGGCGGCACCTCCACCCACGGCCCGGTCGGCAGCGCGCGCATACCGCCCAGCAACCCCCTGTCCGGCCGCCGCACCAGCAGCACGCACCCCTCCCGCTCCAGCCAGAAGATCGTCCCGTGCCGCTGCGGCTTCGCCTTCTTCGCCGCTTTCACCGGCAACCGCTCCGGCGCGCCCGAGGCAAAGGCGTCGCATGCTTCGCGCAATGGGCAGAGCAGGCATTTGGGTGCGCGCACCGTGCACACGCCCGACCCCAGGTCCATCATTCCTTGCGCGAAATCGCCCGCCCGCGCATCCGGGGTGATCGTCTCCGCCGCCGCCCGGATCGCCGGCCGCGCCGCAGGGAGCGGGGTGGTGATCGCGAACAATCGCGCCACCACCCGCTCCACATTGGCGTCCACCACCACCGCCCGTTCGCCGAACGCGATCGCCGCCACCGCCGCCGCCGTATACGCCCCCAGCCCCGGCAGCGTGCGCAAGCCCGCCTCCGTCCGCGGAAAGGCACCGCCATGCTCCGCCACCACCGCCCTCGCCGCCTTCACCAGGTTGCGCGCCCGCGCATAATAGCCCAGCCCCGCCCAGGCGGCCATCACGTCGGCCTCGTCCGCCCCCGCCAGGCTAGCGAAATCCGGCCAGCGCGCGACCCACGCCTCGAAGCGCGGCGTCACCGCCGCCACCGTCGTCTGCTGGAGCATCACCTCGGACAGCCAGACCCGGTAGGCATCGGGCACCTCGCCGGGTTTGGCGCGCCATGGCAGGTCGCGCCGGTGTCGGTCGTACCAGGCGAGCAGCCGGTCGGGTATCGAAGATCGCTTGGCGTCCACCCGCCCGCTATGGCATGGCGTCGCCCATGAGCAAGCGCGCCGGCGCCCCCCGACCTGAATCCGTTCGTTCGAACCGCTCGCGTGCGGTGTCCGAACTGCTGCCCGCCATCGGCGGCGCGGCCTTTCGCCGCTTCGGCTTCGTGCAAAGCGCGGTGGTCAGCCGCTGGCCCGATATCGTCGGCCCGCGCCTGTCCGCGGCCAGCGCCCCCGAATCGATTCGCTTTCCCCATGGCAAGAAGCAGGACGGCACGCTGACGCTGGTCGTGCGCGGCGCACACGCGCCGATGATGCAGCATATCCAGCCCGAGATCATCGAGCGGGTGAACCGCTTCTTCGGCTATTGCGCGGTCGCCCGCATCCAGATCCGCCAGGGCGAGCTGCCGGCGCGCATGCCCGCCAGGAAGGCGCCGCCTGCGCCGCAACCCGTGCCGCCCGAAATGGGCGACGGGCTGAAGGGGATCGCGGATCCCGAACTGCGCGCCGTGCTCGAATCCTTTGCCGCCGGCGTCGCTGCCACCCGCGGCCTGCCCAAGGTGTCCTGATGCGCCTGATCCTTGCCTTTCTCGGCCTTGCCCTGCTCACCGCCGCGGCACCAAAACAGGACTGGACGACCACCGTCGCCCAGACGTCCGCCGGCGCCTATGTGCTGGGCAATCCCGCCGCGCGCGTGAAGCTGGTCGAATATGCCAGCTATACCTGCCCGCACTGTGCCGCCTTCGCCACCGAATCGGATGCGGTGCTGAAAGGTCGCATGATCCGTTCCGGCTCGACCAGTCTGGAGCTGCGCCACTTCATCCGCGACCGCCTCGATCTCGCCGCCGCCGTGCTGGCGCGGTGCGGCGGCGCCCGGGGCTTTTTCGGCACGCATCAGGCGATCTTCGCCGCGCAGAAGACGTGGCTGCCCCGCGGGTCGGAATTCGACCAGAACAACGCCCAGCGCCTGTCCGCCTATCCGCTGGCCGCCCAGCTTCGCGCGCTCGCCGACGGCGCCGGCCTGTCCGACATCGCCAAGGCGCGGGGTCTGACCGATCCGGCCATCCAGGCCTGTTTCGCCGATCGCGCCGCGATCGACCGGATCGTCGCGATGACCAGCGCCGCGCCCGACACCATTCAGGGCACCCCCGCCTTCATCGTCAACGGCAAGCAGGCGGACAGCTTCGCCTGGGCCGGCCTCGAACCCCTGCTGCGCGCCGCCGGCGCGCGCTGATCAACGGAGTATCCATGCCATGATGCGTCGTCTTGCCCCGCTGGCCCTCACGCTCGTTCTCGCCGCCTGCGGCGGCGGCGGCGACGGCAACAGCACCACCGCGGCCAGCCCGGTCGCCCCGGTCGCCGCCCCTGCCGGCCAGAACTGGACCGACACCGTGTCCAAGACGGCGGAAGGCTATGTGATGGGCAACCCCAACGCCCCGATCAAGCTGGTCGAATATGGCTCGCGCCTGTGCCCCACCTGCGGCGCCTTCGCCCGCGAAGCCTATGAGCCGCTGACGAAGAACTATGTCGGCTCGGGCAAGGTCTCGTTCGAATTCCGCGAATTCCTCGTCCACGGCGCGCCCGATCTGCCGCCGGCGCTGCTCGGTCAGTGCGGCGGCGCACAGCCCTTCTTCCCGCTGCTCGAACAGATGTACCAGGCGCAGAACGGCTTCAACGACAAGCTGCAGGCGATGCCGCAGGCCATGCAGCAGCAGCTTCAGGCGGCAAAGCCCGTCGATGCGATCCGCATGATGGCCGAGCAGATGGACCTCATCAACTTCGTCAAGCAGCGCGGCATCCCCGAGCCCAAGGCGCGGGCATGCCTCGCCAACATGGGCGAGATCGACCGCCTGACCAAGCAGACGCAGGACAAGACGCAGGACGGCACCGTGTCCGGCACCCCCACCTTCCTTATCAACGGCAAGGTCGTCCCCAACGCGATCAGCTGGAAGGACATCGAGAGCGCGCTGAAGCAGAACGGCGCCTGACCCGACCGGCCCTCTCCCCTCCGGGGAGCATCAGGTGAACAGCGCCCCGCGCTGTTCAGCCCATGCCGGGGGCATGGGCGACCTGATGCTGGAGGAGCCCGCCGCGAAGCGGTGGAAGGGTGAGGGGCCGCCAAGCCGCGCAACGCTGGCGGTCTCCCACCTCCGGAGGTAAGACGCACCGGTGCAGATCAAGCGCCTTCGCATCACCGGCTTCAAGAGCTTCGTCGACCCGGCCGATCTACGCATCGAACCCGGCCTGACCGGCGTCGTCGGGCCAAATGGCTGCGGCAAGTCGAACCTTCTCGAAGCGCTGCGCTGGACGATGGGGGAGACCAGCGCCAAATCGATGCGCGGTGCCGGCATGGAGGATGTGATCTTCGCGGGCACCACCAGCCGCCCGCCGCGCGACTTTGCCGAGGTGTCGCTCCTCGCCGAGATCCCCTCCGCCACCGGCCCGCAGGAAACCGAGATCGTCCGCCGGATCGAGCGTGGCGCCGGCTCCGCCTACCGGATCGACGGGCGCGACGTGCGGGGCAAGGATGTCGCGCTGCTCTTCGCCGACGCCGCCACCGGCGCGCATTCGCCGGCGCTGGTCAGCCAGAACCGGATCAGCGCCGTCATCGCCGCACGACCGGCCGAGCGCCGTGCGATGCTGGAAGAAGCCGCCGGCATCGCCGGCCTCCACGTCCGCCGCCGCGATGCCGAGGCCAAGCTGCGCGCGACCGAGGCGAACCTCGCCCGACTGGACGAGGTCATCGCCGATCAGGACCAGCGTCTCGCGGCGCTTCGCCGCCAGGCCCGCACGGCGGAGCGCTATCGCCTGCTCTCCGACCAGATCCGCGTTGCGGAGGCGCGCATGGTCTTTGCCCGCTGGCGCGACGCGGCCGACGCCGCCAACGCGGCCAAGGCACTGGCGGAACAGGCCGAATTGCTTGTCGCCACCGCCACCGCCGCCGCCGCCGCCGCCACCGCGGCGGTCACCCGCGCCGCCCGCCGCCTCGCCACCCTGCGCGCCGACGCCCTTGCCGCCCGCGACCGCGCCGCGGAGGCCGCCCACGCCCTCACCCGCGCCCGCGACCAGCGCCACGGCCTCCAGCGCCGCCTGGACGACATGACCGCCGCCCGCGCCCGCATCGCCGAGGACCATGCGCGCGAAAACGCCCTGGCGCGCGACGCCGCCGCCGCACTTTCCCGCCTCGCCGACGAAGCCGCCTCGCTCGACGCGACGATCGCGGAGGCGACCGCCGCCCTCCCCCTGCTCGACGCCGCGCTGGCCGATGCCGAGCGCGACGCCCGCGATGTCGAGGTCGCGCTCGCCCGGGCGCTCTCCGCCCATGCCGCCGAATCCGCGGAGCGCCGCGTCGCCACCGCCGCCCGCGCCGCCGCCGCCCAGGCGCACGACCGCGCCCGCCGCGACGCCGCCCAGGCCGCCCACAGCCTCGCCGCCCTCGCCGACGCCGCCCGCTTCGAAACCGACCGTGACGCCGCGCTCGCCGCGCAAGAGGCCGCCGTCGAACAGGCCGCCCGCGCCCGCGCCGCGCTGCAATGGGCCGAAACCAGCGAAGCCGACGCGATCGCCGAGCGCGATCCCGCCGAGGCCGCCCGCGCCGCCGCGCTCGCCGCCCTTGCCGCGCTCGATGCGGAGGCCGCCGCACTGACCCGCGCCACCCAGCGCGGCGACGACCGCCTGCTCGATGCGGTTCGTGCCGAACCCGGTTTCGAACGCGCGCTTGCCGCCGCGCTGGGCGACGAGCTCGACAGCGTCCTGTCCGACTGGACCGGCTCGCCGCTCGACCCCGACGATCCCCTGCCCCCCGTCGGCACGCTGCCGCTCGCCGCGCGGGTCGAGGCGCCCGAGGCGCTCACCCGCCGCCTGTCGCAGATCTGGCTGGTCGAGGTCGATTCGGGCCAGACGCTCGCCTGTGGTCAGCGCCTCGTCACCCGCGAGGGTCATGTCCGCCGCTGGGACGGCTACGCCACCGAGGGGGGTGGTGCCGCCGCGGCCGAGCGCCTCGAACGCCGCAACCGTCTCGCGGCGATCGAGGCGGAACGCCCCCTCGCGCAAGCCGCGGTCGACACCGCCACCCGCCAGCGCGCCGCGATCGACGAGCGCCTCGCCCGCGCCCGCGCCGCCGCCGCCTCGGCCCGCGCGCTGCTCGCCCGCGCCGATACCGACACCCGCGACGCCCAGCGTGCCGAGGACCGTGCCACCGCCCAGCTTGAGCGACTGGCCGCCCAGCGCACCGACCTCGCCAACCGCGTCGCGCAGCTCGACGCGCAGGTCGGCGACGCCGCCACTGCGCTGTCCGCCGCGGAGGATGCGCTGGCCGCCCTCCCCGATGGCGTCGCCGCCAGCCAGGTGGAGCGCCTGCAAGCCGAGGCGCAGGCCGCCCGCGGCGCCGTCGCCACGGCGCGCACCGACCGGCTCGCCCGCGACCGCACGCTCGCCGCCGCGCGCGAGCGCCGCACCGCCGCACTGGCCGAGGCATCGGGCTGGCGCACCCGCGCAGACGAGGCGGCGGCGCGCATCGCCGCGATGGCTACCCGCGCCGCCGATCTCGACCGCGACATTGCCGCCCTGGCCGAGCGCCCTGCCGCGCTGGCCGTGGAGATCGAACGGCTGGACGGCGACCACGCCGCCGCCCGCACCCGCGCCGATGCCCTTCAGGCCGACGAACGCGCCGCCGACACGGCCGTGCGCGAGGCCGAGGCGGCATCGACCCGCGCGCAGGAAGCGCTGGCCACCGCGCGCGAGGGTCGCGCCACCGCCGCGGCGCGCGTCGAATCCCACGAACTCCGCCGCGTCGAGATGGGCCGCGTCTCCGGCGAGCGGTTCGGCTGCCCCGCCCCCGTCCTCCCCGCCAAGCTGGAATTCGACAGCACCACCGTCGATACCCCGCAGGCCGAGGCCGCCGCGCATGAGAAGCGCAATGCCGAGCGCGACCGGCTCGGCCCGGTCAATCTGGTCGCGGAGGCCGAACTGGCCGAGCTGGAGCAAGCCGGCCGCGCCACCATCGCCGACCGCGACGAGCTGGGCGAGGCGGTGCAGCGGCTGCGCGGCTCGATCGGCACCCTCAACCGCGAAGGGCGCCAGCGGCTGCTTACCGCCTTTGCCGCGGTCGACGCCCATTTCCGCCGCCTCTTCACCACCCTGTTCGACGGCGGATCGGCGCATCTCGAAATGGTCGATTCGGACGATCCGCTGGAGGCCGGGCTGGAGATCATGGCGCAGCCCCCCGGCAAGCGGCTCCAGTCGCTGACGCTTCTGTCGGGCGGCGAACAGGCACTGACCGCGATCGCGCTGATCTTTGCGCTGTTTCTCACCAACCCTGCGCCGATCTGCGTGCTGGACGAGGTCGATGCCCCGCTCGACGACGCCAATATCGAACGCTTCTGCGACCTGCTCGACCGGATGACGCGCGAAACCGACACGCGCTACCTGATCGTCACCCACAATGCCGTCACCATGAGCCGCATGCACCGCCTGTTCGGGGTCACCATGGTCGAACGCGGCGTCAGCCGGCTGGTCTCGGTCGACCTCCAGGCCGCCAGCACCCTGATCGCGGCCGAATAATCCTTCTGCCCGCAGCAAGAAGATCTCGGGGCCGATGCAGTCGGCGGTCAGGGGCCTTGCATCCCCGCCCCCGCATCCCCATGTTGGACCTGCTTTAGTCGCATATCGACGGTTTTCGGCGCTTTGCGGCCCATTCTCCTTCTTTCCCTGCAGCCACGGCACCGGGCGCACCGGTCTTCGGCACGCCCTCGAACGAAGGAAAATTCATGAGCATTACCGGCACCGTCAAGTTCTTCAATGCGGACAAGGGCTATGGCTTCATCGCACCCGACACGGGTGGCGCGGACGCTTTCGTCCATATCTCCGCGGTGGAACGCGCCGGCATGATCACGCTGAACCAGGATCAGCGCGTCGGCTACGAACTGGAACAGGATCGCCGCGGCAAGATGGCGGCAGTCAATCTCCAGCCGATCGACTGATCTTCGAATGGCGGCCCGTCCGGGCCGCCATTTCTCTTTGCCGCAACGGAGATGCCACCATGTCGAACGATGCAGCCTTTTTCCGCCAGCAGGCCACGATCCAGCGCACCGCTGCGGGCGAGGCGACGCTGACCAACGTCCGCGAACAATGCGAACGCGCCGCCGCCTCGTGGGAGGTCATGGCCTCGCGTGCCGAACGTACCGAAAAGCTGCGCGCCGATCGGGAGGCAAAGGTTCAGCACGCCGCGGTGATCGCCGCCGAATGACGCTGGGGCCGGCGTCCATCCCGCTCGTCCTGTTCTTCCCTCTTCTTTTCGCCGGCATCGTCCTGGTCGCGTGGCTGTCGCGCGGCCTGATCTTTCGTCTGTTGCGCTGGCATTACTGGCGCAGCCGCCGGTGAGCGGCCCCGCCTACGACACCATGCGTCGCGGTACCCGGTTCCTCGCCGCTATCGCCGCCGGCACCGCCTTCGGCACGCCCTGGCCGACCGGGCATGGCGGCCGCGTCCGCGCGCTGTATCTCGGCAACTGCCTGCGCGAACTGGACCGCTTCCTCCACGTCCTCATGGACGAGATCGCCGGCGGCGAGCCGATACGCCCGCTGTCGCTCCACCATACCACCGCGAACAAGCTGGGCGGCCACGCCCATGCCCGGTGGGACATGGCGGCCGACCAGGCGCGTCTCAACGCCCTGTGCCGGTCGCGCACCTGCCTGTTCCATCATGACGGCTGGGTACGCCGCCCCGATCTGCCCCGCGGCCGCTGGATGACCGCCGGCTGGCCCGCCCCTGCCTCGACCACGCTGCGCCGCTATGCGGTGGGCGAGCATCTCCATCTGTCGGGCGCCGATCTTGCCGACACCTGCGCCTTCTACCAGCATCTGGCCGATCGCCTCGTCCGCGCCTGAACCGCCGCCGGCATCGCCTGTGCCGAACTGTCCTACACCCGCCCGACCTGCTATGACGCCGGCATGCCCCCGGTGCCATCAGGTCCCGCCCCGATCCGCCATATTGCGATTGCAACAATAGTAAGTGGACACGGACCGGGGGACGTAGTGTCCACTTCCACGCTCTTGGCACCCTCCCCGCGCGCTTTTTGCCCCGCGAATCACCGGCAGGTCCGCGCCGCGCCTTGCCCCTGCCGCCCCCCGAACATATATCGAACGAATGGCGCAGCTCGACACCCGGCAGAAGCTCGAAATCCTTGCCGACGCTGCGAAATATGACGCATCCTGTGCGTCCTCCGGCACCGCCAAGCGGAACAGCCGCGATGGCAAGGGGCTGGGCTCGACCGAGGGCATGGGTATCTGCCACGCCTATGCGCCCGACGGTCGCTGTATCAGCTTGCTCAAGATCCTGCTGACCAACAGCTGCATCTTCGACTGCCATTATTGCATCAACCGCAAATCCTCGAACGTCCGCCGCGCCCGCTTCACCGCGGATGAGGTCGTGAAGCTGACCATCGCCTTCTACAAGCGCAATTATATTGAGGGTCTGTTTCTCTCCTCGGGCATCATCCGCTCGTCCAACTATACCATGGAGCAGATGGTGGAGGTCGCCCGCGCCTTGCGGGAGGACCATCATTTCCGCGGCTATATCCATCTCAAGACGATCCCCGACGCCGATCCGGAGCTCGTCCGCCTCGCCGGCCTGTATGCCGACCGCGTCTCGATCAACGTCGAGCTTCCCACCGCCGGCGGACTGAAGCGTCTCGCCCCGGAGAAGGACGGCGCCCGGATCGAGGGTGCGATGGCCGATGTGAAGTCCTCGATCATCGACACGCGCGATGCGGCCAAGCGCTACAAGTCCGCCCCCCGCTTCGCGCCCGCCGGCCAGTCGACGCAGATGATCGTCGGCGCCGATGCGGCCACCGACCGCGACATCGTCTCGCGCGCCTCGACCCTCTACGACCGTTTCCAGCTTCGCCGCGTCTATTATTCCGCGTTCAGCCCGATCCCCGACGCGTCCGCCGTGCTCCCGCTCCAGCGCCCGCCGCTGATGCGCGAACATCGCCTCTACCAGTCGGACTGGCTGATGCGCTTCTACGAATATCAGCCGCACGAGGTCGTCGCCGCCGCCGACGATGCCACCGGCATGCTACCGCTCGATATCGATCCGAAACTGGCCTGGGCGCTGAAGTTCCGGCAGCATTTTCCCGTCGACGTCAACCGCGCGCCGCGCGAACTCCTGCTCCGCGTGCCCGGCCTGGGGGTGAAGGCGGTGAACGGCATCCTCGCCAGCCGCCGCTGGCGCCGCCTGCGCCTCGACGATGTCGCCCGCCTCACCGTCTCGGTCGCCAAGCTGCGCCCGTTCATCGTCACTGAGGATTGGCGCCCAGTCATCCTGTCCGATCGCGCCGACCTGAAGACGCTGGTCGTCCCCAAGAAGAAGAAGGAGCAACTCGAACTGTTCGCCGCCTGACACGCTCTGGTGTGAGAATGAATCGCGGATGAAACGAGCAAGCCTTTCGCCGGTTGAACCGGCCAAAGGAGACAGCACCGATGGCCACCGCTCAAATCTACGCCGACCTGAAGCGCGACCATGACAAGCAGCGCGACATGCTCAAGCAACTGGCCGAGCTGAAGGGCGATTCGTCCGAGCGCCAGAAGCTGTTCGAGGCTTTCCGGCTGGAGGTGCAAAGCCACGCCGCCGCCGAGGAGGAGTCGCTCTACGCCACCATGCTCGGCGACCCCGAACTGCGCGACGATGCCCGCCATTCAGTCAGCGAGCACAAGGAGGTAGACGACCTGCTCGGCGAGTTGATGGACCTCGATTTCGCCTCCGACGAATGGGAGTCGAAATTCTACCACATGCGTCACCGCTACGAGCATCATATCGATGAGGAGGAGGAAGAGATGTTCCCCGCCGCGGAGAAGGAACTCGACGACGCGACCGAGCAGAAGCTTGGCCAGATCTATGAGGACCGCAAGCCCAAGGAACTGGAAGAAGCCAAGGCGAACCCGCCGGGCGGCGACGAGCGCGAATGATCGACCGGATGACCGTCGGGGCGGCCGGCTGAACGATGCGCGTCGTCACCCTCCCCCAGCCCGATGATTTCGACGGTTGGCGTGACGCCGCGCGCGGCCTCGCCGCAGACGGCGTACCGCCCGACGACATCGTCTGGCAGGTCGGCACCACCCCCACCGACCTGTTCGCGGGTGAGGCCGTGGCGCACGCCGCGCCCTCACCAAACGCCGGCTTCTCGGTGCCCCGCCCGTTCATGGACCTTGCCCGCCGCGCCGCGCTGGCCTCCGATCCCGAGCGCTGGGCGCTGCTCTACACCGCGCTGACCCGGCTGCGTACCCAGCCCAAATTGCTGGAGGATCAGGCCGATCCGCTGGTCCGCCGACTGGAATCGCTCGCCAAGGACGTTCGACGCGACATTCACAAGATGCGCGCATTCGTCCGCTTCCGCGAGGTGGACGAGGACGGCACGCCGCGCTTCGTCGCCTGGTTCGAACCCGACCATCATATCGTCCGCGCCAACGCCGCCTTTTTCGTCAATCGCTTCGCCTCGATGCGCTGGTCGATCCTGACGCCGGAGGTGTCGCTGCACTGGGACGGCGAAACGCTCAGCGAGGGCCCCGCCGCCAGCAAGGCCGACGCCCCCGATGGCGACCCGACCGAGGAGGTGTGGAAGACCTATTATGCCAGCATCTTCAATCCCGCCCGCATGAAGGTCGGCGCGATGTTGAAGGAGATGCCGCGCAAATACTGGAAGAACATGCCGGAAACCGCGCTGGTCCCGCAACTGATCGCCGGCGCACAGGCACGGGAGGCGCGCATGATCGACACCGCACGGCAGGAGGTGGGCGGCAACAGCCAGATGGCGTGGGAGGCGCTGCGCGAGGAAGCCGCCGGCTGCACCCGCTGCCCGCTCTACAAGCCGGCGACGCAGACGGTTTTTGGCGAGGGGCCGGTCGATGCGCCGCTGATGTTCGTCGGCGAACAGCCTGGCGACCAGGAGGATCTGGCCGGCCGCCCCTTTGTCGGCCCGGCCGGCCAATTGTTCGACCGCGCGCTGGCGCAGGCCGGTGTCGACCGCACCCGCGCCTATGTCACCAATGCGGTCAAGCACTTCAAGTTCGAACCCCGCGGCAAGCGCCGCATCCATGCCAAGCCGAACACCGGCGAGATCGACGCATGCCGCTGGTGGATCGAACAGGAACAGATGCTGATTCAGCCCAAGGTTACCGTGGCGCTCGGTGCCACCGCCGCACGTTCGCTATTCGGCCGCACGATGACGATCAGCCGCGAACGCGGCCGCGCCCAGACGCTGGCGGACGGCGGCACGGCGTTCATCACCGTCCACCCCAGCTACCTGCTACGCCTTCCCGACCCGGCCGCGGCAGAAGCGGAATATGCCCGCTTCGTGGAGGACCTGAAACAAGCGCATGCCGCACTGACGGGCTAGGGTCGAATTTGATCGTAGGTGGTCGCCCTCACCCTTCGCCGCTTTCGGCGTTTTTTCCCTCTCCCGCTGCTGGAGGGAGCGGCGCAGCCGAGGAAGGGTGAGAGTGACCGAAGGCGATCGAATTTTTCACTCTAAAATGCCGCGTGTCACTCCATCACCACGACCGCGTTTTCTCCCCACCATCCGTTCGTGCTGAGCGAAGTCGAAGCACAGCCTCGCTCAGCAGGAACCGAGCGGTCTGGAAATGCTCCCTTGTCGCAGACAGCCCTCAGAACGTCGCGGGATCCGGCCCGATCCGCCCATCCTCCCGGTCCAGCCCGTCGATCGCGGCCATATCCTCGGTATCCAGCGTCAGGTCGCTGCTCGCGAAATTGTCGCTCAGATGCTCCGCATCCGCCGCCTTGGGGATCACCGACAGACCGTGCGCCAAATGCCAGGCGATCACCACCTGTGCCGCCGACCGCCCGTGCTTCTCCGCGATCCCGGCGATCACCGGATCCTTGAGCAACGGGCCACCCTGCCCCAGCGGGCTCCAGCTCTGCGTCACGATACCCTTGTCGGCATGATAGTCGCGCAAAGCCCGCTGCTGGAAATTCGGGTGCAGCTCGATCTGGTTGACCGCCGGCGCGACGCCCGTCGCATCGATGATCGCATCCAGATGCTCGGGCAGGAAGTTGGACACGCCGATCGACTTCGCCTTGCCCGCCTCGCGCAGAGCCACCACGGACTTCCACGCCTCGACATGATCGCCCGCCGCGGGCACCGGCCAGTGGATCAGGTAGAGGTCGACCGCCTCGACACCCAGGAGCGCCAGGCTCTCGTCCAGCGCCGCCTCGGCATCGCGGTGCCGGTCGTTCCACAGCTTGGTGGTCAGGAACGCATCGGCGCCCTTGTAACCGTCGCCCACCCCGCGCTCGTTGTTGTAGATCGCGGCGGTGTCGACCAGTCGGTATCCGATATCCAGCCCGCGCCGCACGATGGCGGCGACATGGGCATCGGGAATCTTGAAGGTGCCCATGCCCAGTTGCGGCATGGTGCGGCCGTCGTTCAGCGTCAGATCGGTCATGCCCGGGCCAACCGCCCGCCCCCCGATCGGGTTCCGCCGGCCACGCGGGCGATTGACGCCCGCATCGCGATCGCGCAAGTCCGCACCCCATGGTCGAGCAGATTTTGGGCGCCCTCGCATCCTTTGCGATCTGGGTCATTTCGTCGGGTGGCTATCTGGGCATCATGCTGCTCATGGCGATCGAAAGCGCATGCATTCCGCTGCCGTCCGAGATCATCATGCCCTTTGCCGGCTATCTCGTCTCCACCGGCCGGTTCGACCTCTATCTGGCGGCGACCGCCGGCGCGCTCGGCTGCAATCTCGGCTCGATCGTCGCCTATGAGATCGGCAAGCGGGGCGGCCGCCCCCTGGCGGAGCGCTGGGGTCGCTATCTTCTGATCGGCCCCGGCGAACTCGACGCGGCCGACCGTTTCTTCGCGCGCTGGGGCTCGGCGGCGGTGCTGATCGGCCGCCTGCTGCCCGTCATCCGTACCTTTATCGCCTTTCCCGCCGGCGTCGCGCGCATGAAGCTGGTGCCCTTCCACCTCTACACCTTTATCGGCTCCTGGCCCTTCTGCCTCGCGCTTGCCTATGTCGGGCGCGAGCTGGGCGAGAAGTGGAACAGCGATCCGCGGGTCAAGGCCTTCTTCCACCAGGCCGATCTGCTCATCGGCGTCGTGCTCGTCGCGGCTGTCGCCTTCTACGTCTGGCACCGCATCCGCGGCCTCAAGCGCGCCCGCGCCTGACGCTCCAGCCCAGTGCCGCGACCAGCGGCACCGCCACCACGGCCCATAGCGCCAGCCCTTCCCAGGGCGACCATCCCCACCATTCATTGGGGATGGTGCGCAACTGCCCCGTCACGAACCGTTCCCGCCACACCGCGTCCCGCAGCGCATTGGGCACCGCGGCATAGGCCATGATCTCGGCCGACGCGATCACCAGGTTGATCGCGATCGACAGCGCCAGCACCGCACAGGCCATCATCCGCGCCCAGGTCGATCGCAACGCTGCCCAGAATTGGGCCAGCCCCAGCGCGGCAAGCCCCGCCAGCGGCATGGCATGGCGCGGCCCGGTCGAATTGCCGCCATCCCAATAGACATAGGCGGCATTCACCAGCAGCGCGATCACCACCACACCCGCCGCCATGATGCCGATGTCGCGCGTCCGGCGCCCCTCCACCAGCAGGCACAATCCCGGCACCGCCAGCGCCAGAATCGGCGCCACCCAGATCAGCCCCCGCCGCACGCTGAACAGGATCGCCTTCAGCACGTCCATCCGCGGCATGGTCAGCCCGAACAGCCCCTGCTGCATCCCCTCGAACCCGACCACGCCCGAATATCCGACCCGGAACACGGTGCCGAACGCGAACAGGTTATAGGCCAGCAGCGGCAGCAGCCCGATCATCCCCGCCCCGATCAGCACGCCGACGTTGCGCCCGGCCCGGGGCTCGCCCCGTGCCCGCCAGATCGCCCACAGCGCGATCACGCTGCCGGCCAGCACCGCCTGATATTCGACCACCACCGCCCAGCCGAGCGCCAGTCCCGTGACCGCCAGCCCGCGCGCACCGCCACGCATCCCGCTCCAAGCGGCGATCACGAACAGCGCCGCCACCACCGCATGGCCGAAGATCGTCGTGGACCAGCCCCAGACCGGCGTGCCGAGCGCATAGCCCAGGCTGGTGAACAGCGCCGCCGCCGCCGATCCGCTCACCATCAGCGCCATGTCGAACAACAGGACAGCGGCAATCGCCGTCAGCAACGCGGGCCCGGTCGCCGCCGCGATCCGGGTGCGCAACCGCATGTACCGCTCGAACCCCGGATCATAAACCGCCAGCGTATGATCCGCCGCCCGCTCGCCCGTCACCCGATCGGCGATCCACACCGCGGGCAGCGCCATCAGCGTCATGCCCGGCGCCTTGTCCAGATAGGCGTGGCGCTCGAACACCGCCTTGTCGATCGTCATCGGTGCAAAGGCATCGATCCGCGCGCTGCCGTCCTCCACCATCGCCACGGCGGCGAACAGGCGCGTCGCGTTGTTGGGGTTGAACTCCCATGATCCGAACCAGGCGCAGGAAAACCAGACCAGCAGGAACAGCGCCGCCCGCATTCCCCTCCGCATCAGGGCACACGCGACTCCTGCAGGCGCCGATCGGCGTTCACCGCACGATTTTCGCGAACGCGCTGGTTGAAACAGCCGGTCTGTCCGCCCGCCCCGATCGTGGAGCAACTGCCGATGCTGTTCGTGCCGACGCCCTCGTTCGTCGTACCGGTGGCGCGCACCGCCCAGCTTTCATTCTCGGGCGTGATCTGCAGCTCGCGCAGTTCCTTGGGCACGCGGAACTGTTCCTCGGCACTGCGCCGCACGCACACCACGATCTCGTTGCCGTTATTGTCGGTCGGGCAGCGCTCGTTGCCGAACAGCGTCAGCACGCCGTTGACCGGCGCGTTGCGCGACACCTCGCCCGGCCCCGTCACCGGCTTCGGCTTGGTCGCACCGGGCAGCGCCACGCCCTGCACCGCCTGCGTCGCCGCCGCGGGTCCGGCGACCAGCACCAGCGCCATCAGCCATGCCTTGGTCATCACCACCCTCTCCCTCAGATCCGCTTCGCCGCGGCGATCGCCGCCTTGCAGCCCAGCCGGATGAACCCATACAACACCGGATAGCCGAACGTCTCCTCCGCGCCGGATGCCAGCGCATGGTCGCGATGTTCCAGCTCCTCGGCCTGGAAATCGGCGATCGCCTCGGACAGTTCCGGATCGCTGTCCGCCAGCTGGTCGAGCTGCGCCTGGTAATGCTTGTCGATCTCGGTCTCGACCGCGGCGGTACACGCCATCGCCGCATTCGGCCCGATCGCCGCGGTCACCGCGCCCAGCGCGAAGCCGGCCACGTCCCAAAAGGGCTGGAGTATCGTCGGCCGCACCCGCCGTTCGACGATCATCCGGTCGAAAAAGGCGCGGTGCCGCTCCTCCTGCTCCGCCATATGGTGGATCGCCCGCGACGAGGGGTGCCGGTCGCCCAGCACCGCCAGCTGCCCCGCATAGATGCGGGTGGCGCCATATTCGCCGGCCTGATCGACCCGGATCATCGCCCGCGTCGTTTCGCGCCGGTCGCCCGGCATCCATCCCAAAGCGCTCATCGTGCCTTCCTCATCAGCACCAAGATGGTGGCCGCGCCCCCCAACGAGAAGAGGGCGTTGAACCCGGCCAGCGAGATGCCGGCCAACGTCCACTGCGCCACGTCGCAGCGGATGACGGGCGCGCGCATGATCGCATCCAGCCGTTCGGCCGCGCTCATGCCCCCCATCTGCACCGTGGAGGTGCAGGCGGTGAAGCCCTGCCACCAACCATATTCCACCCCGGCATGCGCCACCCCGATCGCACCGGACACCGCGATCAGCAGCGCCGCCAGGATGATCAGCGACCCGCGAATGCTGCGCTGGGGCACGAAGAACGCCGCAAAGGCCGGCACCAGTGCCGCATAATGCGGCCAGCGTTGCCAGTGGCACATCTCGCACGGGTACAGCCCGCCGATCAGTTGCGACGCCCATGCCCCCGCCAGCAGTGCCGCCGGCAGCAGGAACGCGATCCGGTTCGCCTGCCGTTCGCCCGCCGTCACCCGCCGCGCCATCACTTCACCGGCGGCTTGGTCGCCGCGGCGACCTGCGTCGCCCCGCCCAGCCGCGCGATCGTCTTGAGCGCATAATAAAGCTGGAAGTCCTCGATCCCCTGCTTCTTCAGGCTGTCGGGCGTCGCGGCGAAGCGCGGATCGGTCTTGGTATCCTCTTCCAGTATCTTGTCGTCGGCCTTCACCTCGTTGATCAGGTGGCGGCGCAGGTCGGCCTCCCGGAACACGGGGCGTGACTTGTAATCGGGATCGGAAATCTGCGGCACCGCCAGGTCGGGTTCGATCCCGCCCTCCTGCACCGAACGGCCGGACGGCGTGTAGTAGCGCGCCGTGGTCAGGCGCAGCGCCGTTTCCGGCCCCAGTGGCAGCAGCGTCTGCACCGATCCCTTGCCGAACGTCCGCTCGCCCATCACGATCGCGCGGTGATGATCCTGAAGCGCGCCCGCCACGATTTCGGAGGCGGAGGCCGTGCCCGAATTGGTCAGCACGATCACCGGCAGGCCATGGGCGTCATCGCCGGCCTTGGCATAATAACGCTCGATATCGCTCTTCTCGCGGCCGCGCTGCGACACGATCTCGCCACGCTCCAGAAACGCGTCGGACACCGCGATCGCCTGGGTCAGCAGGCCGCCGCCATTGTCGCGCAGATCGACGACGTAGCCGAGCGGGCGATGCCCCAGCGACTTGTCGATCGCCATGATCGCCGCGCGCGTATCCGCCCCGGTGTTCTCGGAGAAAGTGTTGATGTTGATGTAACCGACATCGCCGCGCACTTCCCACTTCACCGGACGCTGCACGATCACCTCGCGCACCAGCGTCACCTCCAGCGGCTTGTCGCGCCCCGGCCGCACCAGCGTCAGTGCGATCTTGGTCCCCGGCTTGCCGCGCATCACGCCGATCGCCTCGTCCAGCGACTGGCCATAGATCAGCTTGCCGTCGATATGCGTGATATAGTCGCCGGACTTGATGCCCGCCCGCCCCGCCGGCGTATCCTCCTGCGGCGCGATCACCTTGACCGCGCCATCCTCCATCGAAACGGTCAGGCCCAGTCCGCCGTAATTGCCCTCGGTCTGGATCTTCAGATTGTCGAAATCCAGCGCATCGACATAGCTGGAATGCGGGTCGAGCGCCGCCAGCATCCCCTGAATCGCACCCTTTATCAGCGTCTTGTCATCGACCTTGTCGACATAGTCGGCCTTGACGCGGTTATACACCTCCAGGAACTGGTCGAACTCGCGATAGGTACCGCTGTCGACGGCGGCCATCGCGGCGGTGGCGAGCGGCACCATGGCAAGCGTGCCGACGATCGCAGTGGCAGTAAGCAACGGACGGGGCATCGAGGGTCCTGAGCCTTGGAGGAATATGCCACATTAGCGGCAACCGCGCCGCCGATCAAAGCGATAGCGCGGCTGAACAGAGGCTGGCTGGCGGCAGGAGGTGCAACCGTTTGGATAATGGCGGCCCATCCCGTGGACAGATCGCCCCGACAGCGCGATATCTTTGCCGGAGAAGATGGGCCACGGCGGCCATCACGGGGATGGCAGATTGCGCGACATGCTGACCATCTGGACCTTGGACTGGGTTCCCAATGGGCCCCGCGGGTTCGTGCGTGATCTTCGGCTGCGATGGGCGGCCGAAGAGGCAGGACTGGCCTACACGGTCGCCACCGTCCCGTTCGACGGGCGCCAGAGCGGTTTCCGACCGATCTAGAGCAAGCTGCGTGAAATCCGATTCACCCCGCTCCGTTCGTGCTGAGCCCTTCGACTGGCTGGCAAACCAGCCGCTCAGGATAAACTTCAGCGCTAAGCTGAAGTCGAAGCACAGTCTTAGCGCTTGGCCTTCGACTTCGGCACCACGCGCCGAAATTTATCCTGAGCTTGTCGAAGGGCTCAGGCCGATCGGATGGATACGGATGTGTGATGCAGATCCAACGCGCAATTTACTCGACCGTGATGATTTTACCTTGACCCGTTCGTGCCGAGTAGAGATCGAGTAGCTCCGCAGGAGCGTATCGAGAGCTCGTATCGAGGTACCGCCGCGCGAGCCAACCTGTCTCTCGATACACCGTCTCGATACGCGGCTCTGCCGCTACTCGACGGCTACTCGAGACGAACGGATGATAATCAAACCTCACGTCATCCGGCTCAAGCACTGACGACCTTGTCTGTACGTCGAGTTCGCGCGTGATCGATTATTGAAGACCGCGACACGTCCCCATCACGCCCGCGTTGCACTCTCACCCCAACAACGCCGCGATATCCACCGGCTGCCCCCGCCGCCGCAACTCCACCGACACACGCGGCGTCTCGTCCCCACCGGCACGGCCAAGCGGCGTTCCCGCCGTCACGCGCATACCCGGCCGTACCGCCAGCGCGCCCAATCCGGTGACCAGGCTCGTCCACCCCCCACCGTGATCCAGGATCACGATATCGCCATAGCCGCGGTAGCGCCGGGCATAGCGCACCAGGCCGTCCGCCGGCGCCATCACCGTCGCCCGTGGCTCCGTGACCAGGGTCAGTCCGCGTGCCCGCACCCCAGCGGGGGATAGCTCGCCAAACCCGCTGACCAGCCGCGCGTCGCGCACCGGCAATCGGTAGGTTCCGGGCTCCGGCACCGATCCCGTCACCCCCGGCGCCAATGGTCGCGCCAGGGGCACGGGCAGCGCGGCAAGATCGCTCGCCGTGGTTTGGGCCGCGCCATCCTGCGCCATGCGGTCGACCAGGTCGCGGGCCGCCTCGCCCATCGCCAGCGCGCGGTCCGCCTCGCCGATCGCGGTCTGGCCGATCGCCTCCGCCCGCGCGCGGTGACCGGCGGCGGTGTCGGCCAGTTCGCGGCGCGCGCCCTCCAGCTTGCGGCGCCCGGCGACCAGCGCCTGTGCCGCCACTTCGGCACGCGCACGCATCACCCGCGCCGCGGCGATGCCGCGCCGCACGGCCTCGGTCCGGGTGCGGATCGCCGGCAGGGTGCTGGCCAGTACCGCGCGGCCATGCACCAGATCGCTGACCGATCCCGGTTGCACCAGCGTCGCCGCCATCGGCCGCACCGCCAGCCCCTGCATCGCCGCCAACAGGCGCGCGACCGGCGTCTGCGCATCCGCCAGCCGGGCCTCGCGCGCTTCGCGCAGACGGTCGATCAACGCGACCCTCGCCTCGGCCGCGCGCACATCCGCCGCCGCCGCCTCGACCCGTGCCGCCATCGCACGCTCGCGCACCTCGGCCCGCTCGGCCACGCCGCGCACCCGCGCCGCATCCGCCATCAACTGCACCGCCCGGTCCTGCGCCACCACCGCCGCCCGCTTCGCCGCCGCCAGCCGCCGCGCCTGCTCCGCCGCATCGGGCACCCGCGCCGCACCGCTCCCCGCCAGGATCAGCGCCAGCGAGAAACCGAATGCGACCCGCATGTCAGCCTTCGCGGTGATAGGGATGATTGGCCAGGATGCTGGTCGCGCGGAACAGTTGCTCGGCCAGCATCGCGCGTGCCATCAGGTGCGGCCATGTCGCGCGCCCGAACGACAGCAGCAGGTCGGCCTCGGCCCGCGCCGCATCGTCGAAGCCGTCCGCAGCGCCCAGCATGAAGCGCACCTCGCGCACCCCATCGTCACGCCAGCGACCCAGCCGCTCGGCAAAGGCCATGGAGGGCAGGTTCTCGCCCTTTTCGTCCAGCAGGATCAGCCGGCTCTGCCCTTCGCGCGGCGGCACGCGGCCGCCCGTATCGGGCAGTTCGGTGACGCGCGTTGGCCAGGCGATCCGCTTCAGATAGCGGTCGACCAGTTCCGCCTCGGGCGAACGTCCGATTCGCCCGCGTGCGACGATGTGCAGCAACACGGGCGGTGAAGCGTCAGGCTTGGGGGGCAGGCGTCGGGGCGGCCGCCGGCGCATCGCCGAACGCCCACATCCGCTCCAGATTGTAGAAGGTCCGAACCTCGGGCCTGAACAGGTGCACGATCACGTCATTCGCATCGAGCAGCACCCAGTCGGCGGTCTGCAGCCCCTCGATCCGTACGATCCGGCCGAATTCGGCCTTGATCTTCTCGGCCAGTTTCGTCGCCATCGATGCGACCTGCCGGGTCGAACGTCCGCTGGCGATCACCATATAGTCGGCGATCGAGGACTTGCCCGCCAGCGGGATCGAAACGGTCTCCACCGCCTGGTCGTCGTCCAGCGAGGCGAGGATCAGGCGGTGCAGCGCCTCGACCTCTGCGGCGTCGGACGGCTTGGGCGATTGGGGGGAAGTGGCCAAGTTAGCTCCTGGGTTGGACGACGGCATGCTTAAACTTTACGCACATGCCAGTCTGGATCGCGGGCACGTACGCCCGTGGCGGAAATGGGGTCGGGGCGAAAGCGCAACAGCACAAGGGCCGGCCGTCTCCACGTCATCCAGTTCGTCGCCTGGTCCGGGCGCCGTTCAAAGCGCCGGAACCAGCCCATGGCGGGTGCCGATTGGGCCGATGTAGTGTATCCCGGACGCGCGACAACCGCAATCGGGATTGCGCGGGCAATGGTGCGCCAATCGCGCCAGCGGTGAAACTGCGCAAGATTGTCGCTCCCCATCAGCCAGATGAAGCGGATGTCGGGGTATCGGCGGATCAGTTTGCGGATGGTGTCCACGGTGTAGCGCGTGCCCAGCCGGGTTTCGATCGCGCTTGCGCGGATGGGGGCGCGGCGTGCCATCCGGCGCGCCGATGCCAGGCGTGCGGCCAGCGGCGCCATGTCCGTCGCGCCCTCCTTCAACGGATTGCCGGGCGAGACCATCCACCACACTTCATCCAGCTTCAGCGCGCGGATCGCGTTCAGGCTGATGCCGCGATGCCCCTTGTGCGCCGGATTGAACGATCCGCCGAGCAGGCCGACATAGCGTGGCCGGCTCACCCGCGGATCTGCCCGCTCCCGCGGCCGACCCATTTATATGTCGTCAGGCCCTCCAGCGCGACGGGCCCACGCGCGTGCAGGCGCCCCGTCGCGATGCCGATCTCCGCGCCCAATCCGAATTCGCCGCCATCCGCGAACTGGGTGGACGCATTCCACAGCACGATCGCGCTGTCGACCTGCGCCAGGAAGCGCTCCGCCACGTCCTGATCTTCGGCGACGATCGCATCGGTATGGCCGGAGGAATGCGCCCCGATATGCGCCAGCGCGCCGTCCAGCCCGTCGACCAGCGCGACCGACGCGATCGCGTCCAGATATTCGGTGTCCCAATCCTCGGGTGCGGCGGCGGCCACCTCGGGCACCAGCGTGCGAATGCGTCCGTCGCCCCGTACCTCGCATCCGCCCCCGCTAAGGACCCGTACCAGCCCCGCCACGTCGCGGTAACTGCGGTCGATCAACAGCGTTTCCATCGCGCCGCAGATTCCGGTGCGCCGCAACTTGGCATCGCGCACGATCCGGCCGGCCATGTTTTCGTCTGCCGATCCATCGACATAGACATGGTTGATGCCATCCAGATGCGCCAGTACCGGAACCCGCGCCTCGGCCTTCACCCGCGCCACCAGGCTCTTCCCCCCCCGCGGAATAATCAGGTCGATCGCGCCTTCCGCGGCGAGCATCGCGCCGACCGCGGCCCGGTCCGTGGTCGATACCAATTGCACCACATCCGTCGGCAGGCCAGCTTCGGTAAGGCCGTTTGTGAAAGCCGCATGGATCGCCCGGTTGCTGTGCGCCGCTTCGGAACCGCCGCGCAGGATTGCGGCATTGCCGGACATCACCGCCAGCGCCGCGGCATCCGCCGTCACGTTCGGCCGACTTTCATAGATGATGCCCAGCACGCCCAGCGGCACGCGCACACGTGTGAGTTCCAGCCCGTTGGGGCGGGTGCGCGTGTCGATCACTTCACCCACCGGGTCAGGCAACGCCGCCACTGCTTTAATGGCATCCGCAATAGCCTCAACACGTCGGGCATCCAGTCGCAACCGGTCCTGCATCGCGCCGGACAGATCGTTGGCCTCAGCCCGTGCCATATCCTCGGAATTGGCCAGGAGGATCCCAGCCAAATCCGCGCGTACGGCCTCGGCGGCTGCGCGAAGGCCATTTGCCTTGGCAGAAGTCGGCTGATGGGCGAGCGCGCTTGACGCGCGGCGCGCACGTGCCGCCATTGCAGCGATCATCTCGAACGGACTATCGATATCGGCCATGCGTCGCGGCTTATCATGCACCCATTCAGCACGCCACCATGCCCGCGGACGTATCACGACACCAGATATGAGGAAGTGGGGAGCTTCTGTTGCTCGGTGCCCCCCGTACCGCCGGTGTCTGCTTCTGTTGCCCGGTGCAGCCCAACCGCGCTTTTGTCCGATGTAATTTAAACCGTGAGGTTCAAATTACGCGGCAATCGCAAGAGCCTCGTTATCGTTGGCACTTGTATATATGGGCCGTCACGGTGGTCCCATTCCGAACGAAAACAGCGCTTTTCAACACACGTCGATCCTGGTTCGGCCCCATCAGCGACGCTGGTCGCACGAAACTCGCCATGGCGAATCCCTTACGTCAGCTGCGATGGTGGAGCCGCCGGGTACTGCCCCCGGGTCCGCTGCGTCTATTATACGCCGCAATTTATCGCCATAGTCGGGTGAACCCGACGGGAGCGATATAGGGATCGGAGAAGCGGAGCGCAAATGCCTTTCGCTTGCCCCAATTTGGGTTCATGGGAAGCACCATGTTGACCCAGCGTTCCCGTTACGCGCTGCGTGCGATGCTGTTCCTGGCGCAAGCCCAACCGGGCTCCCCGCCCACCTCCATGACGCGGATCGCGGCGGAGGCGAACGTGCCGCGCAAGTTCCTTGAGCTGATCCTGGCGGATCTGCGTGGTGCGGGGCTGCTCGACAGCCATCGCGGCAAGATGGGCGGATATCGCCTGTCGCGCCCCGCGCACCTGATCTCTCTCGGCGACATCATTCGCATCATCGAGGGTCCGCTTGCGCTCGTTCCATGCGTCAGCCGCACCGCGTATCGCCCATGCACCGATTGCAAGTCGGAGGCAGACTGCGCGATCCGGCATGCGATGGCACGCGTGCGTGATGAAACCGCACGCATCCTGGACGGGACCAGTCTGGCCGACGCGACCGCGAAATCCCTCGCCGCCGCCTAACGGGGCTCGGATGCGGTGGGCGGCGTCGACCGGCTGCGCAACTCGTCGCGGATTTCGCGCAACAGCACCACGTCGGCAGGATCGGCCGCCGGCGGCGCCGTTCCCTGCTTTTTCTCATGTTCGGCCAGCGCGACCAGCCGGTTGACGCTGCGTACCAGCATGAAGACGATGAAGGCCAGGATCACGAAGTTGATGACGACGGTGATGAACTCGCCATACCCCAGCAGCGGCACTCCCGCCGCCTTCAGCGCGGCATAGCTGTCCGGCGAACCGCGATAGCTGGCCGGAATCGGTCCGAGCCGAAAGAAGTAGCTCGAAAAATCGAAACCCCCGAAGATCCAGCCGACAACCGGCATGATGACATCATCAGTCAGTGACTTGGTGATACCGCCAAACGCGCCGCCGATGATAACGCCGACCGCCAGGTCGAGCACGTTGCCGCGCGCGATAAAGGTCTGGAATTCCTTGAAGAGTCCCGCCATCGACGCTTGCTCCCTATTGCTGTGGGCAAGGTTAACCCTGGATATTGCTTTCGCCAAGCCTGCCGACTGTCCTATAGGAACGATACAGGTTCAGGAGACCCGTCGATGAAGTTTCGCGCCCCGCTTACCATCATGGCCGCCGCGTCGCTGGCCGGTTGTGGCCTCAACAGCGTGCCGACCTCCGAGGAAAATGCCAAGGCCAAGTGGGCCGACGTGCAGGCCGCCTATCAACGCCGCGCAAGCCTCATCCCCAATCTGGAAGCGACGGTGAAGGGTGCTGCGGCATCCGAGCGGCAGATATTGACGGACGTGATCGCGGCGCGGGCACGGGCGACGCAGGTGCAGGTGACGGGGGATGAGCTGACCGACCCGGCGAAGATGGCGCAGTTCCAGGCGGCGCAGGGGCAGTTGAACGGCTCATTGGGGCGGCTGCTCGCCAATGTCGAGGCTTATCCCGAACTCAAGAGCCAGAACAATTTTGCGACCTTCATGGACCAGTTGGAAGGCACCGAAAACCGCATCAACATCGCGATCCTCGACTATAACAAGGCCGTGCAGGAGTATAACACGCGCATCCGTACCTTCCCCGATGCGGTCGGGGCGCGTGTGTTCTACGGAGCCAAGCCGATGGTCCCCTATCAGGCAACGACGCCGGGTGCCGAGAACGCGCCCAAAGTGGATTTCGGCGGCTGATCGCGATGGTCCCGCTGCGCCGGCTGACGATGCTGACAGGGCTGTGCCTCGTCGCAACGACAGCGCAGGCACAAACCTTTCCGAAGTTCAGCGGCCTGGTGGTCGACGCGGCGGATGTGCTGCCGCCCGCACGGGAAACACAGGTCCGGCAGCGGCTCGAGGCGCTTCAGCAGCAGACCGGGCGACAGCTCGTCGTGGCCACCATCCCCGACCTTCAAGGCTATCCGATCGAAGATTACGGCTACCGCCTGCTGCGCGCCTGGGGGGTCGGGCTGAAGGACGCCAATAACGGTGCGATCCTGCTGGTGGCGCCTGGTGAGCGCAAGGTTCGGGTCGAAGTGGGGTACGGTCTGGAGCCCGTTCTGACCGACGCGTTTTCCGGCAACGTCATCCGGCAAGACATCATACCGCGCTTCAAGGCGGGGGACCTGCCCGGTGGTGTCGTGGCGGGTGCCGATGCGCTGGCCGAACAGCTGGCCCGTCCAGACGCGGAAGCAAAGGCAAAGGTGGCGGAGGCCGCAAAGACGTTCGATGCGGCGCAGCGCGGGCGGACGCGCGAACAGGGCAACGTTCCCATCGGCCTCATCTTCTGGGGGATCATCGGCTTTGCCGTGTTGATGTCCTTTGTCGGTCGGCGGGGCGTGAAAGGCCGGCGATATCGCGGGGATAGCGGGATGATGCCGGTGATTCTGTGGAGCATCGCCAACGAGATCGGGCGGGAAGCCGGCCGGGGTGGCGGCGGCGGTGGCGGATGGGGTGGCGGCTCGTCCGGCGGCGGCGGTGGGGGCTGGATGGGCGGCGGGTTTACCGGCGGTGGCGGCGGATCGGGCGGCGGCGGCGGCGCTTCGGGGAGTTGGTGATGCGGCTGAGCGACACGGATCATGCGCGCGTCGCCGGGGCGGTTGCCCGTGCGGAGGCAAACACCGCGGGCGAGATCGTGACGGTGCTGGCGCGCCGGTCGGACGCCTATCACGATGCGGCATTGCAATGGTCGGTGCTCGCCATGCTGCTGATGCTGGCGCTGCTCGCCAGCGTGCCGGGCATGGCCGAGGCGGTGCACGCGACCTTCGAGCCCTGGGACGAAGCCCCCTCCCCGCGCACCCTGATGCTGATCGCGCTGGTGCTGGCGACGCTGACCTTTATGGGCGCACGCCTGCTGCTGGCGTGGCGGCCTTTGAGGCTGGCGCTGACACCGGGGCGCACCAAGACGCGGCGCGTGCATCGGCAGGCATTGGCGCTGTTTCGGGCAGGGGCCGAGAAGCGGACCAAGGGGCGGACCGGCGTGCTGCTCTACGTGTCCGCCGAGGAACACCGCGCCGAGATCATCGCCGACGCCGCGATCCACGACCATGTCTCGCCCGAATGCTGGGGCGAGGCGCTGGCGCCTCTGCTGGCCAAGATGCGGGCCGGGCGCCCGGCGGACGGGATCGTCGCCGCGGTCGAGCGGATCGGCGCGATCCTGGCCGAACGCATCCCATCCAAGGAGAATGACGTGAACGAATTGCCCGACAGGTTGATCGAACTGTGAGCGTCGTCTGGGAAGGAAAATACCTGGCCGCGCACAAGGAAGGCACGTGGGAATATGTCGCGCGGCGCGGCGGCATCGGCGCCGCGGTGATCGTCGCGGTGCATGAGGGCCACCTGATCCTGGTCGAGCAGCACCGGATACCGATCGGCCGCGCCTGCCTGGAGCTGCCGGCCGGACTGGTCGGCGACGAGGATGCCGGCGAAGCGACGACCGACGCCGCCGCGCGCGAACTGGAGGAGGAAACCGGCTACCGGCCGGAGCGGATCGAGGATTTGGGCTTCTTCTATTCGTCGCCCGGCATGTCGTCCGAAGGGTTCAACCTCGTTCGTGCGACCGGGCTGGCGCGCGTGTCGGACGGCGGCGGGCACGAGGGCGAGAACATCACCGTCCACCGCGTACCGCTGGCCGAGGTGCCCGCCTTCATCGCGCAGAAGCGCGACGAAGGACTGGGGATCGACGCAAAGCTGCTCTACGTGCTGGGCGCGGGGCTGGCCTGACAGCGTCGCTGGAAACGCGCAAAAACGCGCGTTTCAAAGCAGCGCCGCCCCCCCCCCCCGCCTCAGCGGAAATTGTCGGCGTAGGCCTGCAGCTTCAGGGTCGCGGTCGGGGTGGGGACGACGTGATGATCGATCCCCTCGCGCTCGCAATAGGCGACCGCGGCCTCCAGCGTCGGGAAGAACAGACGCACCTGATCCCGCGTGTCGCCGCTGCCGGCCCAGCCGGTCAGCGGATCGGCCTTCTTGGCCTCCGCGGGGGCGAATTCGAGCTGCCAGTGATCGGTCCGGGCTTTGCCGGACTGCATGGCGTTCTTGGGGCGCTTGAAGATACGGGCAGTGGCCATAATGGCGTCTCCTTATCGCGAACCGGCGGCTCTTGCATCCGCCTTTTTCGTGCGCAGCGTCGGCGCCGCACCCGCAGGGTCGTCCGGCCAGGGATGGCGCGGATACCGACCGCGCATCTCCTTGGCGACCGCCGCCCAGCTTCCCGCCCAGAAACCGGGCAGATCGCGCGTCGTCTGGATCGGTCGCCCGGCCGGCGAGGTCAGGCTGAGGACGAGGGGCACGCGGTCGCGGCCGATCACCGGATGCTCGGCCAGCCCGAACAACGCCTGCGCCCGCAATTCGACGCGCGGCCCACCCTCCGCCGCATAATCGATCGCATGCGTACTCCCGGCCGGGCTGGTGAAATGCGGCGGGGCCATGGCGTCCACCCGGCGCTGTTCATCCCAGTCGAGCAGGTTGCGGATCGCCTCGGTCAGCGCAGCCGGCGCAATGGCATCGAGCCGGCGGCGGTTTTCGAGCAGCGGCGCAAGCCATTCGTCCAGCCGGTCGACAAGCGCCGCGTCATCCAGCGCGATGCCGGCATAGGCGGCCCGTGCCCGGTAGGCATGGGCGCCGTCCGGCCAGGGCAGGCGATCGAGGCCATGGGTACGCACCCCCTCCAGCAGCGCAGCGGCGATGGTGGCGGGGTCGGCGTTCGAATCGGGACCGCCCAACAGGCGAAGCGCACCAAGGCGGCGTTCGCGCTGCGGCTGGACGCTGCCGGTCAGGGGATCGAAGACGGCCGTGCGGCGGATCTCGATACGATCGGCGAACAGCGCCTCCACGGTCGACGGATCGATCGCCGCGGCGGAGAGGATGCGCGCGCCCGACGCCGCGCCCTGCGTCTCGCCGACGGCGAGCCATTCGGCGGTGGCAAGCGGTGACGCGGGGTCGAGACGGAAGCCGCGGCCACCGACAGAGGCCCAATGCTCGCCGCCCTGATCGCGGCGGCGCGCGATGCGATCGGGATAGGCAAGCGCAAGGCAAAGCCCCGGTGTGACGTCCAGATCGGGTCGCTCGGCCGGCTGGTCGCCTGTTCCACGCGGTAACGGGAGGGTGGACCATCGCCGGGCGAGCGCGCGGGCGGCGTTGGCCTTGGGACCCCGGTCGCTGCGCCACCGACGCAGGCGATTGTCCAGATCGACATCGTTGCCGCCGAGACCGCGTTCGCCGAGCAGGACGGCGATGTCGGCGGCGAGCGTGGTGGCGCCGTGATCGGCGGCGCGGATCAGCATATGGGCAAGGCGCGGCGGCATCGGCAGACGCGCGATGGCACGGCCATGCGCGGTGGGGCGGCCGGTGTCGTCCAGTGCCTCCAGGGTGGTGAGGCGGGCGCGTGCCTCCACCACGGCAGGTTCGGGTGGAGCGTCGAGCCAGTTCAGGTCGCGAGGGTCCGCCACGCCCCAGATGGCGGTGGCGAGCAACAGCGCCGACAGGTCCGCTTCCAATATCTCGGGCGGGTCGAAGCGCGGCAGGCCGGCGGTCGCGGCTTCCTCCCACAGCCGATAGGCGGTGCCGGGCCCCTGCCGGGCGGCACGGCCCGCACGCTGCACCACGGCGGCCTGGCTGGCGCGTTCGGTGACGAGGCGGGTCATGCCGGCGGCGCGATCATAGCGCGGGCGGCGGGCGAGGCCGGAGTCGATGACGATGCGGATACCGTCGAGGGTCAGGCTGGTTTCCGCGATCGAGGTGGCGAGGACGATCTTGCGGCGCCCCTGTGGATCGGGGCGGATGGCGGCGCGTTGCGCGGCGGGGTCGAGGGTGCCGTGCAGGAGGTGGAGCGCGATGGCGTCGGGCAGGGTGGCGAGGCGTTCGGCGACGCGCTCGATCTCGCCGACGCCGGGAAGAAAGGCGAGGATACCGCCCTCCTCCTCGACAAGGGCGCGGCGGATGGTGGCGGCGACCGCATCCTCGATGCGGGCGTTCGGGTCGCGGCCGACATGGCGGAGCGTCAGCGGGTAGCTGCGGCCTTCGCTCTGGATGATGGGGGCCTGGCCCATCAGAGTGGCGAAGCGGCTGCCGTCAAGGGTGGCGGACATGGCGACGAGGCGCAGGTCGGGGCGGAAGCCGCCTTGCGCATCGAGCGCGAGGGCAAGGCCGAAATCGCCGTCGAGGCTGCGCTCATGCACCTCGTCGAACAGGACGGCGGAGACGCCGGCGAGTTCGGGATCGGCCTGAATGCGGGCGACAAAGATACCCTCGGTCACCACGGTGATGCGGGTGGCGGCGCTGGTCGCGCTGTCCATGCGGGTGGCATAGCCGAAGCGGTGGCCGACGGGCTCGTTCGCGATCGCCGCCATCCGCTCGGCCGCGGCGCGCGCGGCAAGGCGACGGGGGGAAAGAAGCAGGATCTCGCCGTCGCACCAGGGCTGGTCGAGCAGCGCGGGCGCGACGCTGGTGGTTTTGCCGGCACCCGGCGGCGCGACGAGCACGGCGTTGCGGCCGTCCGCCAGCACGGCGAGCAGGTCGGGCAGAACGGCGTCGATCGGGAGCGTCATGCCGGCACCCTGCCCGCCCGCAACAGGATCAATAGGCGCGCGCGACCGCGAATTCGACCGCTTCGATCATCGCCGCCTTGGCCGGGCTGGCGGGGAAGCGGGCGATCGCCTCGATCGCGAGGCTGCCATAATGGCGGGCGCGGGCGAGCGTGTCGTCCACCGCCTTGGTACGGCGGACGAGCTCGATCGCATGGGCGAAATCCTCGTCGGAGGTGCGGCGCCCCTCCACCGCGTCCTTCCAGAAGCGGCTGTCCTCGTCCGACCCGCGGGCATAGGCGAGGATGACGGGCAGCGTCATCTTGCCCTCGCGGAAATCGTCGCCCGCATCCTTGCCCATCGTGCCCGCGTCCGAGACATAGTCGATCGCATCGTCGACGAGCTGGAAGGCGATGCCGAGATTGCGGCCATAGGCATCGAGCGCCTGCTCCTCCGCCTCCGACCGATCGGCGACCACCGCGGCGATGCGGCAGGCGGCGGCGAAGAGCGCGGCGGTCTTGGCGTCGATGATCGTCAGATAGCGATCCTCGGTCAGCGTCACCTGCCGCGCGGCGGTGAGCTGGTTCACCTCGCCCTCCGCGATGACGGCGGACGCGTTCGACAGGATGTCGAGCACCTTCAGGCTGCCCGCCTCGACCATCAGCTGGAACGAGCGGCTGAACAGGAAATCGCCGACCAGGACGCTGGCCGGATTGCCCCAGATGATGTTGGCGGTGCGGCGGCCACGGCGCAGGTCCGAGCCATCGACCACGTCGTCGTGCAGCAGCGTGGCGGTGTGGATGAATTCGACCGCGGCGGCGAGCACGTGGTGATGCGTTCCCTGATAGTCCAGCAGCAGCGCGCTGGCGAGGGTCAGCATCGGGCGCATGCGCTTGCCGCCCCCGGCGATCAGATGACCGGCAAGTTGCGGAATCAGCGGGATATCGGAGGTCATGCGATCCAGGATCACCTGGTTCACACGATCAAGATCGGCCGACACGAGCTGGACCATCGGCTCCAGCGACGGCGCGGACGGGGCGAGGCGGGTGGCGGTGGCGGTCATGGACACGGGTTCAGCCTGTGACGGCATCGGGGGGCGAACGCAAGTGTTCTTGCCTGAAGCGCTTGCCCTTGCGCTGGCCCGCCCGCAAAGAGGCTCCGCCTGTTGCCAAGGAGAATTTCGTGCCGGACGACGTGCTGAAGGGCTATCGCCAGTCGATCGACAATATCGACGCCGCCTTGGTGTGCATGCTGGCCGAGCGGTTCAAGGTGACGCAGGCGGTCGGCCGCTACAAGGCGGAGAACGGCCTGCCGCCCGCCGATCCGGGGCGCGAGGAGGCGCAGATCGCCCGGTTGCGCCAGCTGGCCGCCGATGCGCAACTCGACCCGGAATTTTCCGAGAAGTTCCTGCGTTTCATCATCGACGAGGTGATCCGCCACCATGAACGACTGAGGGGCTGAAGGCATGGCCTTTCTGCTGGCGATCGAGGGGGCGGACGGCGCCGGCAAGGCGACCGCGACCGCCGCGGTGGTGGCGCATCTGGCGGCACAGGGGCTGTCCGCCTGCGCGCTGTCCTTTCCGCGCTACACCGACACGGTGGGCGGCTGGGCGCTGGGCGAATATCTGGCGGAGCGATTGCCCCGCGCGGTGAGCCCGCAGGCGGCCGCGACGCTTTATGCGCTCGACCGGTTCGAGTCGCGGGCGCATCTGGTCGACATGGCGGCGCGCCATGACGTGGTGGTGTTCGACCGTTATATCGCGTCCAACATGGCGTATCAGGCAGCGCAGGTGCCGGATGGCGAGGCGGAGGCGCTGATGACGTGGATCGCGCGGCTGGAAACCGGGCAGTTCGCGCTGCCCGTGCCTGATCTGTCGGTCTATCTGGATACGCCGCTGGCGGTGGCGCGCACGCTGATCGCGCAGAAGCGCCGGCGCAGCTACACCGACGACACCTATGACGCGTATGAAGCCGATCTGGGGCTGCAGGCGCGGGTGCGGGCGAATTATGCCGCGATGGCGGATGCGGCGATGCTGGGCGAGTGGATGACGGTGGAAACGGTGGCGCATGCCGCTCTGCGCCCGCCCGAGATGATCGCGGCGGAGATCGCCGACGCGGTGATCGGGCGGCTGGAGGGTTAAAGGCTGCGCCATCTGCACGGGTGCACCCTCGTGCGAACGGCGACTGCCCTATGTCTTCGATTCGATCGTGCCCGCGAGCGGGGCGAAACGGGCGACCTGACGGCCGACCAGGCGTAGTTGGTCGACCACCGCGGGCTCGCTGGCGCTGCCCTCGTCGTCGAACTTGGTGAGCTGGCTGTTGATCGCCGCGGCAAAGGGCGTCGGCCAGCCGCGCAGGGCGTGGACGATCGAGCGCAGCGCCGCGATGGTCGAGCCCGTCGCCTGCCAGCCATAGGCGGTGGCGATCAGGCCAACGGGCATATCGGCCAGATAGGGTCGCGGATCGCGCGCGGTTTCCTCCAGCAGGTCGAGCGCGTTCTTCACCACGCCGGAAATGCTGCCGTGATAGCCGGGGCTGGCGATGATGACGGCGGAGGCCTGGCGGACGGTGGCGACGAACTCCTGTTCCTCTGCGGTACGCTCGGGCGCGCGCGGGTCGTAGAGCGGGAGGCGGGCGAGATCGGCGCCCCCGAAGACGC
Source organism: Sphingomonas carotinifaciens (assembly GCF_009789535.1). Lineage (NCBI taxonomy): Bacteria > Pseudomonadati > Pseudomonadota > Alphaproteobacteria > Sphingomonadales > Sphingomonadaceae > Sphingomonas > Sphingomonas carotinifaciens. The sequence goes on along the minus strand of NZ_WSUT01000005.1, from coordinate 1,153,902 downwards.
GGGTGCGGAATCCTTCCGCCCCGGCCGCCTCCACCGCGATGCGGAGCGCACGCTCGGTGGAGGAAACGCTGCCGATCGTGCCGCCGATGCCGACGACGAGCGGTGCAGCGGTGGAGGGTGCCAAAGATGCCATGCGCGCCTTTCAGCCCGGCAGGCCCCATGGGGGCAAGCGGAATGTTCAAAAAACGGCGGCTGCAAACATTTTCATCCGGCCGCTCTGGCAATGCGGCGGCGCCCGTCTAGAACATGGGGCCATGGTAAAGCATCTCCCCTGGATCGCACTGGCGCTGGTAGGCGCCGGTGCCCTGGCCGTGATCGCCAGCGTGCGCGGCGAGCCGATCAGCGCGCTGTGGATCGTGGCGGCCGCGATGTCGGTCTATCTGATCGCCTATCGCTACTATGCGCTGTTCATCGCGCGGGTGATCGGGATCGATCCGTCGCGGCCGACGCCGGCGGTGCGGCGCGCGGACGGGCTGGATTACGTCGCGACCGACCGCACCGTGCTGTTCGGCCATCATTTCGCGGCGATTGCGGGGGCGGGGCCTCTGGTGGGGCCGGTGCTGGCCGCGCAGATGGGCTATCTGCCCGGCACGCTGTGGATCCTGGCGGGCGTGGTGCTGGCGGGCGCGGTGCAGGACTTTCTGGTGCTGTTCATCTCGATGCGGCGCGACGGGCGTTCGCTGGGCGAGCTGATCCGCATGGAGATGGGGGCGGTCGCCGGCACGGTCGCGCTGTTCGGCGCGTTCATGATCATGGTCATCATTCTCGCCGTGCTGGCGTTGATCGTGGTGCGGGCGCTGGCGGAGAGTCCGTGGGGGATGTTCACCGTCGCGGCGACGATCCCGCTGGCGATGCTGATGGGCGGCTATACGCGCTGGCTGCGGCCCAGCCGGATCGGGGAGGTGTCGATCATCGGCTTTATCGGCCTGATCGCGGCGATTATCTTCGGGCAGTCGATCGCCCTGTCGCCGACGCTGGCGCCGCTGTTCACCTTTACCCCCGTCCAGCTCTGCTTCATCCTGATCGGATACGGCGCGGTCGCCTCTGTCCTGCCGGTCTGGCTGTTGCTGGCGCCGCGCGATTACCTGTCGACTTTCCTCAAGATCGGGGCGATCGCGGCGCTGGCCATCGGCATCGTCGTCATGGCGCCGCCGCTGCGCATGCCGGCGCTGACCCAGTTCATCGACGGCTCCGGCCCGGTGTGGGCGGGCAGCCTGTTCCCGTTCCTGTTCATCACCATCGCCTGCGGTGCCGTGTCCGGCTTCCACGCGCTGATCGCCAGCGGCACCACGCCCAAGCTGATCGCCAGCGAGGCGCATGCCCCGTTCATCGGATACGGCGCGATGCTGATGGAAAGCGCGGTGGCGATCATGGCGCTGGTCGCCGCATCGATCCTGGACCCCGGCATCTATTTCGCGATGAACGCGCCGGCCGCGGTGCTGGGCACCGATCCGGCAAGCGCGGCGGCGGCGGTGACCGCGATGGGCTTTCCCATTTCCGGCGACGCCCTGGCGCAGGTGGCGCGCGACGTGGGCGAGACCACGATCATCAGCCGTGCGGGCGGCGCCCCGACGCTGGCGGTGGCGATGGCGGAAATCTTCAGCCACCTGATCGGCGGACAGGCGATGAAAGCGTTCTGGTATCACTTCGCCATCCTGTTCGAGGCGCTGTTCATCCTGACCGCGGTGGATGCCGGCACGCGCGCCGGCCGCTTCATGCTTCAGGACCTGATCGGGCTGGCAGTGCCGCGCTTCCGGGGGACGAGCGCGGTGGCGCCGGGGCTGATCGCAACCGCCCTGTGCGTCGCGGCCTGGGGCTTCTTCCTCTACCAGGGAGTCACCGATCCGCTGGGCGGGGTGAACACGCTGTGGCCGCTGTTCGGCATTTCCAACCAGATGCTGGCCGCCGTCGCGCTGATGCTGGCGACCGTGGTGCTGTTCCGGATGAAGCGCGAGCGGTTCGCCTGGATCACGGTGGTGCCAACCGTCTGGCTGCTCGCCTGTACCGTGTCGGCGGGGTGGCTGAAGCTGTTCTCGGCCGATCCGCGCGTCGGCTTCCTGGCGCATGCGGCGAAGTTCTCGGACGCCGCAGGCCGCGGCGAGGTGCTGGCCCCGGCCAAGTCGATGGCGGACATGGGGCGGATCGTGTTCAACGATCGCATCGACGCGGCCCTGTGCGCGATCTTCCTGGGCGTGGTCGTCGCGATCTTCGTCTATGCGGTGCGCGCCTGTCTGAGCGCGCGGCGCATCGACCGGCCGAGCGTAACCGAGGTGCCGCCGATGCTGGTGGCGGCGGAATGAGCGCGTTCCTCGCGCGGCTGGCGGAGACGGCGCGGCTGATGGTCGGCGTCCCCAGCTATGACGCCTATCGCCGCCACATGGCCGAGCATCATCCGGATGCCGAGCCGATGAACGAGGTGGCGTTCTTTCGCGAGCGGCAGGAGGCACGCTATGGCGGCAAGAATGGCGGGCGGTGTTGTTGAGCGGGTGGCGTGGGGCCGTCGGTGCGGTGGCGGCGGTCATGAGCATGGCGGCGCCGGCCGCTGAGCAGGCGCCATCGCCGATCCTGTTCCGCGAGTTCATCTACCGCACCGCCCCCTATCCACAGGCGCATGCCTCCACGCTGGTCGAGCTGCCCGGTGGCGAACTGGCCGCATCATGGTTCGGAGGTACCGGCGAGAGCCGGCCCGACGTGGCGATCTGGTTTGCGCGGCGCGGGAGCAAGGGCTGGTCGACGCCGGTCGCGGTCGCTCGCGGCGATGGCCAGCCGACCTGGAACCCGGTGCTGTTTCAGCCACCGGGCGGAGACCTGCACCTGTTTTACAAGGTGGGGCCGAGCCCGCGCGAATGGTGGGGGATGGTGATCACCTCCGCCGATGGCGGCCGCCACTGGTCATCGCCCCGACGCCTGCCCGATGGCGTGCTGGGCCCGATCAAGAACAAGCCGGTGATCGCACCCGATGGCGCATGGCTGGCACCATCGAGCAGGGAGGAAGGCAGCGCCGCCGACAATTATTGGTCGCTGCGTATCGAGCGGAGCGTGGATCAGGGCCGGACGTGGCAGGTGGGGACGCGCATCCCCTCCCCCATGCATATCGAGGCGATCCAGCCGAGCATCCTGACCCACCGCGACGGCCGGATGGAACTGGTGGCGCGCACGCGGCAGGGCGCGCTGGCGATGAGCTGGACGCGCGATGGCGGCAAAAGCTGGTCGCCGCTCGCTGCGATCGACCTGCCCAACCCCAATGCCGGCGCCGACGCGGTGACCCTGCGCGACGGGCGGCAGCTGATCGTCTACAATCACGCCGCGCACCGACCCGACACGCCGGGCGACGGCGATCGCTGGCCGCTGAACATCGGGCTGTCCGACGACGGCGTGCATTGGCGCGCCGTGTTGACGCTGGAGAGCGAACCGGTGCCCGACGGCTATGCCTATCCGGCGGTGATCCAGACCCGCGACGGGATGGTGCATGTCACCTACACGCACAACCGCACGCGTATCGCGCATGTGGTGATCGACCCGCGGCGCATCCGCTGACGCGAAAAAGGGCACCGCCGCACCGGCGATGCCCTTTTCCCCAAGCCTTCCGGCCGCGCGCCGATCAGTTGCGGAACAGCGCGTGCGGGTCGGTGATCTCGTCGCTGCGGCCGGTGCCGTCGGCGTCGCGCTCCTGCTGCGCGCGTTCGGCGCGCAGGCTGGCGATCAGGGCCTCGCGGTCGCCCTCCAGGCGGGTGTCGGTGGGGGCAGGTTCGGTACCCGCGGCCTTGCCGGCCTTGGAAACGGCGGTGTCCAACTCGCGCTGGGTGGTCAGGCCCAGCGTCACCGGATCCTTGGGCGTGATGTTGGCGATGTTCCAGTGGCTGCGGTCGCGGATCGCGGCAATGGTCGTGCGCGTCGTGCCGATCAGGTTGGAGATCGCACCGTCCGAAATCTCGGGATGGTTGCGGATGATCCAGGCGATACCGTCCGGCTTGTCCTGCCGCTTGCTGACCGGCGTGTAGCGCGGGCCCTTGGTACGGCGGACCTGTTCGGGGCCCTTGGTCATCTTCAGGCGATAGTCGGGGTTCTTCTGGCCCTTGTCGATCTCGTCTTGCGTCACCTCGTGCGCGCGGACCGGATCGCGGCCGGTCAGCTTGGTGGCGGCGGTGTCGTCGGCGATCGCCTGCACTTCCAGGATGTGGAGGCCGCAGAAATCGGCGATCTGCTCGAAGGAGAGCGACGTGTTGTCGACCAGCCAGGAGGCGGTCGCATGGGGCATGAGCGGCTGGGCCACGGGGTCACTCCGTCGGAAAATAAAAGGGCCGCCCCTCATCGGAGCGGCCTTAGCATGGCTTCGACTTAATACCGCGGCGGTATTTCGGCAAGGTGTCGCGGGGCCCCCGCCCCTTATCCGCGCCTATCCGACGGTCAGCACGATCTTGCCGACATGATCCCCCGCCTCCATCCGCGCATGCGCCGCCGCCGCCTCGGCCAACGGGAAGACGCGGTCGATCACCGGGCGCAGCTTGCCCGCCGCGACATGTGGCCAGACGGTGCGGATCAGCTCGTCGGCGACCAGCGACTTGAACGCGGCGTCACGGGCGCGCAGCGTGGAGCCGGTCAGCGTCAGGCGGCGGCGCATCACCTGCCACAAGGGAATCGTCGCCTCCGCCCCGCCCTGCACCGCGATCGAGACGTGACGGCCATCCTCGCCCAGGCATTGCAGGTTGCGCGGCACATAGTCGCCGCCGACCATGTCGAGCACCGCCTGCACCCCCTTGCCGCCGGTGATCGCCTTGACCTCGGCGACGAAATCCTGCCGCTTGTAGTTGATCGCGTGCGCGGCGCCCAGCACGCGGGCGGCGGCGCATTTCTCGTCCGAACCGGCAGTGACGATCACGGTCAGCCCGAAGATGCGGCCGAGCAGGATCGCCATGGTGCCGATCCCGCTGGTGCCGCCATGGACCAGCACCGTATCCCCCTCCGTCGCATAGGCGCGCTCGAACAGGTTGGTCCACACGGTGAACAGCGTTTCGGGAATCGCCGCGGCCTCGACCATCGACAGGCCGTCGGGCACCGGCAGGCACTGGCCGGCGCAGACCGCGACATATTCGGCATAGCCGCCGCCCGACACCAGCGCGCATACCGGCTGGCCGAGCAGCGCATCGTCCACATCGGGGCCGAGCGCGACGATCGTGCCGGCGACCTCCAGTCCGGGAATGGACGGCGCGCCGGGCGGCGGGGGATAATTGCCCTGGCGCTGCGCCACGTCGGGCCGGTTGACGCCGGCGGCGGCGACGCGGATCAGCACCTCCCCCTCGGCGGGTTGCGGCACCGGGCGCGTGACGGGGACGAGTATCTCCGGCCCGCCATGCCCCTCCGGGTCGATCGCCGTCATCATCTCTGGCACCTGCGCCATTCGATCGCCCCCGTTTGCCGATAATGGCACCGTTATTGACATCGCGGGCGGGCGGGTCAACGCTGCGTCCCGTCATGGACATCGACGACTCTCCTGCCCGACGCGACGACCCGCTGACCCTGCTGGCGAAGGCGGACCTCGATCCCCTGTCGGTGGCCGAGCTGGAAGCGCGAGTCGCGGCGCTGGAGCGGGAGGCGGCGCGGACCCGCGATCACATGCAGCGCGCGGGCCGCCACCGCGTCGATGCAGAGGCGCTGTTCAAGCGGTGAGACACCGTGCACCGGCCGGGCGCGACGCCATTTGCCGGTGCGGCTCCGTTGCGAGCGATATCGAATCCGGCGTGATGCTTGATGCCGACCCCCGGCGTTCCGACATAGTGTGCAACGGGCATGCCCTGACGGGTTGCCCGACTGGAGTACCCTGATGCCATCTTTCGCCCCCGCTCTTGAAACCACGCTGCACAAGGCCCTGGAGGCCGCATCGTCGCGGCGCCATGAATATGCGACGCTGGAGCACCTGCTGCTCGCGCTGATCGACGACGAACATGCGTCCAAGGTGATGCAGGCGTGCCAGGTGGACCTGGGCGAGCTGAAGGCCACCGTGGCGCATTATCTGGACACCGAGTTGGACGCGCTGAAGGTCGATGCGGCCACCGACCCCTCGCCCACCAGCGGGTTCCAGCGCGTGGTGCAGCGCGCGATCCTGCACGTCCAGTCGTCGGGCCGCGACGAAGTAACCGGCGCCAACGTGCTGGTCGCGCTGTTTTCCGAGCGCGAATCCTATGCGGTCTATTTCCTCCAGCAGCAGGACATGAGCCGGCTGGATGCGGTGAGCTTCATCAGCCACGGCGTCGGCAAGGGCGGTCAGGCGAGCGAGGCGGCCAGCCCCAAGGGCGCGGCCGAAGAGGAAAAGCCCGCCAAGGCGCAGCCCGAAAAGGGCAAGACGGAAAGCGCGCTCAAGCAGTTCACCGTCGACCTCAACGAAAAGGCCAAGAACGGCAAGGTCGATCCGCTGATCGGGCGCGGGCCCGAGGTGGACCGCACCGTGCAGATCCTGTGCCGCCGGTCGAAGAACAATCCGCTCTATGTAGGCGATCCGGGCGTCGGCAAGACCGCGATCGCGGAAGGACTGGCGCGCAAGATCGTCGAGGGCGAGGTGCCCGACGTGCTGAAGCCGGCGGTCATCTACTCGCTCGACATGGGCGCGCTGCTCGCCGGAACGCGCTATCGCGGCGATTTCGAGGAGCGGCTGAAGGCGGTCGTGAACGAACTCGAAAAGATGCCGCATGCCGTGCTGTTCATTGATGAGATCCATACCGTGATCGGCGCCGGCGCCACCAGCGGCGGCGCGATGGATGCGTCCAACCTGCTGAAGCCGGCTTTGTCGGGCGGCACGATCCGCTGCATCGGTTCGACCACCTACAAGGAGTTCCGCAACCACTTCGAGAAGGATCGCGCGTTGCTGCGCCGGTTCCAGAAGATCGACGTGAACGAGCCGACGATCGAGGACACGATCAAGATCCTCGCCGGACTGCGTTCCGCGTTCGAGGAACATCATTCGGTCAAGTATACGCCCGATGCGATCAAGTCGGCGGTGGAGCTGAGTGCACGCTACATCAACGACCGCAAGCTGCCCGACAAGGCGATCGACGTGATCGACGAGGTGGGCGCGATGCAGATGCTGGTGCCGCCGTCCAAGCGCAAGAAGACGATCACGCCCAAGGAGATCGAGGCGGTGATCGCGACCATGGCGCGCATCCCGCCCAAATCGGTCTCGTCCGACGACCGGCAGGTGCTGGAGACGCTGGATACCGACCTGAAGCGTGTCGTGTTCGGCCAGAACAAGGCGATCGAGAACCTGTCGGCGGCGATCAAGCTGAGCCGGGCGGGCCTGCGCGATCCGGACAAGCCGATCGGCAACTATCTGTTCACCGGCCCCACCGGCGTCGGCAAGACCGAGGTCGCCAAGCAGCTGGCCGCGATCCTGGGCATTCCGCTCCAGCGGTTCGACATGTCCGAATATATGGAGCGCCATTCGGTCAGCCGGCTGATCGGTGCGCCTCCGGGCTATGTCGGCTATGACCAGGGCGGCCTGCTGACCGATGCGGTCGATCAGAATCCGCATTCGGTGCTGTTGCTCGACGAGATCGAGAAGGCGCATCCCGACCTGTTCAACATCCTCCTCCAGGTGATGGACAACGGGAAGCTGACCGATCACCACGGCAAGACGGTCGATTTCCGCAACACCATCCTGATCATGACGACGAACGCCGGCGCGTCCGACATGGCGCGCGAGACGGTGGGCTTCGGCAACCTGACCCGCGAGGGCGAGGACGAGCAGGCGGTGCAGCGGATGTTCACGCCGGAGTTCCGCAACCGCCTGGATGCGATCGTGCCCTTCGGATACCTGCCGCCCGAGGTCGTGGCGCGGGTGGTGGACAAGTTCATCCTGCAACTGGAACTGCAACTGGCCGATCGCAGCGTGCACATCAGCCTGGACGATGCCGCCAAGAGCTGGCTGACCGAAAAGGGCTATGACAAGCTGTACGGCGCACGGCCGATGGGCCGCCTGATCCAGGAGAAGATTAAGCAGCCGCTGGCCGAGGAATTGCTGTTCGGCAAGCTGGTGCACGGCGGCGAGGTGACGGTGAAGATGAAGGACGGCGCGCTGTCCTTCGCGATCGAGCCGGCCGCGCCCAAGAAGCAGAAGAAGAAGGGCGGCCGCGCAGAGGCGATCGACGCGAAGTAAAATTACCCGCCAGGCGATTCGACAAAGAGGCCCCGGCAGCGCATCCCGCTGCCGGGGCCTTCTTCTTTGCCGCGGCCTAACCCGGCCAAGCAGTTGAATACGCGCCGGAATGGCGATACGCCTGACGACAGGAGATCGATCATGCGCGAGCGTCGGATCATTGCTGCGGTTATTGCCCTGCTGGTGCTGGGGCTGATCGTGCGACATCCGACCGCCGATATCCGCCTGATCACCCATGATCGCAGCGATCCGGCACCACATCAGATGCAGGCGGCGCTCGATACCGGCCTGATCGGGGTGCGCGTGCTCTATACCTGGACGGTACGGTCGCTGGACGCCCGTTAACTGCCGCTTGCCTTGCCTCCCCTGCCCGGCTGGCCCATAGCAGGCGCCATGAATATTCCGATCGAAGACCTGTCGTTTGAGGACGCGCTGAAGGAGCTGGAGCGGATCGTCGGCCGGCTGGAAAGCGGCGAGGCGAGCCTGGACGAATCGATCCGCCTGTACGAGCGCGGCGACCGGCTGCGCGCGCGCTGCGCCGAGCGGCTGGACGCGGCCCAGGCCCGGATCGAGGCGATCCGGCTGGACGCCGAGGGCAAGCCGACCGCTACCCGTCCCTTCGCGGCAGGCTGAGCATGGCGACCGCCACGGTGATGCTGGGCGACGCGCTGGCCGATGTCGCAGCCGAGATCGATGCGCGCTTCGATGCGCTGCTGGAGGTGCCGGACGATCCACGCGCGCCGCTGTACCGGGCGATGCGCCACGCCGCGATCGGCGGGGGCAAGCGGCTGCGCCCGTTGCTGGTGTTCGCCACCGCGGCGCTGTTCAACGTCGACAAGGACCGGGCAGCCCGCGTCGCCACCGCGCTGGAGGCGATCCACGTCTATTCCCTGATCCATGACGACCTGCCGGCAATGGACGATGACGACATGCGCCGTGGCAAGCCCACCGTGCACAAGGCGTTCGACGAGGCAACCGCGATCCTGGCGGGGGACTGCCTGCATGCGCTGGCCTTTGAAATACTGGCGGAGCCGGACACGCATCCCGAGCCGCATGTCCGCGCCGAACTGATCCTGGACCTGGCGCGTGCCTCCGGCCCCTCGGGGATGGCGGGTGGACAAGCGATGGACCTGGAGGCCGAGACCGGCGATTTCGACCTGAACACCGTCACCCGGCTGCAACAGATGAAGACGGGCGCCCTGATCACCGCGGCGGTGGAGGCGGGCGCGATCCTGGGCCGGGTGGGGCCGGAGGGCCGGACGCATCTGCGCGGATACGCGCATGACCTGGGCCTTGCCTTTCAGATCGCCGACGATCTGCTGGACGCCGAGGGCGACGAAACGGTGGCGGGCAAGAAGCTGCGCAAGGACGGCGATGCCGGCAAGGCGACGTTCCTGACCCTGCTGGGCGTGGAGCGGGCGCGGGCGCAGTGCGGGATGCTGGTCGACCAGGCGGTCGAGCATCTGCGCCATTACGGGCCCGAGGCGGATTTGCTGCGCGCGGTTGCCCGCTATGTGGTGGAGCGCGACCATTGACCCGGATCGGCGTCTATCCCGGCACCTTCGACCCGGTCACGCTGGGCCATATGGACATCATTCGGCGCGGCGCGAAGCTGGTCGACCGGCTGGTGATCGGGGTGACGACCAACCCCTCCAAGTCGCCGATGTTCACGCTGGACGAGCGCATGGCGATGGTCCGGCGCGAGGTGGCGGATGTGGGCGGCGAGATCCATGTCGTCGCGTTCGATTCGCTGCTGATGGATTTTGCCGAGCGTGAAGGCGCCCGCGTAATCGTTCGCGGCCTGCGTGCGGTGGCCGATTTCGAGTATGAGTATCAGATGGCCGGCATGAACCAGCAGATCAATCCGCGGGTCGAAACCGTCTTCCTGATGGCCGACGTGGCGCTGCAACCCATCGCCAGCCGGCTGGTCAAGGAAATCGCGCTGTTCGGCGGCGAGATCGGCCGCTTCGTGCCCCCGACCGTGCGCAACGAGGTGGTGGCACGGGTCGGGCAGATCGGACGCAAGGGTAGCTGAAACCCGACGCCACCTGCGCGACGTTCAGTTTGGCGCAAGTGCGGATTTGCTCTAGAGCGCCGTGATCCTGATAGCCCTTGGGGAAGAAATGCGCGTTTTCGCCGGTATAGTTGCAGTGGTGGCCAGCTTGTTCGCGGTGCCAGCCGCCGCGCAGGTGCAGGCACCGGTGGCCCCGCGGGCGGCACCGCCGCTGGTCACGGACAAGGAAAATCTGTGGCTGCTCGATCTGTCGACCGGTGGCCGGGTGACGATCTGGCTGCGTCCCGATGTCGCGCCCAAGATGGTGGAGCGCATCAAGACGCTGACCCGACAGCATTTCTATGACGGGCTGCTGTTCCACCGCGTGATCGACGGCTTCATGGCACAGGGCGGCGATCCCAAGGGCGACGGCACCGGCGGGTCGGAGCTGCCCAACGTCCCGTCCGAATTCAACTATCTGCCGCACGTGCGCGGATCGGTGTCGGCGGCACGCGCCGATGATCCGAACAGCGCCAACAGCCAGTTCTTTATCGTCTTCCAGCCGCGCCTCGCGCTCGACAAGAAATACACGGTGTTCGGCCGGGTGATCGACGGCATGCAATATGTCGATCCGATCGAGCGGGGCGAGCCGCCGGCGAACCCGTCGCGGATCGTCCATGCCTATATTGCGGCGGACAATCCCCCGCCCTTCCAGCCGCTGCCCGTCGCCGCCCCCGCGGCCGGGCTGGGCGCGCCGGTGACGTTGCCGGGGGCCGCGGTCGCCGCGCCCAAGCCGGCTGTCCGGACTCCGGCGCCGGCGGCGCGGAAGGCCGCGCCGAAGCGCCAGTGAACGTCGACCTTTTCGACTTCGCGCTTCCCAACGACCGCATCGCGCTGCACCCCGCCGCCCCGCGCGATGCGGCGCGGATGTTGGTGCTGGATGGCGAGGCGACGCGCGACGCAGAAGTGCGCGACCTGCCCGGATGCCTGCGTGCCGGCGACCTGCTGGTCTTCAACGATACGCGCGTCATCCCGGCGCAACTGGAGGGCCGACGGGGCGAAGCGCGGATCGGGGCGACGCTGCACAAGCGTGAAGGGCCGCGCCGGTGGCGTGCCTTTATCCGCAATGCCAAGCGGTTGCGCGACGGCGATGTGATCGATTTCGGCGCGGGCGTTGCCGCCACTGCGGGCGAGCGGGGCGAGGATGGCAGCTTCGTGCTGGATTTTGCCGGTGACGAACCAGTCGAGTTGCTGCTGGAGCGTGCCGGCCGCATGCCGCTGCCCCCCTATATCGCGCAGAAGCGTGGGATCGAGGCGCGCGATGCGGACGATTATCAGACGATGTTCGCCAACGAACCCGGCGCGGTGGCGGCACCGACCGCGGCACTGCACTTCACGCCCGGCCTGATCGCGGCGCTGGAGGCGGCGGGGATCGGCCATGCCACGCTGACCCTGCATGTAGGTGCGGGTACCTTCCTGCCGGTCAAGGCGGACGATACCGCGGATCACCGCATGCATGCCGAATGGGGTCGCATCGACCAGGCGACCGCGGACCGGCTGAATGCGACGCGCGCGGCCGGCGGGCGGATCATCGCGGTCGGCACCACCTCGCTGCGCCTGATCGAGAGCGCCAGTGGCGAGGACCGGATCGTGCGACCGTTCGAGGGTGACACCGCGATCTTCATCACCCCCGGCTATCGGTTCAGGGGGATCGATGGGCTGATGACCAATTTCCACCTGCCCCGGTCGACGCTGTTCATGCTGGTATCCGCGCTGATGGGCCTGGAGCGCATGCAGGCCGCCTATGCGCACGCCATCGCGGCCGGATATCGCTTCTATTCCTATGGCGATGCGTCGCTGTTGCTGCCGGGGGATGATGCATGATCGCGCTGGTGCTGGCGGCGTTGATGCAGGCGGGCACGCCGGCTGCGCAGGAGGCCGAGATCATCGTGCCCGGCCCCGCCAAGCCGTCCGCACAGACGCCTGCGACGATGGTGCTGGAGCCGGTGGCGATGTTCATCGCGGCATGCGACGAGGATGGCGATGGCCGCACCGACCGGGCCGAACTGTCGGCCTGTGTCGATCGCTCGTTCCGCCTGGTCGATACGGGCGGCACCGGCCGCATGCGCTACCTGATCTTTGCGGACTGGGCGCAGCGTTTCCTGGGCGACCGCAACGCGCTGCCCAGCCCGTTCGAGGTCGATCGCAACAGCGACGACATGGTCGGGCTGGACGAGTTGCAGGCGCATTTCGCCAAGCTGTATTCGCGTTTCCACAAGGATGGCGGCGAGGGCATCAGCCGCGCCGAACTGCTGACCTTCCGGACCGCACCGATCGATGCGCAAGGGCCGACCCGCCCTGCCGAGCGCGGCCGCAAGCCAAAGGGCGAGACCGGACGGTCCCGCTGGAAAGACTGACCCGATGACCCGTTTCGCCTTTTCCATCCACGCCACCGACGGGCCCGCGCGCACCGGCGCGATCGCGATGGAGCGCGGCACGATCCGTACCCCCGCCTTCATGCCGGTCGGCACCGCCGCCACCGTCAAGGCGATGAAGCCCGGCGATGTCGCGGCATCGGGCGCGGACATCATCCTGGGCAATACCTATCACCTGATGCTGCGCCCCGGTGCCGAACGCGTCGCCCGGCTGGGCGGGCTGCATGACTTCATGGGCTGGGACAAGCCGATCCTGACCGATTCGGGCGGCTATCAGGTGATGAGCCTGGCGGAGCTGACCAAGCGGTCGGAGGACGGCGTCGCGTTCAAGAGCCATCTGGACGGCACCCGCCATCTGCTCAGCCCGGAACGCTCGATCGAGATCCAGCGGCTGCTGGGATCGAACATCGTCATGGCGTTCGACGAACTGGTGCCCACCACCTCGACGCGCGAGGTACAGGCCGCCGCGATGGAACGCTCGATGCGCTGGGCGAAGCGCAGCCGCGATGCATTCGACGGGGGCGGCGCGCATGCCGAGCATAATGCGATCTTCGGCATCCAGCAGGGCGCGCTGGACGAGGGGTTGCGCAAGGCGTCGGCCGACGCGCTGATCGATATCGGTTTCGATGGTTATGCGGTCGGCGGCCTGGCGGTCGGCGAGGGGCAGGAGGCGATGTTCGGCTGCCTCGATTTCGCGCCGGGGCAATTGCCGGTGGACAAGCCACGCTATCTGATGGGGGTCGGCAAGCCGACCGACATCGTCGGCGCGGTGGAACGCGGCATCGACATGTTCGACTGCGTGCTGCCGACGCGGTCGGGCCGCACCGGCCAGGCGTTCACGCGCACCGGTCCGCTCAATCTGCGCAATGCCCGGCACGGCGAGGATCAGGGGCCGCTCGACCCGTCCTGCGGCTGCCCGGTTTGCCGAACCTGGAGTCGTGCCTATCTCCATCACCTCGTGCGCGCCGGGGAGATACTGGGCGCCATGTTGATGACGGAACATAATATCTGGTTCTATGAAACGCTTATGGCTGATCTGCGCGCCGCCATCAGCGAAGGACGCTTGAGAGCCTTTGCGAACGCGTTCCGCGCGCGCTACGCCGGCAACCCGACGGGAGAGATGCAATGACCGACCGTACCGACGACGCCCCCAACGAAATCCTTGCCGCCGCCAAGGATGCCAAGGCGCATGCCGCCGCCGCCGCCGAGGCCGTGGCGGAGGCAGCGGAAGACGCCGCCAAGCGCTGGCCGCTCGCCAAGATCGGTCTTGGCGTGGGCATCGGTTCCGCCGCGATCGCCGCGGCAGCGCTCTATGCTGATCGCAGCCGGTCCAAGAAGAAATCCAAGTAAAGGATACATGATGCGCTGCTTGCGTGCCGCCCTGCTGTTGAGCGTTGCCACCCTGCCCGCCACGCTTTCCGCCCAGGAGCAGCCCCAGCCGCCGGCCGCAAGCGCGCGCATCCCGTCCATTCCCTTTACCGAGCGCACGCTGGCCAATGGCCTGCGCGTCTATGCCATTCGCGACACGACCACGCCCAACGTATCGGTGCAGGTGTGGTACGACGTCGGCGGGCGCGACGATCCGCGCGGGCGATCGGGTTTCGCGCACCTGTTCGAACATCTGATGTTCAAGGCGACGCGCAACCTGGTGCAGGAACAGATGGACCGGCTGACCGAGGATGTCGGCGGTTACAACAACGCCTCGACCGGCGACGACTATACCAATTATTTCGAGGTGATCCCCGCCAACCATCTGCAGCGGCTGTTGTTCGCGGAGGCGGACCGCATGGCATCGCTGGTGGTGGAACCGACCAGCTTCGCCTCGGAACGCGACGTGGTGAAGGAGGAATATCGCCAGGGCTTCGCACGGCCCTATGGCAAGCTGTTCCAGACCTATCTGCCCGAGATCAGCTATTCGGTGCACCCCTATGCGCGCGGGGTGATCGGCGACGTGGCGAATCTCGATTCGGCGACGATTGACGACGTGCGCGCCTTTCACGCCACTTATTACCGGCCCGACAATGCGATCCTGGTGGTGGCGGGCAATTTCGATCCCGCGCAACTGAACGGCTGGGTCGACCAGTATTTCGCGCCGATCAAGCGCCCGGCCGGCGAGATCCCGCGCGTCACCGTGACCGAGCCGCCGCGGGAGCGCCCCGTCAGCCGCACGGTGTACGAGGCCAACACCCCCCTGCCCGCGGTCCTGCTGAGCTGGCAACTGCCGCCCGATCGCGATGCGGACGTGCCCGCGCTCCAGGTGCTGGACGCAATCATGGCGACGGGCGAGAATTCGCGGCTCTATCGCAGCCTCGTCTACCGCGACGAACTGGCGCAGAGTGCGCAGACCTCGTTCGACACGCGGGCGGGCACGGGCACTTATGCGGTGTTCGCGATCATGGCGGGCGGCAAGGACGCCGCGGTCGGCGAGGCGGCGCTGCGCCGCGAAGTGGCCCGTTTCCGTGACGAAGCCGTCACGCCGGCCGAACTGGCCGAGGCCAAGAACGAGATCCTGACCGCTGCGATCAAGCGGCGCGAGACGGCGGAGGGAAAGGCGTTCCTGCTGGCGCAAAACGTCATCATCAACGACGATCCCACCGCCAGCGACAAGCAACTGGCCGCGGTGCAGCGCGTCACCGCTGCGGACATCCAGCGGGTCGCGCGCAAATATCTGGGTGACAACCAGTCGGCCGAGCTGCGCTATCTGCCGGAGCAGGCGAACAAGACGGGCGACACGGTGACGGTCGCGCCCACCGTCGTCACCCGCCCGCTGACCGCACCCGCCGACATCGCCATCGTTACGCCGGCACCCGCCGGGCAGCGCATCCTGCCGCCGCCGCCTGCCGCGCCGGTGAAGCCGGTGCTGCCCCAGGTCGCCGAGACGCGGCTGGCCAATGGCCTGCGCGTCATCACCGTGGAGCGGCACGACCTGCCGCTGGTCACCGCCTCGCTGGTGGCGGTCGGTGGCGCCGCGACCGACCCGGCCGGCAAGGCAGGGGCGAGCAGCCTGTCGGCCGGGTTGATGACGATGGGCACCACCACCCGGTCCGCCGCCGAGATCGCGCGCGCGGTGGAAAGCCTGGGCGGATCGATCGGCAGCGATGCCAGCCGCGACGGGGCCTCGGTCGACCTGACCGTCACCTCCGACCAGCTTGCGCCCGCAATGACCATCCTGGCCGATGTCGCCACGCACCCCGCCTTCGCCGCCGAGGAGATCGAGCGGGCACGCACGCAGACGATCGACGGCGTCGCGGTCGCGATGAAGAACCCGGCGCAACTGTCGGGCCTGGTCGCCAGCCGCGTCGTGTTCGGCAACCAACCATATGGCACCCCACTGGAGGGTACCCCGACCTCGTTGAAGACGCTGACCCAGGCGGACCTGAAGGCGGCGTATCAGCGGACATGGCAGCCCGGTCAGGCCGCACTGGTGCTGGTCGGCGACATCACGCCGGCCGCCGCCCGGACGCTGGCCGAGCGGTACCTGGGCACGTGGCAGGGCAAGGGCACCGCGGCCGCGGTGCCGGGCGACCGGGCAGCGTTCCCGGCGCCACGCGTGGTGGTGGTCGACATGCCCGATGCCGGACAGGCCGGCGTCGTCGTCGCGCGGCCCGGCATCGCGCGTGGCGATGCCCGCTATTACCCCCTCGCCGTCGCCAACACCGTGCTGGGCGGCGGGTTTTCTTCTCGGTTGAATCAGGAGGTGCGGATCAAGCGGGGGCTGGCGTACGGGGCGAGCAGCGGGCTTCAGGCGGGGCGCAGGCCCGGGCTGGTCGCGGCGCGCACCCAGACCAAGAATCCGTCGGCCGCAGAAGTGGTTACGCTGATTTCCGCGGAGATGGAAAAGCTGGGCAAGACGCCCGTGCCCCAGGCCGAACTCGCCACGCGCCAGGCGGTGCTGGTCGGCAATTTCGGGCGCACGGTGGAGACGACGGACGGTATCGCCGGCCTGTTGGGCGAGTATGTCGTCCAGTCCGTGCCGCTGGACGAGTTGCAGCGCTACACCGCCAAGGTGGAGGGCGTGGATCCGGCGGCGGTGCAGGCGGCGGCGGCCGCGCTGCTCGACCCCAAGGCGGCGAGCATCGTCGTGGTGGGTGACGCCAGGCAGTTCCTGCCGGCGCTGAAGGCACGCTACCCCCAGGTGGAGGTGGTGCCGGCCGCGGCGGTCAATCTGGACAGCGCCAGCCTGAAATGAGGTAAATTGGTGACCTTTTACCGGTAGCACTGCGCCGATGGGTCGCAGCACACCGTACACGGTCTCCAGGGCCACCCTGCGCCGCATGCTGGCGGGTTGGCTGGTGCTGGTCGGCCTGCTGCTGCTGGTCGCGCTGGGACTGGCGCTGCGCCCGCCGGCGGCGGCGGTGCCCCGGGTGGCGGTCCAGCGGTCCGTGGAGGAGGCTGCGGCGCCCAGCCCACCGGCGCCCGGCCGGGCCACCGGGACGGCCGACCTGCCGCCCCTGCCCGCCGGCGTGATCGACCGTGGCGATGCCGGCGTGACGCCCGCCCCGCCATTTCGCTGGGGGGCGGCGAGCGCCGTCGACCGCGCCCGCGCGCTGCAATGCCTGACCGCGGCGATCTATTACGAAGCGGGCGGCGAGAGCGACGCCGGAGAGCGCGCGGTGGCGCAGGTGGTGCTGAACCGCGTGCGGCATCCGGCCTTTCCGGCCAGCGTGTGCGGCGTGGTCTATCAGGGATCGGCGCAGGCGGGGTGCCAGTTCAGCTTCGCCTGCGACGGGGCGCTGGGCAGGGCACCGTCGGCGAGCGGCTGGGCGCGTGCGGCGCGGGCCGCGGCGGGGGCGCTGGCCGGCGGCGTGTTCGCCGGCGTTGGCCTCGCCACCCATTACCACACCTATGCGGTCAGCCCGTCCTGGGCACGGTCACTGGTGATGACGGATGTGGTGGGCGCGCATTTCTTCCACCGGTGGAAGGGATATTGGGGCACGGCGGCTGCCTTTACGCAGCGCTACGCAGGCGGGGAGCCGATGCCGGGCGGGGCGGCGCCGGGCGGGGCGGCACCGGGCGGGGCGGATGTCGCCCCGGCGGTGCCGGTCGAGATACCGCCGCTGCCCGGTGCGACCCCCGTCGCGACAGCGGAGGCACCCGCCGGGCCACGCGGTGCGGCGGCTCCTGCCCCGCCGCCGGCCGGTGACCGATTGCCCGCCTCCGGGCAAATCCTGGACCGGTGGCGGGATGTCGGCCAGCCGCTGCCGCGCTTTACCAGCGGCGCTGCTGGCGATCCTGCTTCTGGAAGCGGACCCGCTGCGACAGCACGTCGTAGCGACGATTGAGATCGGTCCGCTCGGCGCGGGTCAGACCACCGCCGCTGCGGCGATACCGCTGTTCCAGCCGATCGAGATCGCGGAACTGGACGCGCAGGCGATCCGCCTCGCGACGGTTCAGCGTGCCAGCGCGAATGCCCTGATCGATGCGCCGCTCCAGATTGGCCTGGCGGGCGTTGATCGGCTCCCAACGCTGGGCCTGTGCGGCGGCGGGGAGCAGCGCGGCGAACCCGAGGGTGGCGGCGATGATGGCTTTCATGGGTCTACTCCTTGGTTACGCGGCCATGTGATCTTGGCCTGATGACCATATGGGCGCCGTTCGTCGCAGACCTGTCCCGACTTTCCCGCAAAAGTGTCGCAGGCTGTGCCAGTCGTGGAGACTTCGTTCAGCTTGGCGGTTGAAGGCCCAGAAGGAGCCCGATCATGGACGATGACGCGATCAAGCCGACGACCGAGACGGAGCGGCCCAACCTGTCGACCGAGCATCAGCAGGACGGTGACGCACGGCGGCCAAGCGACACGCTGGACCGCGGACAGCCGCAGGCGGACGAGACGGTGCCGCGCAAATCCTCGCTGACGTGAGGGGCGGCATCCCGGCACCTTGAAGCATCATGCTCGGAACCTGATCCGACATCCGCTTGGCCTTGAGCGACGTTGAAGGCTGTGCCCACGTGACTGTGCTTCGACTTCGCTCAGCACGAACGGATCAGGTTGAAGGCCTGATGCTATAGCGCATGAAAGTGTCCCATATCCGACGCTAGAGCGGTTTCCGACCGATCTGCGCCATCGTGACGGAGCCGATTTTGGTTCAGGGCAAGAAGCGAGGAGCGGAGCGATGCCGGGGCATCGTGACCGACGAGCGACGTGGCTCTGGGCCAAAAATTGGCCCGCCCCGAAGGGGGTGCATCAGGAAGGCCGCTGGACGTCGTCGCGACGCTCGCAGGGGCAGACCAGCCCCTGCTTCGCGCCGCTCCTAGCCAGCAGCCTTCCTGATGCAATCACGATGACGCAGATCGGTCGGAAACCGCTCTAGCTACAGGCAGGACGCCTGGCGTTGCAGCAGGGCGGCGGCCGGCCCGTTCGTGTCGGATAGCGCAGACGGAGCGTGTCGAGTTTGCGCCGCACGTAGCGACATGTCTCTCGATACATCGTCTCGACACGCGGCTTTGCCGCTACTCGACTATTACTCGAGACGAACGGGAGGTTAGGGTCGGATTCGATCAGACATGGTCGTCCTCGCCCTTTGCCGCCTGCAGCGTCTTTTCCCTCTCCCGCCGGGAGCATCGGGTGAACGGTGCCCCGCACTGTTCAGGTCATGCCGGGGGCATGACCGACCCGATGCTGGAGCGGTGCAGCCGCGGACGGGTAAGGATGACCGAAGACGATCGAATTCCATTCCCGTCGCATTCCGCCTCAGGCGGTCGCGTGTTCGCGGCGGGGGGAGGTCTTGCCGGTCTGCGCATCCAGCCCGCGGGCGGTGAGCAGGTCGACCAGCGTGATGCCGAGAACAAGGCCGAGGGCGCCCCAGACGGCGCCGTTGCGCGGGTTTGAACGCGCAGCAAGACCGAGCGCGCCGATGTCTAGCGCGTCGCCGGCGACACGGCCCCAAACATTGGTCGCGGCCGCCGGGGCGGTGAGCAGTGCGGCACCCGTAGCCAGCTCGCGCAGGCCGAAATTGCGCACCAGTGTTTCATGGCCTTCGCTGTCCAGCGCGCTGGTGATGCGCTTTGGTGCCAGCGTTTCGGCCAGGCCGAGTGCCACGGAGAACAGGCCGAGGCCGAAGCTGATCGTCTTGTAGTTCATGGGAACATCCTCTCCTTGGCGGGGCCGCGGTGTCGCGACCCCTGCCCGGCCGTCAGGCGGCGCCGGCGCCTTCCGAAAAGCCGCTGCCGCGATCGGCGACCAGCGTCGGGGCCGGACCGGTGGCGGGGCGCAACGCCTCCTTTTCCTGCTCCGTCGGGGTCGCGGTGGGATCGGGGCGGAAGGCCGCGACCGCGCGATCGGTGTTGCCGGGGTGGCGGTCGCCCATCAGGTCGGTGGGGACGTGTTCGGCGGCCGGATTGGGCGTCTGGTTATGGAAATGCTTTTCCGCCTCGGCCTGGCCGCTGGGCAGATTGGCATCGAGCGCGGTGCGCGGATCGCGGTCACCGCCGAGCGGTGCGGCAGTGCCGCCGGCCGGGTTGCTCGCCGTGTCGGTGTCGCGCTTGGCAGCGGGCTGGATGGGGGGCAGTTCGGGCACGAAGCGGGTGCCGACGACCCAGGCGATGGCCGCCACCGCAAAGCCGCCGAGACCAAGGCCGGCCGAGCGACCCAAGGTTTTGTGTGGCATGGATTTTTCCTTCCGTAACGCCCCACGAACGGGCCGTCGGGGGATGAAGTTCCGGTGGTGCCCCGCCCCTTTCGGGCGAGGCGCCCGGCGGCGATCAGTCCTTCAGGCTGGCCGGCACACGGCCACCCGACTTTTCCAGCTCGCGCATCACGGCCTTGTGCAGCCAGATGTTCATTTCGGCCGAGCCGTCCTTGGCACCGCTATAGCCGAGTTCGGTGGCCAGTTCCTTGCGGTTGTCGAGGCTGGAATCGAGATCGAGCAGCTTCATCAGGTCGACGATCGACGTCCGCCAGTTGAGGTTCGGATTGCCCTTCGACTGGGCGATGCCGGTCAGCACCTGTTCGACATCGACCGCCTGCGCGGGAGCGGCGGCGGCGGGTGTGGCGGAGGCGGCGGGGCTCGACGGTGCCTGGGGCGGCGGCGGCGGGCTGGCGGGATGCGACTCCGCGGCCGTGGTCTGCGGCGGGGTGGTCTTGCGCCCGCTGAACTGGCCGCCAAGGGGGCCGTGTTCGCCGAAAATGGCGGTCTTGATCTTGCCGAAGATGCTCAATTCTTCCTCCACGGTGATGGCTTGCGGGTGGAAGAACGCGGGTGGGAGGGGTTTGATGCATCGACGTGGCGGGATTGGCTGGCGGCCGGCACGGGTCGTCGTGGGGGGAAGATGGGTCGAGGCGCACTTGCCCTCTGCCCCGCGGGGAGCATCAGGTGAACAGCGCCCCGCGCTGTTCAGCCCATGCCGGGGGCATGGGCGACCGGATGCTGGAGGGGCCCGCCGCGCAAGCGGTGGGAGGGTGAGGGGCCGACCAGCAGTGCTGCGCTTCGTGGCAACCCCTCACCCTCCCCACGGCTAAAGCCGCGGGTCCCCTCCCTCTCCCCGAAGGGGAGAGGGATTGAGGGTTACTGGCGGCTTGGGCGTACGTGCCCTTGTCAGCAGTGGCTTCAGGTATTTGCCGGTGTAGCTGCGGGGCTCCGCAGCGACGGTTTCGGAGGCGCATTTGCCCTCTCCCCCCATGGGGAGAGGGATTGAGGGTTACTCGGCGGCTTGGGCGTGCGTGCCCTTGTCGAGCAGTGGCTTCAGGTATTTGCCGGTGTAGCTGCGGGGCTCCGCAGCGACGGTTTCGGGGGTGCCGGCGGCGACGATCTCGCCGCCCTTGACGCCGCCTTCCGGTCCCAGGTCGACGATCCAGTCGGCGGTTTTGATCACATCCAGATTATGTTCGATCACCACCACGGTGTTGCCCTGTTCGACCAGCGCGTGGAGGACCTCCAGGAGCTTGCGGACATCCTCGAAATGCAGGCCGGTGGTGGGCTCGTCGAGGATGTAGAGCGTGTTGCCGGTGGCGCGGCGGGCGAGTTCCTTGGCGAGCTTCACGCGCTGCGCCTCGCCGCCCGACAACGTCGTCGCCTGCTGGCCGACCTTGACATAGCCCAGGCCCACCTCGACCAGCATCGCCATCTTGTCGCGGATCGGCGGCACGTTGACGAAGAAGGCGGCGGCATCCTCGACGTTCATGTCGAGCACGTCGGCAATCGACTTGCCCTTGAACTTCACCTCCAGCGTCTCGCGATTGTAGCGCGCGCCGTGGCACACGTCGCAGGTGACATAGACGTCGGGGAGGAAGTGCATCTCGATCTTCAGCACGCCGTCGCCCTGGCACGCCTCGCACCGCCCGCCCTTCACGTTGAAGGAGAAGCGACCGGGCTTGTAACCGCGCGCCTGTGATTCCGGGAGCCCCGCGAACCAGTCGCGGATCTGGGTAAAGGCGCCGGTATAGGTCGCCGGGTTCGATCGCGGGGTGCGGCCGATCGGCGACTGGTCGATGTCGATGACCTTGTCGAGATGCTGGAGCCCGGTGATCTTGTCGTGCTTGCCCTGCAGGATGCGCGCGCCGTTCAACTGGCGTGCGGCGGCGGCATAGAGCGTGTCGATGGTGAAGCTCGACTTGCCCGAACCCGACACGCCGGTGATGCAGGTAAAGGTGCCGAGCGGGATCGACGCGGTGACGCCGGTCAGGTTGTTGGCGGTGGCATTGTGCACGGTCAGCTGCTTGCCCGAGCCCTTGCGCCGCTTGGGCGGCACGACGACCTCGCGCGTACCGTTGAGGTAGTCGGCGGTGATCGAGGTTTTCGACTTGAGCAACTGCTTCAACGTGCCGTGCGCGACGATCTCCCCGCCATGGACGCCGGCGCCCGGCCCCATGTCGATGACGTAATCGGCGGTGCGGATCGCATCCTCGTCATGCTCGACGACCAGCACGGTGTTGCCGAGGTCGCGCAGGCGGCGGAGCGTGGCGAGCAGCATGTCGTTGTCACGCTGGTGCAGGCCGATCGAGGGCTCGTCGAGCACGTAGAGGACGCCGGACAGCCCGGAGCCGATCTGCGAGGCAAGGCGGATGCGCTGGCTCTCACCGCCCGACAGCGTGCCCGAGGTACGGTCGAGGTTCAGGTAATCGAGGCCGACATTGTTGAGGAAGCCGAGCCGCTCGACGATCTCCTTCAGGATGCGTTCGGCGATCGCGCGCTGCTGGTCCGACAGGTGGTTCGGCATGTCGGTGAAGAAGGCGAGCGCGTCGACCACCGACAGGCGGGTGCCGTGCGCGATGTCCCGGCCGGCGATCTTCACCGCCAGCGCCTCTGGCTTGAGGCGGGCGCCGTGGCAGGTGTCGCAGGGCTTGGAGGACTGGTATTTGGACAGTTCCTCGCGCATCCAGGCGCTCTCGGTCTGGAGCATGCGGCGGTTGAGGTTGCCGATCACGCCCTCGAACGGCTTCTTCACGTCATACGACTTCTTGCCGTCGACGAAGGTCAGCGTGACCGCCTTGCCCTTGGTGCCGTGCAGGATGATCGACTGGACCTTGGGGTCGAGATCCTTCCAGGCGATGTCGAGCGCGAAGCCGAATTCGCGCGCGAGGCTGCCCAGCACCTGCATGTAATAGGGGCTGGGCGGATTGGACTTGGCCCAGGGCACGACCGCGCCCTTCTTGATCGACAGGTCGTGGTTGGGAACGACGAGATCCTCGTCGAAGAGCAGCGTCTCGCCAAGGCCATCGCAGGCCGGGCACGCGCCCTGCGGCGCGTTGAACGAGAAGAGGCGCGGCTCGATCTCAGAAATGGTGAAGCCCGAGACGGGGCACGCAAAGCGTTCGGAAAAGACGATGCGGCCCGGCGGCGCGTGGTCGCCGAGGACCGCCGACTTGGGCGTGGTCGGCTCGACCGGATCGGCCGGGTCGACATAGGCGAGGCCGTCGGCCAGCTTCAGCGCGGTCTCGAAACTGTCGGCGAGGCGCGTGGCAAGGTCGCCGCGCACGACGAGGCGGTCGACCACCACCTCGATGTCGTGCTTGAACTTCTTGTCGAGCGCGGGGGCTTCCTCGATGTCGTACAGCTCGCCGTCGATGCGCACGCGGGTGAAGCCCGCCTTCTGCCACTCGGCCAGCTCCTTGCGATACTCGCCCTTGCGGCCGCGCACGACGGGGGCGAGGAGGTAGAGGCGCGTCCCCTCCGGCAGGGCCATCACCCGGTCGACCATCTGGCTGACCTGCTGCGCGGCGATCGGCTCGCCGGTGGCGGGCGAATAGGGAATGCCGACGCGCGCCCAGAGCAGGCGCATGTAATCGTAGATCTCGGTGACGGTCGCCACCGTCGAGCGCGGATTGCGGCTGGTCGTCTTCTGCTCGATCGAGATGGCGGGCGACAGGCCCTCGATATGATCGACGTCGGGCTTCTGCATCAGCTCCAGGAACTGGCGCGCATAGGCCGACAGCGACTCGACATAGCGGCGCTGCCCCTCGGCATAGATGGTGTCGAAGGCGAGAGAGGACTTGCCCGAGCCCGACAGGCCGGTGATGACCGTCAGCGTGTCGCGGGGGATGTCGATATCGACATCCTTGAGGTTATGCTCGCGCGCGCCGCGCACCGAAATCTTGGTCAGGGACATGAGGCGAGTTCTACTTCCGTTCCGCTCGGGAGGCCAGAGCCGGAAGATAGGAAGCGATCACCTGCGTTACGAGGGTGGCGGATGGGCCACCCTCGCCATCCCCATCCTAAAACGCGCTCCAGTCGTCGTCGTCGAGCTTCAGGGCGGCGTTGCCCTGTACGCGGGCCGGGCGCGCGGTGCGCGGTGACGGCATCTTCGCGACCGGCGCGGGGGCACGCGGGGCGGCGGGTGCCGGGGCGTCCTGGTCGTCGACGCGGAAGCGGTGGACCTGTTGTTCGAGCATGCCGGTCTCGTCGGTCAGGGCGCGGACGGCGGCGGTCACCTCCTCGACCATGGCCGCATTCGCCTGCGTCGCGGTGTCCATCTCGCCGATCGCCAGGTTCACCTGCTGGATGCTGGCCGCCTGCTCCCCCGCGCTGCCCGCAATGGCGGTGACGAAGGTCGCGATCTCGTTGATGCCAGTGGTGATCGCACGCAGCGACTGGTCCGTCTGCTGCGCCAGGTCGACGCCGCTGCGCACGCGCTGCACGGTGGCGGTGATGCGCGCGTTGATGTCGCGCGCCGCTTCTGCCGAACGTTCGGCCAGCGCGCGAACCTCGGACGCGACAACAGCGAAGCCCTTGCCCGCCTCGCCGGCGCGTGCCGCCTCGACCCCGGCGTTGAGCGCGAGGAGGTTGGTCTGGAAGGACAATCCGTCGATCAGCGCGATGATCTCGGCGATTTCGTTGGACGAGCGTTCGATGTCACCGATCGCGGCGACGGTGCGGCGCACGATCTCCTCGCTGGTGTTCACGTCGCGGCTCGCCTTGTGCACGATCGTCTCGGCGGCGCGCGCCTGATCGGCGGTCTGGCGAACGGCACCGGCGATCTCGTTGATCGCGGCCGAGCTTTCCTCCAGGCTGGCCGCCTGTTGTTCGGCGCGGCGCGCGAGGTCGTCGGTGGCGGCATGCATTTCGGCGGTGCTGGCGGCGATGCCGCTGGTGTTGCCGCGCACACCCGCCAGGGCCGCGGACAGGCGCGAGACGGCGGTGTTGAAGTCGCGTTCCAGCGAGGCATAGGAGGCCGGAAAGTCCTGAAGCCGGGCACGCAGATCGGATTCGGCGAGTTGCGCCAGCGCGGCGCCGACCTGATCGACCACCATCTGCTGCTCGGCATCGGCGCGCGCCTTGGCGACCGCGGCATCGCGGAACACCACCACCGAGCGCGACATCACGCCGATTTCGTCCCCGCGTGCCTCGTCGGCGACGGTAACACCGTGATTGCCGCGCGCCAGCGTATCCATGACGCCGGTCAGCCGCACGATCGGTCGCGCCAGCGAGCGGGCAAGCAGGACCGACAGGGTGATCGCCGCCGCCAGCAGGGCAAGGCCGCCCAGAACCAGCGCCCAGCGCCCGGTGCTGATCGCGGCATCGCGCATGTCACGCGCCGCGACCATATGCTCGGCCTGATCGGCACGCAGCGCGCGGAGTGGCGCCAGGACGGGGAGCATCGTCACGGTCTTGCTGGACGCACGCAGCACCTCCTGTGCGGCGGCAGGATCGGTACGCGCCTGTGCGATCAGCGGCTCGCCGATCTGCTGGCGCCAGTCGGCGATCTTGGCGGCCGAACTGGCCACCTGACGCGCCTGTTCGGGTTGCTGCTTCAGCATCGCCTGCAACTTGTCGGCGGACGCGATGCCATCCTCGCGCGCTTCGCGATATTGCTTCAGATAATTCTCGTCACGCGTGATAAGAAAGCCGCGCACCTGGCTGTTCTGGCGCAGGATGGCGATCTCCATCGCCAGCGCCTCGGTAAAGATGTCCTGTGCCAGAACGCTGCGGTGGCTGGTCGACTCGATCCTGGCGAAGGCGCCCCACAGCACCGCCATCATGACAAGCACGCCCAACACGACGAGCGCAAAGGCTCCGCCGATCTTCTTGGATATTGGCAGAGAATTCACGTCGTATCGCCCCCTGGGGTGGTTCTGGTTCCCGGTGGCTGATGTGGATCAAAGCCCATCAAGAGCAGGTTAACGCGCAAACGCCTTTTCAATGCTTTGCAGAGGGGTGCTCGTTTCGCGTCAAAAAAAAGACCTGCCGGCGAGGGGTGCCGGCAGGTCGAGGGGGGGAGCTTTTTGGAAGGAATCAGAAGTTGATCGTGGTGCCGATCGCGATCTGGCGGCCCAGCGAGTCGTAGCGCGCGGGGATAGTGTTGTTGCGTGCCAGCGCGATGTCGTACGAGTTCGGCAGGATCGGCGGCACCTTGTCGAACAGGTTGTTCGCGATGATCCGGAATGCGAACTGGCGGGCGATGTTGAAGGTCAGCGCCAGATCGAAATAGCTCTGCGGATCGATGCGGTAGAAGGTGGCGCGTGCCCGCTCCGGCGTGCCGCCGATCGCTTCGTCGCCCGAATTGTTGGCGCTGGTCAGCGAGCCGACATAGCGCCAGTTGAACGAGGCGTTGAAGACGTTGTCCGGCGTGCTCCAGGTGGTGCGGAAATTATGCGACCACTTGGGCAGCAACTGGCCGCAACCATTACCATAATAGCCCACGCAGTTGCGCTGCGGCTGGATCGGCGAGTCCTGGCCACCGGCGAAGGTGGTCAGCGAGCCGTTGAAGTTGAAGTCGAAGCGGCCGGCGCCGCCCGCGTTCAGCGTGTATTGGCTCTGGAAGTCCCAGCCGCGGGCGATGGACTGGTAATAGTTGGTGGTGCCCTGACGGATGAAGCCGCTGGTCGGGTTGGTGGCGCCCGGCGAGAAGAGGTTGCCGGCGGCGTTGCGGACGATGCCCGAGCAGAAGAACGGGTCGCCGCCCGAGCGCAGGCAGCCGTCGGTGTAGTAGCTGTAGTCGTTATAGCCCAGCGAGTCGTTGATCTTGATGCGGTAGCGATCGACCGAGAAGATCAGGCCGCGGATGAAGCTGGGCTTCACGACGAGGCCATAGGTCTGGGTGTAGGCGGTTTCGGGGTCGGCGACGAAGCCGCCCGAGCGGGTGGTGCACTGGTCGTTCGGGCAGATGAGCGAGGTGCTGCCGTACAGGGCGTCCGACAGGCCGGTGGCGCGGCACACTTCGCGCGAGGCGATGGGCGTGCCGTACACGACCTGGCCCGTGGCCGGATCGGTGGTGCGGGTGGGCGCGCAGAAGTCGTTCTGCGACCCCCCTTGCGTGCCGTAGCTGATGTTCTGCGCCTGGCGGATCTCGATCACGGTCGGCGCGCGCTGCGCCTTGTTGAACGAGGCGCGGAAGGTCAGGTCCGACACCGGCGCCCACAGCGCCTCGGCCTTCCAGGTGTTGAAGGTCTGCGGGTTGGAGCTGTACTTCGAAACGCGGAAGCCGCCATTGACCTGCAGCAGATGGGCGAACGGCTTGCGCTGCACGAGCGGCGCCTGCACCTCGATGTTCGATTCCCACACGTCCTGCGAGGTCGAGAAGTCCTCGCCGCCGTTCAACTGGCGGTACAGATCGTTGGCATAGCCGCGGAAGCTGTCCTTGCGATATTCGGCGCCGAGCGCGATGGCCAGGCCGTCCTCCGCGAAAGGCGAGGTGACGCCGTACTTGCCGAGATCGCCGGTCACGCTGGTGACGACGTCCCACAGCTCGCCGACGCTGCCCTGCGACTGGAGGTCGCCGGTCAGCAGGTAGTTCATCACCGCGGCACCGGGCACGCCGGCGCGGAACGCGTCGAGCGGTACGCACGACGGATCGGTGCCGTTCACCACCGAGCGGCAGGTGGGCGTGCCATTGACGCTGACCACGTCGAGCGCACGGTTGACGCGGGTGTAATCGGGGATGTCGCCCGCAGTGATCGTCTGCTGGTTGCGGGCATAGACGCCGCCGACGTCATAGGTCCACGCATCGCCCACCTTGCCGCGGATGCCAGCGGTCGCGCGGATGCCCTTGTTGACATATTCGTCGAGCACATAGGGCAGGTCGTTGAAGCGATAGCGCACGTCGAGCGGCGCGGTCGCGGTCGCCGAGCCTGCCTGCGCGCCGCACAGCGTCGTCGCCTGCGCGCCCGACAGGAACGGGTTGTCGCAATTCACCTGATACGGCGTGGTGCCATAGGCGGTGTAGCTGAGGATGCGGTTGGGATAGCGGTTGTAGGACTTGTCCCGGAACCAGATCGCCGAGCCGTACAGTTCGGTATCCGAACCCAGTTGCAGCGTGGCAAAGCCGCCGGCGTTCCAGCGCTCGAGCTGGCGCTGGTAGGAATAGCCGTCATACGGGTTGGCGGCGTTGCCCGGCCCTGCGCCATAGGGCACGAAGGTGCGCGTGCCGTTGGGGTTGTTCACCAACTGCGCGCCGTTGTTCACGGTGCCGGCGGGCTGGATGTAGCCGCTGGGCGAATAGGTGGACAGGGTGCAGGACAGCGGACCGTCCTTGCCGTTTTCGACCAGCTGGCAGGGCGAGCTGGAGCGCGCCGAATAGTCGACCACGTCGGCCTGGCGATAGTTGACGAAGCCCATCAGGCTGAGCGCGTCGCCGAACAGCTTCTTGCCGGCGGTCAGCGTGATGTCGGACCGGCCGCCATCGTTGGTCAGCCCGCGCGGCGAGGTGAAGGAATTGTTGCGTGCGATCGGCGAAACCAGCGTGTCGCGGTTGTTGTGGTTGTAGAAGCTGTAGTTCGCATCCAGCCGGACGCCCTCGAAGCTGGGGCGCAGGATGAAGTTGACGACGCCGG
This sequence comes from Sphingomonas carotinifaciens, assembly GCF_009789535.1. Lineage (NCBI taxonomy): Bacteria > Pseudomonadati > Pseudomonadota > Alphaproteobacteria > Sphingomonadales > Sphingomonadaceae > Sphingomonas > Sphingomonas carotinifaciens. The sequence continues at coordinate 1,125,129 of NZ_WSUT01000005.1, read as the reverse complement.
CGACCGCGTCCGAGCCGTAGACCGACGAAGCGCCGCCCGACAGCACGTCGATCCGCTCCAGCAGCGACGGCGGGATGATGCCGGTGTCCTGGCCGTTCTGCGTGCCCAGACGCTTGCCGTCGATGAGCACCAGCGTGCGCTCAAAACCCAGGCTGCGCAGCTTGATACGCTGGCGGCCGTCCGAATCCTGATAGTTCTGCTGGCTGTCCGGTGCGACCTGCGGCAGGCGGTTCAGCACTTCCTCGACGTTCAGCGGCGCCTGTGCCTTGATGTCCTGCGTGGTGACCGAGGTGATCGGCGCGGCGGACGCGACGTTGGGCCGCTGGATGCGCGTGCCGGTGACGACCAGGGTCTGGCCCTCGCCATCCTCCTGCGGTGCCGCGGCCTGCTGTCCGCCGATCGCGGCAGCGCGCGTCTCGGCCGACTGCTCGACCGCATCGGTGGTCGCCGGATCGGTATTGGACGCTTGCTGCGCCAGCGCCGGCACGGCGGATAGGACCAGCGACCCCGCCAGCGCCATGATCGATACAGACTGCTTCAGAACCATCTCGAACCCCTTGCCCCACATTTTGTTGATTCAATTCCGTGGGTTAAGAGCCATGTTTTCGAGAGATTCTCTTATCAGTCAATACCTCATTGATACCTTTGGGTAGACCAATGCAGTTTAAATGTTGCAGCCAGGGACAAGGCATGCATTGTTCGGGACAAGGCGCAGTGGACGATCCGGGCCAAGGGGGATGACGATGACGACGCGGCGATCGGTACTTCAAGCATCGGTATTGGGCGGGATGGGCGCCGCCGCGGCGATGGCGGGCGGCGCGCGGGCGGCGGGCAGGGACGCCGCCGGTTCGGCGCTGATCGTGTCGACCTGGGATTTCGGCGCCGCCGCCAACGATGCCGCCTTTGCCGCGATAAAGGCGGGCGGCACGCTGATCGATGCGGTGGAGGCCGGCGGCAAGGTGCCGGAGGCGGACCCGAGCAACCATTCGGTCGGCTATGGCGGCTATCCCGATCGCGACGGGCATGTGACGCTGGACGCGGTCATCATGGACGATGCCGGCGGCGTCGGTGCGGTGGCGGCGCTGGAGGAGACGATGCACGCGATCTCCGTGGCGCGCGCGGTGATGGAGAAGACGCCCCACACCATGCTGGTCGGCGAAGGCGCGACGCGCTTTGCGCGCGACCAGGGCTTTCCGCGCCAGAACCTGCTGACGCCGGAGGCCGAGGCGGAATGGCGCAAATGGCTGACCACCGCCCGGTATCGCCCGGTCGCCAACAGCGAGGTCGGCACCTATGGCGCCGCGGCGCCCCATCGCACGCCCGGCGGCGCGCTGGACCATGACACGATCGGCCTGCTGGCGCGCGACACCAGCGGCCGGATGGCGGGCGCGTGCACCACATCGGGCATGGCGTTCAAGATGCGCGGCCGGGTCGGCGATTCGCCGCAGGTCGGCGCCGGCCTCTATGTCGAACGCGGCGTGGGCGGCGCCACCTCCACCGGGCTGGGCGAGGAAGTGACCCGCGTATCGGGCACCGCCCGCGTCGTTGCCTCGATGCGCGCCGGCCTCGCGCCACAGGCGGCGTGCGAGGAAGTGGTGCGCCACATCGCGGCCCTGCGTGGTGATGCGATCAAGGGCGTGCAGGTCGGCTTCCTGGCGATGGATACCAGGGGGCGGATCGGCGCCTTCTGCCTGCTGCCCGGCTTCACCTATGCGGTGACCGACACCGCCGGGCGGACGAAGGTGCTGAAGGCGCCGTCGTTGTTCAAGGCATGACGTACCGGCTGGAGGTCTGTGTCGAGGATGCCGCCGGGATCGCCGCGGCGGCATCGGGCGGCGCCGACCGGATCGAGCTGTGCAGCGCGCTGGGCGTCGGCGGCCTGACGCCGCCGGCCTCGCTGATCCGCGCGGCGGCGGCGGCCCCCCTGCCCGTCCATCTGCTGTGCCGCCCGCGTGAGGGCGGGTTCGTCTACGACGCGGCGGACCGGGCGCTGGTCGCCGACGACATGCGCGGTGCAGCGGAGGCCGGGCTGGCGGGCGTGGTGATCGGCGCGAGCCGGGCGGACGGCACGCTGGACACCGATACGCTGGCCGCCTGGGTGGCGCTGGCCCGCGAACTGGGGGCGGCGCGCGGAAGCGCGCTGTCGCTGACGCTGCACCGGGCGTTCGATCTGGTGCCGGACATGGCCGCGGCCTTGGACGATGCCATCGCACTCGGCTTCGACCGGGTGCTGACCTCGGGCGGGGCGGTGAAGGCGGTGGACGGCGCAGCGGCTCTGGCCGCGCTGGTCGAACGATCGGCCGGGCGGATCGGCATCCTGGCGGGCAGCGGCGTGTCCCCCGCCACTGCGCCCGCGATCCTCGCGACCGGGGTGCGCGAACTCCACGCCTCGTGCCGGCGCGCCGTGGCGCAAGGCGACGATACGCTGGTGCGGTTCGGCTTTGCCGCCGCACAGCGCATGGAAACCGACGCGGGCATCGTCGCCACCCTGGCGCAGATGGTGAAGTCCGCTTGAATAATACCAATATATGACTTACGCTTCCCAACGAGCGGTTTGCCACGGCGGTGACCGCCTGCGCGTCGTTCGGCCCGAGGCTTGTCGCCAAGCGCCTGCCGGTCGCCCGCGCACCCCATTCTTGGCCGACAAGGAGCCAGCGCGCCTGCCATGACGGATGATCCGCAGATCGCAACCCGCAGCGAAACGGACACGCTGATGCACGCCGAGGCGGCCGAGGCGAGCGCGGCGGTACGTCGCCTGATCGCCGCCAATGGCGACACGCTGGCCGCGCTCGGCGCCCGGCTGCGCGCAGCACCGCCCGCCGTGGTGGTGACGTGCGCGCGCGGCTCGTCCGACCATGCCGCGACCTATGGCAAATATCTGATCGAAACGCTGGTCGGCGTGCCGGTCGCCTCCGCCGCGCCGTCGGTCGCGTCGGTGTACGAAGCCAGCGTCACCAGCCCGGCGATGCTGTGCATCGCGATCTCGCAAAGCGGGCGCAGCCCCGACCTGCTGGCCAGCGTCGCGGCGCAAAAGGCCGCGGGCGCGCATGTCGTGGCGCTGGTCAACGACACGACCTCGCCACTGGCGGAGGCGGCGGACACGCTGGTGCCGTTGATGGCCGGCCCCGAAAAATCGGTCGCGGCGACCAAGTCGTACATCACCGCGCTCGCCGCGCTGGCGCTACTGGCGGCGGAATGGGCCGGGGACGATACGCTGAAGGCCGCCGTCCGGACATTGCCCGATCGGCTGGCCCAGGCCTGGAGCTGCGACTGGAGTGCTGGCCGCGAGGCCCTGGTCGATGCCACCAACCTGTTCGTCATCGGCCGCGGCTTCGGCCTGGCGATCGCGCAGGAAGCGGCGCTGAAGCTCAAGGAAACCTGTGCGCTGCATGCCGAAGGGTTCAGTGCGGCCGAGGTGCGCCACGGGCCGATGGAGATCGTCGATGCCGGGTTCCCGCTGATTGCCTTTGCCACATCCGACAGCGCGGGCGACGGCGTGCGCGAGGCGGCGGCGGAGTTCACGACGCGCAGCGCCCGCGTGCTGCTCGCCGATGCCAAGGGCGGCGGCACGCTGCCCGCGCTGGCCGACCATCCGGCCATCGAACCCATACTAATGATCCAGAGTTTCTATCGCATGGCCAACGCATTGTCGGTGGCCCGCGGGCTCAACCCCGATGCCCCGCGCCATTTGAGCAAGGTCACCCGCACGCTATGACGCTGCATCGCTTCACCAACGGCCATATCGTCACGGCCAGCGGCGTGTTGACCCGGGCGACGATCGACGTCGAAGGCGGCGTGATCGTCGCGGTCACCGGCGATGTCGGCGACGGCGAGGACGCGACCGACCTTCGGGGCGGCTGGCTGATGCCGGGCTTCATCGACACGCAGGTGAATGGCGGCGGCGGCGTGCTGTTCAACGACGAACCCACGGTGGAGGGCATCGCCGCCATCGCCGCCGCGCACGCACCCTATGGCACCACCGGCCTGATGACGACGCTGATCAGCGACCGGCCAGCGGTGGTGGCGCGCGCGCTGGACGCCACCGATGCGGCGATCGCCGCCGGCGTTCCCGGCGTGCTGGGCACCCATGTCGAGGGGCCGGTGCTGGCGCTGAGCCGCAAGGGCATCCACGATCCCAGCCGTTTCCAGCCGCTGGACGACGAGTTGATGGCGATCCTGACGCAGCGCCGCACCGGCCGCGTCATGGTGACGCTGGCCCCGGAACGGGTGTCGCCCGCGCAGATCGAGGCGCTGGTGGCGGCGGGCGTGCTGGTCTGCATCGGCCATACCGATGCCGACTATGCCACCACGCGCGCCGCGTTCGATGCCGGGGTGACCGGCGTGACGCACCTGTTCAATGCGATGTCGCCGCTCGTCCACCGTGCGCCGGGCGTGGTCGGCGCCGCGCTGGACGACCAGCAGGTCTATTGCGGGATCATCGTCGACGGCTTCCATGTCGATGACGCGGCGCTGCGCATCGCGCTGCGCGCCCGGCCGCTCGACCGGTTCATGCTGGTGTCGGACGCGATGCCCTGCGTGGGCGCCGCTTCCAAGGACTTCGTGCTGCAGGGCAAGCCGATCCATGTCGAGGACGGGCGCTGCGTCGGTGCCGACGGCACGCTGGCCGGCTCCGACCTGGACATGGCGGGCGCGGTGCGCGGCGCGGTGACGCGTCTCGGCCTGTCGCCCGAACAGGCGGCCGCCATGGCGGCGACCAGCCCGGCGGCGTTCCTCGGCCTGACCGCCGAGCGGGGGCAGATCGCCCCCGGCCAGCATGCCGACTGGGTGTGCCTGACCGCGGACCTGACCCCGGCGGGTACCTGGATCGGTGGCGAGCCGATCGCCGCCCCGGCGGCGCTGCCGCTGGACGAACCCGTCGCCTGACCACCCCTTATCGCGTTTCCCGGAGATATCATGGCCACCATCCCCCTGTTTGCGCCGTTGGAGGGCTGGGCCGGCCCCATTCGGGACGTCCCCGACGCGGTCTTTGCCGAGGCGATGCTGGGCGACGGGATCGCGATCGATCCGGTGGCGGGCATGCTGGTCGCGCCGTGCGACGCGAAGGTGGTGACCGTCCAGCCGACCGGCCATGCGATCACGCTGGTGACGCCCGAGGGGGCCGAACTGCTGATCCATATTGGGCTGGACACGGTGGCGCTGGCCGGGCGCGGCTTCGAACCGGTGGTAAAAGCCGGTGACCGCGTGGCGTGTGGGGCGGCGCTGATCCGGTTCGATCTGGACATGGTGGTGCGCGAGGCGCGCGCGGTGGTGACGCCGATCGTGGTGACCAACGGCGAACGCTTCGCGATCGAACACCGCGCGGATGCCGGCATGGTCGCGGTGGGCGATCCGCTGATGACGCTGGTGTCGCGCGCCGACGTGGCCGCCACGACCGCCGCGCAAGGGGGCGCCAGCGCCAGCCGGGTGATCGCGGTGCCGCTGGTCCACGGCATCCATGCCCGTCCCGCCGCGCGCATCGCCGACCTCGCCAAGCGGTTCGCCGCCGAGGTGACGCTGGAAAAGGACGGCACCGGCGCCAGCGCGCGCAGCCCGATCGGCCTGCTGGCGCTGGGGGTCGGGCATGGCGACACGGTGACGATCACCGCCACCGGCCCGGATGCCGAGGATGCGGTGGCCGCGCTCGCCGAACTGATCCTGAGCGGCATCCATGAGGACGCGCCCGCCCCTGCCCCACCGCCGCCGCCGCCCGCGCCCGTCCTGTCCGCGCTTCCCGAAGGCGCGCTGGCGGGGGTGACCGCTGCGCCCGGCCTGGCGATCGGCACCGTCGCCTTGTGGCGCGCGGAGGACCTGTCTCTGCCCGTGGAGGGTGCCGGCATCGCCGCCGAGGAAGCCTGTTTCGACGCGGCACGCCGCGCGCTGGCCGAGGAACTGGCGACGCGCAGCGCAAGCGCGACGGGGCCGGCCCGTGCGATCTTCGAGGCGCATGCCGCGATGCTGGACGACCCTGTGCTGATCGAGGCGACTCTCGCCGGCATCGCGCAGGGGCAGAGCGCCGGCCATGCCTGGCGCGGCGCGATCCGGCCGCAGGCGGATGCCCTGCGCGCCGGTGGCGACCGGCGGCTGGCCGAGCGCGCGGACGACATGCGCGACCTGGAGCGGCAGTTGATCGCGCGTCTGATGGGCGTGGAGGACAGGCGCGCCGAACTGGCACCGGGCACGATCCTGGTCGCCGACGATCTGTTGCCGTCGCAATTGATGGGGCTGGACCTCGACCGGCTGGCGGGACTCGCGGTGGAGCGTGGCGGGCCGACCTCGCACGTCGCGATCCTGGCCGCCTCGCGCGGGCTGCCGGCGCTGGTCGCGATCGGCGCGGGTCTGCGCGATGTGGCGGCGGGAACGCGCGTCGTGCTGGATGCCAGCGGCGGGCTGATCCATGTCGCGCCGTCGGCCGACACGCTGGCATCTGCCGAGACGCGGATCGCAGAGGCGCAGCGCCGCCGGGCCGATGCGCTGGCGCGGGCCGGTGAGGATTGCCGGACGCGCGACGGCACGCGGATCGAGCTGTTCGCCAATTGCGGCTCCGCCGACGATGCGCGGGTCGCGGTGGCGAACGGCGCGGAGGGCTGCGGCCTGCTGCGCACCGAACTGCTGTTCCTGGAACGCGACACCGCGCCCAGCCTGGACGAACAGGTTGCCGATTATCAGGCGGTGGCGACCGCGCTGGACGGCCGGCCGCTGATCGTGCGCCTGCTCGACATCGGTGGCGACAAGCCTGCGCCCTACCTTCCCATCCCGCCAGAGGAAAATCCGGCGCTGGGCCTGCGCGGCATCCGCGTCGGCTTTGCCCATCCCGAAATCCTGGAGGACCAGATCCGCGCGATCCTGTCGGTCGAACCGGTCGGGCAGTGCCGGATCATGGTGCCGATGATTGCGGGCGTCGACGAACTGCGCCGGGTCCGCGCGGTGCTGGAGGGGATCGAGGCGGGCTCCCGCGTCCAACTGGGCGTGATGGTGGAAACGCCCGCCGCCGCCGTCACCGCCGACCTGCTGGCGCGCGAGGCGGATTTCCTGTCGATCGGCACCAACGACCTGACGCAATATGCACTGGCCATGGACCGCGGCAATGCCAGCGTCGCCGGCGCGCTCGACGGGCTGCACCCGGCCGTGCTGCGCCTGATCGGCGAAACGGTGAAGGGCGCGGACGTGCATGGCCGCTGGACCGGCGTGTGCGGCGGCCTGGCCTCCGATCCGCTGGCGGTGCCGATCCTGGTCGGGCTGGGCGTGACCGAGCTGTCCGCCGCGCCCGCCGCCGTGCCCGAGATCAAGGCGCTGGTCGCAGCGCTCGACATGGCGGCCGCCCGCGCGCACGCACAGGCGGCGCTGGCCTGCGCGACCGCCGCCGAGGTGCGCGCGCTCGCACGCAAGTTCGAAGGGGAGTTGGGCGCATGAGGGCCATCCTGGGAGCGTTGCAGCCACTGGGCCGCGCGCTGATGCTGCCGATCGCGGTGCTACCCATCGCCGGGCTGCTGCTGCGTCTCGGTCAGCCCGACCTGCTCGACATCGCGTTCGTCAGCGCGGCGGGCGATGCCATCTTCGCGCATCTGGGCCTCCTGTTCGCGATCGGCGTGGCGACCGGGTTCGCCCGGGACGGCAACGGCGCGGCGACGATGGGCGGCCTGGTCTGCTACCTCGTCGCCACCGCCGGCGCGCAGGCGCTGTTCGTGGTGCCGCCCGACGTGCTGGCCACCGTGCCCGAGGGCTTGCGCGCCACCGTCGAGAAGGCGTGGAAGGCGACCACCGTCGCCAAGTTCGACGTACCCGTCGGCATCATCGCCGGCGCGATCGGCGGCAGCTTCTACAACCGCTTCTCCAACCTGAAGCTGCCCGACTACCTCGCCTTCTTCGGCGGACGCCGCTTCGTCCCCATCGCCTCCGGCTTCGCCGGCCTCGGCCTCGCGCTGATTCTAGGCGTCAGCTACGCCGGCATCAGCGCCGGCATGGACGCCCTGTCGGCGGGGGTGGTCGCGGCGGGTGGCGCGGGGCTGTTCGCCTTCGGGCTGCTCAACCGGCTGCTGCTCGTCACCGGGCTGCACCACATCCTGAACAACGTCGCCTATTTCTCGGTGGGCGAGTTCCAGGGCAAGACCGGCGACCTGACGCGCTTCTTTGCGGGCGATCCCACCGCGGGCGGCTTCATGAGCGGGTTCTTCCCAGTCATGATGTTCGGCCTGCCCGCCGCCTGTCTGGCGATGTATCACGAGGCGTTGCCGGAACGGCGCAAGGCGGTGGGCGGGTTGCTGCTCAGCCTTGCGCTCACCTCGTTCCTGACTGGCGTGACCGAGCCGATCGAGTTTTCGTTCATGTTCCTGGCGCCGGCGCTTTATGCGGTGCATGCGGTGCTGACCGGTACGGCGGAGGCGGTGATGAACGCGCTGGGGGTGAAGCTGGGGTACGGTTTCTCCGCCGGGCTGTTCGACTATGCGCTGAACTTCGGCAAGGCGACCAAGCCATTGATGTTGCTGCCGGTGGGGGCCGCCTATGCCCTCGCTTATTATGCGATCTTCCGCTTCGCCATCCGGCGCTTCGGCTTGCAGACACCGGGCCGGGAGCCGATCGCCGAGGGCGCGGCGACCGCGGTCGCACCGGTCGCGGCCGGCGAGCGCGGCACGGCGTTCGCCCAGGCCCTGGGCGGCGCGGCGAACCTGCGCGACGTGGGCGCGTGCACGACCCGGCTGCGGCTGGTGGTGAACGATCAGGACGTGGTGGACGAGGCGGCGTTGAAGGCACTGGGCGCGCGGGGGATCATCCGCCCGTCCGCCACCGCGCTCCAGGTGGTGGTCGGCCCGATCGCCGACACGGTGGCGTCGGAGATACGCGATGCGCTGGCGGGAGGAGGTGGCGCCATGGCCGTCGCTCCGGTGGCTGAGGCGGAGACCAGCAAGGCCGTGCAACTGACCCCGGCGCTGGTGCACGCGCTGGGCGGCAAGGTCGGTGTCGCCAGCGTCCATGCCGGGCGCGTGCGGGTCGAGGTTGCGGGGGCCGTGGATGACGCGGCGCTGGCGAAGCTCGGCGTGAAGGCGGTGGCGCGCCCGGCGACCGGGGTCGTGCATCTGCTGGGCGATGCCGACCGGTTCGTCGCGGGTTGAGATTTCAAGCCCTCTCCCATCTGGGGAGAGGGCGTAGTCTGATCACTCCACCGTCAGCGTCACCGGGCCGGTGATGCCGGCACCTTCCACCACCAGCAGGATCGTGCGGGCGCCAGAGCCGGCCGGAAGGCGCGCCTCCAGCGGGCCGGCGGTGGTGCTATCCTTGGTGGCGAGACGGCGGCCATCGGCATAGAGTTCGGCACGGCCGGTAATCTCGCGGAAGCGGAGCATGCCGCCCTCTGCCGCGATACGCTTCCACGGAGTGACGGTGATGCGCCAGGCGCGCCAGTTGCCGGCGGGATCGGGCTTGGCGCCATTCCCGGCGCGGGCAAAGGCCCAGCTGTTGTTGTCGCCGTCGGGCGGCGCGGCGTCGGGACCCGGCTTCGTCGCGGAGGCGGGCGAGCGACGCCATTCGCGCAAGGCCTGCCCGCCGAAGCTTTCCGGCCATTGCGCCACCTCGGCCACCGGGCGGCGCGTGATGATCAGGCGCGCGGGCGACAGGCCCTCCGCCTCGGCACGAAGGCTCACGCGGCCGTCCCCCCTGTCCGCGCGAACGATGATCTGGGCAAGGCCGTTGAACAGCGAGCGGGCATTGCCCTTTTCGGGTTCGTGGCTGTTGGGATCGCCATTGCCGATGCCGATGATCTCGGCACCCTCGACCGAAAAGCGCGTCGGCAGGTTGGCGGTGGGTACGTGGCGCCCCCTGGCATCGACCGCATCGATGGTGATCGCCTGCGCATCCTCGCCGTCACCGGCCATGACGCTGCGCGCGGGCGTCAAGCGGAGCGCGACGGGCGGCCCGGCGGTTTCCTGCGCCGCCGTCGCCACCACGCGGCCGCCACGCATCGCGATCGCCTCGACCCGGCCGGGGGCGTAGGGCACGGTCCATTCGTTGCCCATGATCCGGTCGACCTGTTGCGGTTCGAGATCGCGGCCGTTTACGCGCAGGGCCACCGTTTCCGCGTTGCTCGTCACGAACACGCGGATCGGCTGGCCTTCCTTGCCGCCCCAGGTCCAGTGCGGGGCGATCGCGACGACGGGGCGGTCGTCCACCCAATGCGCGGCGTGGATGTCGGTCGCGGTCTTGGGAAAACCGCACAGGTCCATGACCCCGAAGAAGCTGGAGATGGTCGGCCAGGCATAGGGGGTCGGCTCGCCATGATAGTCGAAGCCGGTCCAGACGAAGCCGCCCGCGACGAAGCGACGCTCCATGATCTTGCGCCAGGTATTGCGATGCGTGTCGCCCCAGCTTGCCGCCTCGTCATCATAGGAACTGATGACATGCGCCTTGGGATCGCTGTGGAAGGCGCCGCGCGTTTCGTACGCGCTGGTATCCTCCGAACTGGTCATCGCCCGGTCGGGAAAGAGGCGGTGGAACTGGTCGTAGTCGTTCTGGTAATAGTTGAAGCCGGTCACATCGACGACGCTGGACACGCTGTTTGGTTCGAAGAACGCGCCGTTCATCGCCGCGGTGACCGGGCGGCTGTCGTCCAGCGCCTTCACCTCATGCGCCATGCGGCGGACCATCTCGACGCCGGCCTCCGTCCCCTGCATCGGTTCCTCGTTGAACACCGACCAGAGGATGATCGAGGGATGGTTGCGGTCGCGCCGGACCAGCCAGCGCAGTTGCGCCATATAGTCGGGCGCGGGGTTGAACTGCCGGTTCTCGTCCATGACGAGAAAGCCCATCGCGTCGCACAGGTCGAGAAATTCGGTCGACGGCGCATTGTGCGAGCAGCGGATCGCGTTGCAGCCGATCGCCTTCAGCCGTTCCAGCCGCCAGCGGTGCAGGCTGTCGGGGATCGCGGTGCCGATGCCGGCATGGTCCTGATGCAGGCACACGCCCTTCAGCTTCACCGGCCGGTCGTTGAGGAAGAAGCCTTCGCCTGCGTCGAAGCGGATGGTGCGGAAGCCGATGGGGGTGCGGCGCTCGTCGACGGCCGTGCCGTCCACCAGCACGCGGGTGACGACGGTGTGGAGCGTCGGCGCCTCGACCGACCACAGGACCGGGTTTCCGGCATCCAGCATCAGCGTCGCGACCGCTTCGTCCAGGGGCGTGACGGTGGCGGGCGTCTCGGCACGGGTGAGCAGACGGCCATCGGGGGCGAGCAGTTGCGCCTCCACCGTGACGGTCGCCGCCTCGCGTGCAACGCTGTTCAGCGTGACGGCGACGGGCACCTGCCAGCGCCCGGCACCGCGGCGCGGATCGCAGTGGACGCCGTCGGTCGCGATCGACACGGGCGCGCGGCGGACCAGCCAGGCATGGCGGTAAAGCCCCGCGCCCTCATACCACCAGCCCTCCATCGCGTTCGCATCGACGCGGATGGCGATCGTGTTCAGTTCCTCGCCGAAGCGGGCGAACGGCGTCAGGTCGATATAGATGCTGTTATAGCCCGACCAGTTGTGCGCCACCGTGCTGCCGTTCAGCCAGATCGTCGCATTGGTGGCGATGCCGTCGAAATGCAGTTCGAGGCGCTTGCCCCGATCGGCAGGGTCGAGCGCGAAGCGGCGGCGGTACCAGCCGATGCCGCGACGGCGATAGCCCTGCGAGACGTTGGCGCTTTCCTCGAAGGGTTGCGCGCTGGCCCAGTCGTGCGGCAGGCGGATGCGCGCCCAGTCGCTGTCGTCATGGTCGATCGCCGCGGCACCCTGAGCATTGCCGGCCTTGACGCTGAGATAAGTGGCGTTGTGCGTATCCAGCACGGGATCGCCAATGTCGCCTTCGTGGAACAGCCAGCCGCGCTCCATCCGCGTCTTGTTCGCATCATGGACGGGCAGCGGCGGGGGCAGCGCATTGCCCGGTGCGGGCATCGGCAGGGCACCCGCCTCCCCCATCCGACGATGGCGGGGGGCGGCCCGGACGGGCAGCGCGAGAACGGCACCGGCACTGGCGCCGGTGAGGAGCAGTTGACGGCGATTCAAGAACGGAAACTCCTCGGGCATCGACCCCTACAGGTCGGACAGTTCGGCAACGAAGTCGTAGGCGTCGCCGCGATAATAGGACCGGGTGAACTCGGCCGCGCGACCGTCGCGCAGGAACCCGCGCCGCTCGATCAACAGGCCGGGCTGGCCGGCATCGACGCCCAGCATGCGCGCATGTTCGGGGCCGAAGGGCACGGCGCGGAGCCGCTGGAGCGCGCGCACCGGACGGCTGCCCGCCTGATCCAGCGCGACATACAGCGAGTCGCCGACCGCCTGGACCGAGGGCAGGCAATAGCCGGCGATGGTGGAGAATTCGAGCGCCATGGGCTCGTCATCGGCATAGCGGATGCGCTGGAAGCGATACACGGGCGCGCCCGGCGACAGGCCGAGCGCCATGGATTCCTCCGGGCTGACGGTGCCCGCGGCACGGCTGATCCATTCGCTGGACGCCGCCTTGCCACGCGCGGCCATGTCTTCGGAAAAGGAGGAAAGCTTGGAAAAGCTCTTTTCGACGCGTCCTGCCACAAAGGTGCCGGCGCCGCGGCGACGGGTCAGCAGGCCATCCTCGACCAGGCCGCCGATCGCCTTGCGCACGGTGATGCGCGACACGTCATATTCGGTGGCGAGATCGCGTTCGGCGGGGATCGCATCGCCCTGCACCAGCACGTCGCGGCCGATCGCCTCGCGGATCAGTTGCTGAAGCTGGAGATAGAGCGGAGATGGATTGCCATCGCGGAACCGCCCCACCTCGTCCGAAAAAGCCATTCCCGTCTCCCTTTGTCCCACCGCCCCCACGGCGGGTGTCGTGCGATCGCGATGCGCCGCCATGAAGGGCGAACCTACCGAATGGCACGCCGGGGAACAACTGCTCCGACGGATCCGGCGAGCATTCCAATCCAACACACATTCGCCGAAAGGCTCATGTTGCGCGGCGGATTAATTCGTTTCCCACCAACTACTTATTATTACCTGCCGATTTTAAGTCAATTTGATGAATTTTTGTAGCGCATATGGTATATTTTGGTTATACCGTAGGTCGGATCCCTGACCGCCAAGAACCGGCAGGGAGAGCCGCCAGCCATGCGGCGATAGATCGGGGAGCAGCGCGGCTGGGCGCCTCTCCATGGAAGGGGAATGACGATGCGGTTGCGCCACTGGATCCTGATGACGACGGCCATGACCGGACTGGCCGCCACGGCCGCGCAAGGCCAGGAGGCGCCGACAACACCGCCCAGCACCACCGCCCCGAGCAACGCCGCATCCGGCCAGGACCCGGCGGCCCAGGATGGCACCGCGGGCGAGGACGGCGAAATCGTCGTCACCGGCTATGCGCGCAGCCTTCGCCAGGCGATCGAGGTGAAGCGCAACGCGAACGCCGTGGTGGACGCCATCTCGGCCGAGGACATCGGCAAGTTTCCCGACCGCAACGTCGCGGAATCGCTGGCGCACATCCCCGGCGTGTCGATCGACCGCCGCTTCGGCGAGGGTGAGAAGGTCGCCATTCTCGGCACCGACCCGGCCCTGAACCGCATGCTGCTCGACGGGCACGGGCTGGCATCGGCCGACTGGGGCGGCAACGACAACGACCCCAGCAGCCGGACCTTCAACTATTCGCTGCTCGCCCCCGAACTGGTCGACCGGCTGGAAGTATACAAGTCGCCGGAGCCGCGGATCGAGGAAGGCAGCCTGGGCGGCACGGTGATCGTGCGCACCCGCCGGCCGCTGGAACTGGAGGCCAATTCGATCTTCGCGTCGGGCGGCTATCTGTACAACGACCGCGCGGACAAGGGGAATATCCGCGGCTCGGGCCTGTATAGCTGGCGCAACGATGCCGAGACCTTCGGCGTGCTGATCGCGGCGACCTATGACAAGCAGAACATGGTGCGCGCCGGTGTCGAATTCTTCGGCTACGACAATATCGCGCCCAATGTCGACGGCACGCGCAACAGCCCGTTCGTCAACCGCGACGCGACCACCGGCGCGCTGTCCCTGAAGAACCCGAACGCGACGATCAACGGCGGCACGATCCAAGATCTCTATGCCGCTGCCTCGCCCTTCGGCATCAACTACGCCTATTTCCAGCAGCAGCGCCAGCGCGCCAGCATCGCCGGCACGGTGCAGTATCGCCCGGCCGAAAACCTGACGCTGACGCTGAACGGCCTGCACATCGACGGCAACTACAACAATTACAGCCAGGCGATGTACACCATCCCCGGCGCATGGACCGGTGACGTGCTGCAATCCGCGACCGTATCCAACGGCGTGGTGACGCAGGCCAGCTTCGGCGCAGCGAACAGCCAGAGCGCGCAGCTCGATACCCTGGTCCGCCGCACCAAGCTGAAGACCGACAATCTGAACTTCTTCGCCGATTGGGAAGGCGATGACGGCGCCAAGGTGTCGTTCGCCGGCGGCTGGAGCAAGGCGACAGGCGGGCGCAATCCCGAATATCTGTTCAACGTGCAGACCCGCCTGCCGTTCAGCTACGCGATCACGCCGACATCGGCGGAGGTCAATTTTACCGGCGACCTGACCAACCCGGCGAATTATTTCACCAACCCCAACAACAACCCGGCGCAGATCGAGGGCCGCCCCGTCATCATAAACGGGACGCAGCTGAACGCCGCGCAGATCGGCGGGCTGGATTACAGCGTCACCACCGACCGCGACATCTTTGGCGGCTTCGACGGCACGGTGCCGCTGGGCGGCGTGTTCACCGAGCTGCTGATCGGCGCGCGCGTGACCGATCACGTCAACCGCATCAACGCCCGCGGCATCAACACCTACAAGACCAGTTCGCAAACCGCCGCGCAGCTCGGGGTCACCACAGGGGTCACCCCCGGCGGCGTCTTCGACGGCAGCGGCGGATCGGGCAGCGCGACCCAGTTCCTGAATCTCCCCGAACAGTCGGTGATCGACATTCTCGCCAATTCGATCAACAGCCCGCTGGTCACCAAGATCGGCGCATCGACCAGGGTGAAGGAGACGGTGGCCGCGTCCTACATCCAGGCGAATTTCGATCAGGGCGGACTGCGCGGCAATATCGGCGGGCGGCTGGTCTATACCCGCGACGTATCCAACTACGCCACGACGCTGAGCAACGTGGTCAATCCCCAGCCGGTGCCGACGCGCGTCTCGACCGATTACCTGAAGTTCCTGCCGAGCGTGAACCTGATCTACACGATCACGCCGGAAGTGATCGTGCGCGGGTCCGTGGCCAAGGTGATCTCGCGGCCGCGTTATCAGGACCTGGCGGCGGCGACCTCGCTCAACGACGTGACGCTGGACGGCGGCGGCGGCAACCCGAACCTGCGGCCGTACCAGTCGACCAATTACGAAGTAACCGCGGAATGGTATCCGCGTGCCGGTGCGCTGCTGTCGCTGGAACTGTTCCGCCGCGACATCGACAACTATATCATCAACACGCGCACCAATGCCGTCTACTTCAATTCGCTGCGCAACCAGTTGACGACGTACAACGTCAACCAGCCGATCAACGGCGGCAAGGCCAAGGTGAACGGCGTGCTGGTCAACGGTCAGGCCGAAATCTGGGGCGGGTTCGGCCTGCAGGCGAACTATTCGTACCAGGACAGCTCGACCTCGACGATCGCCGGGATCAACGGGGCGCTCAACCTGCCCTATCTGTCCAAGCATACCGTGAACGTGATCCCCTATTTCGAGAGCGGACCGTTCCAGGCGCGGGTCAGCTACAATTATCGCACCTCCTATTTCCGCACGATCGGGCGGCTGGGATCGGAGGAGATGGTGGCGCCCTACAGCCAGCTCGACGCGTCCGCCTCGCTCAACCTGACCAAGAACATCACGTTGACGGTCAATGCGCAGAACCTGCTGGACGAGACGTATCTGCAATATAGCGGCACGCGCGACCGGCCCTCGGCCTTCTACAAGAACGGGCGCACCTTTGTCGGCAGCGTATCGTTCCGCATGTAACCCCTCGGGTTTCCCCCGCATGTAACCTGTTGTGCCGGCCGCGTTTTCCCGACGCGGCCGGCATCGGTTTTTTTGGGTCAGGGGCATGGACGTACCCGCGCGTCTTCTGCATGATACCTCCTAATACCAAAACGGAACCAAGGGGCAGGCATGCGGGCGGCGACGACGGCATCGATCGGATCGGGGATCGGATTGGGACTGGTGCTGGCGCTTACCGCCCCCGCCGCGGCGCAGACGCCGTTGAATTTGCTGCCGATGCCCCAGACCATCGTCCGTGGTTCGGGCAGCATCACCATATCCGCCGGCTCCACGGTTTCGGCACAGACACCGCAGGCGCAGGCCGCGGCGCGCCTGCTGGTCGATCATGTCCGCACCGTACGCGGGATCGCGCTGGCGCCGGCCGAGGGTGACGCCCGGATCATATTCGCGCAGGACGATGCGGTTGCGGGGGCGGAGGCGTATCGGCTGGTGGTGCAACCGGGGGGTATCCGCATCACCGCGTCCCGGGCCGCCGGCTTCGTCCACGGCGCGATGACGCTCGCCCAGTTGCTCAGCCCCGACACTGCGATGGGCAAGCCGGTGCGCGTGCCCGCCGTCACCATCGATGACGCGCCGCGCTTCGCCTGGCGCGGGCTCCTGGTCGATCCGGTGCGCCACTTCCAGCCGATCGCCGAGATCAAGCGCATCGTCGACCAGATGGCGGCGGTGAAGCTCAACACCCTGCATTTGCACCTGACCGACGACCAGGGATGGCGGTTCGAGGTGAAGCGATACCCGAAGCTGACCGAGATCGGTGCCTGGCGCCAGCCGCCCTCCACCGGCGGCCCGGCGCCCGCGACGCGCCATGGCGGCTTCTACACGCAGGACGCGTTGCGCGACCTGGTCGCCTATGCCGCCGATCGCGGCATCACGATCGTGCCGGAGATCGACCTGCCCGGCCACGCCCAGGCACTGGTCGCCGCCTATCCGGAGATCGGCGTGCTGGGCAATCGCCCGCCGGTCAGCAACGAATGGGGTGTGATGCCCTATCTGTTGAACCCCAATCCGGCGGGGATGGCGTTCATCCGCAACGTGCTGGACGAGCTGATCGACGTGTTTCCCGGCACCTATATCCATCTCGGCGGCGACGAGGCGGTGAAGGACCAGTGGGAACGCTCGCCCGAGGTGCAGGCGCAGATGCGCGCGCTGAACATCACCACCGAAAACGGCCTGCAAAGCTGGGTGATCGACGAGTTCGGCAAATATCTGGCGACCAAGGGCCGCCGGCTGATCGGCTGGGACGAGATATTGGAGGGTGGCCTGCCGCCGTCCGCGACGGTGATGTCGTGGCGCGGCGAAAAGGGCGCGGTAGAGGCGGTCCGCCAGGATCACGACGTGGTGCTGTCCCCGGCGCCGATCCTGTATCTGGACAGCATGCAGAGCCGCCAGTCCACCGAGCCGCCGGGCCGCTGGTCGGAGATCAAGACGCTGGCCGACGTCTATGCCTATGATCCGATGCCGGCGGGCATTCCGGCGGACAAGGCGCACCATGTGCTGGGCGTGCAGATGAACGGGTGGAGCGAATATTTCGTCACCCCCTGGCAGGTGCAGCATGCGGTGTTCCCACGCATTGCCGCGATCGCGGAAAATGGCTGGATCCAGCGACAGCGCGACTTCCCCGGCTTCGTGGCACGGCTGGTGCCGCAGATGCAGCGCTGGACGCGCGCCGGGGTCGAGGTCGCGGACAGCGCGCTTGCGGTGGAATACCGGCTGGTGGACAGCCCCGGACAGGCGCTGCGCGCGAACAATGTCCGCGTGACGCTGGAGCAACAGGCGCCGCAGGGCACGATCCGCTACACGCTCGACGGCACCGAGCCGGGTGCGCGGTCGAGGCGCTACACGGGTGCGCTGACGATGAAGCCGGGTTCGACGATCCGCGCCGCGCCCTTTGCCGCCGACGGCCAGCGGCTGGCCGCCCCCCGCGACTTCGCCACCGCGCGCGCGGCGCTGTTGACGCGGACGAGTTCGGAAATGGTCGCCTGCCCGAACGGCAAGCTGAACCTGCGCGTCGCGCTGACTCCGGATGCGACCGCCAACGGGCCGGCCTACAACGTCAACATCTTCGACAATTGCACCGCCTATCCGCAGGCGCCGGTCGACCTCGCCCGCGGCTACACAATCGAGGTGGCGCGCCTTGCCCGGCATTACGGGCTGGCGCATGATTTCGACCAGGTCCGCCGACACTATAACGTCACCCCGCATGGCGAGTTGCTGGTGCTGGTCGGCTGCCGCGCCGCGGCGGACGGCGGCACCGCGCCAAAACCGATCATCGCCGGCAGCTTCCCCCTGCCCGACCCCGCCACCGCGCCGCAGCGCATGCGCTTTTCAGGACAATTCCCCATGATGGACGCCACCCAGAGCGACAAGGGAGACAAGGACATCTGCCTGCAATTCACCGCGCCGACCAGCGATCCGATCTATACCGTCGAACGCATGACGCTGACGGAGGCGCAGTGATGCGCGGCTGGATGCTCGCCCTGCCGCTGCTGCTCGCCTCCACCGCGGCGGTGGCGGCGCCCAAGTCGGTGGTGTCGCTGAACGAGGGTTGGACGGTGCGGATCGACCCGGCGGATGCCGCCGCGGCCAAGGCGCACCCGCGCGAGGCAAAGTGGCTGCCGGCGCGCGTGCCGGGGACGGTGCAGCAGGACCTGATCGCCGCCCGGCGCGTGCCCGATCCGTTCAAGGGACTGAACGAGGCGGCGATCCAGTGGGTCGGCCGCACCGGCTGGCAATATGTCCGCACGCTGGAGGTGAGCGCCGACATGGCGGCGCGCGACCATCTGGATCTGGTGTTCGAGGGGCTGGATACCTTTGCCACCGTGTCGGTGAACGGGCAGGCGGTGCTGAAGGCCGATAACGCGCACCGCACCTGGCGCGTCGATGCCAAGCCGTGGCTGAAGCCGGGGCGCAACACCATCACCATCCGTTTCGCCCCGCCGATCGCGACGCTGCAGCCCAGGGTGCTGGCCGAGGCGAACCCCCTGCCCGGCGAATATGACAGCTTCTTCGGCGACGAGCCCAAGGGCAAGCAGACCTCGCCCTATATCCGCAAGGCGAAATATCATTATGGCTGGGACTGGGGCCCCCGCATCTTGAACGTCGGCCCGTCGGGTCCGGTGAAGCTGGAGGCGTGGGACGATGCACGCGTCGCGCAGTTCCGGGTCAACCAGATCGCGCTGAACGACGCGGAGGCGCGGCTGGCCGCCGATTTCGAGGTGGTGGCGGACACCGCCGGCCCCGCCACGGTGCGCGCCAGCCTGACCGGGCCGAACGGCGCGGCCGTCAATGCCGAACAGGTGGTGACGCTGGCCCCCGGCACCAACCGGATCAGCGTGCCGCTGATCATCGCCAATCCGCAGCGCTGGCAACCGGTGGGATATGGCGCACAGGCCCTGTACCGCGTCACCGGCACGCTGGTCGAGAACGGACAGGCCAGCGACAGCGCCCAGCGCCGCATCGGCCTGCGCACCGTGGAACTGATCCGGAAAGACGGCAGCTTCGGCTTCAAGGTGAACGGCACGCCGATCTTCGCCAAGGGCGCGAACCTGATCCCGTTCGACAGCTTCCCGTCGCGCGTGACCGCCGAGGGCATGCGCCGGATGCTGGCCGACGCCAAGGCGGTCAACATGAACATGATCCGCATCTGGGGCGGCGGCTATTACCTGCCCGATGCGTTCTTCGACGCCGCCGACGAGCTTGGTCTGATGATCTGGTCCGACTTCATGTTCGGCGGGTCGGTGACGCCGCCGGACAAGGAATTCCGCGAAAGCGTCCGGATCGAGGCGGAGGAGCAGGTGGCGCGCGTATCCGGCCATCCCTCCATCGTGCTGTGGGCGGGCGGCAACGAGGTGCTGGCCGGCTGGGAGAACTGGTCCGACCGCAAGGCGTTCAAGAAGCGGGTCGGCCCGGACGAACAGGAGCGGATCGGCGCGGGCATGGCGGTGCTGTTCGACCGCGTGCTGCGTCAGGCGGTGCGCGATTTCGATCCCGGCGTGCCGTACTGGCCGGGTTCGCCCTCCACCGATTACGAGGGTCCGGTGGATACCGATGCCGATGGCGACCGGCATTTCTGGGACGTGTGGTCGGGGTCGAAGCCGGTCGAGCGATATCTGGACAGTTGCCCGCGCTTCATGTCCGAATATGGGTTTCAGGGCACGCCCGACCTGTCGACGATCAAGGATTTCGCCGGCACGCTGGACCTGACGTTCGACAGCCCGGTGATGAAGGCGCACCAGAAGTTCCTGGCGGGCGAGGGCAATGCGCGCCTGATGCATTATATCCGCGAGCGTCTGGGCGAGCCGAAGAACTTCGCCGACTTCGCCTATCTGGCACAGGTCAATCAGGCGCAGGCGATCACCATGGCCGCGCTTCATCACCGCGCCTGCCGGCCGGTAACGATGGGTTCGCTATACTGGCAGTTGAACGATGTGTGGCCGGTCGTGTCCTGGTCCAGCATCGATTATAACGGCCAGTGGAAGCTGCTGCATCACGAGGCGAAGCGCTTCTTCGCACCGCAGGCGATCGTGGCCGAGCGCAAGGACGCGGCCACGCGCATCGCGCTCGTCTCCGACGCCACCACCCCGATTGCGGCACGCTGGCGGGTGCGCGGCTTCGGGCTGGACGGGCGCATGCTGGGCGAGCGGACCGGGGACGCGACGCTGGCCCCGCTCTCGGCGGCCGAGGCCGCGGTGGTGCCGGATGCCGACCTGTTCGCGGGTGCCGCGCCCGAGGCGAGCTACGGCGTTGCCGAACTGCTGGTCGGCGATCAGGTGGTCAGCCGCCGCATCGTCGAGCGGGTGCAGCCCAAGGCGATCGCCTGGCCCGATCCGGGCCTTTCCGTCCGCTGGCAGGGGCGCGAGGTGACGATCACCGCCACCAATCTCGCCCGCGCAGTGATGCTCGATTTCGGCGCGGTGGCGGCGCAGCCGTCCGATGACGGGTTCGACCTGTTGCCGGGGGAAAGCCGCACGCTGACCGTCGCGTCCGATGCCTCGCCCGCCACACTGAAAAAGGCGCTTACGCTGCGCACTCTGGGGAACCGCAAATGATCTGGCTGCTGCTCGCAACCGCAGACCCCGTCGCGACCGCGATCGCGACGATGTCGATCGAGGAAAAGGCCGCGCAGTTGCAAAGCACCGCGCCCGCCGATGCCGAGGCCGGGTTGCCCGCCTATGACTGGTGGAACGAGGGGCTGCACGGACTGGCGCGCAACGGCCATGCCACCGTCTTTCCCCAGGCGATCGGCATGGCCGCGACCTGGGACACCGCGCTGGTGAACAGGATCGGCGACGTGGTGGCGACCGAGGCGCGCGCGAAGTTCAACGCCAGGCCCGCCGGGGCCGATCGCCGCATCTATGAAGGGCTGACCATCTGGTCGCCCAACATCAACATCTTCCGCGATCCGCGCTGGGGCCGGGGGCAGGAAACGTATGGCGAGGACCCGTATCTGACGGGCAGGCTTGGCGTCGCCTTCGTGCAAGGATTGCAGGGGCCGGACCCCGTCCATCCCAAGGTGATCGCCACGCCCAAGCATCTGGCGGTGCACAGCGGCCCGGAGGCCGGGCGCGACGGTTTCGATGTCGACCCCTCCCCGCAGGATGTCGAGGCGACCTATCTGCCCGCCTTCCGCATGGCGGTGATCGACGGCAAGGCACGCTCGCTGATGTGCGCGTACAACTCGATCCACGGCACGCCGGCCTGCGCGAGTGGCGACCTGCTGAACGTGCGGGTGCGCCGCGACTGGGGGTTCCGGGGCTTTACCGTGTCGGACTGCGACGCGGTGGCCAACATCCACATGTTCCACCATTACCGTCTGGACGGCGCCGGTGCATCGGCGGCGGCGATCAAGGGCGGCAACGACCTGAACTGCGGCAACGCCTATGCCGCGCTGCCCGAGGCGGTCCGCCGCGGCCTCGTCACCGAGGCGGAGGTCGATACCGCGCTCACCCGCGCGCTGGAGGCCCGCCGCGCGCTCGGCATCGCGTTCGGCGCGACCAGCCCGTGGAGCCGGATCAAGCCGAGCGAGATCGGCACCCCCGCCCACCGCGCGCTGGCGCTGGAGGCGGCGCGCAAGAGCATCGTGCTGCTCAAGAACGAGGGCGATCGCCTGCCGCTGAAGCCCGACACCAGACTGGCGGTGATCGGCGCCAATGCCGACGATCTGGGCGTGCTGCAGGCCAATTATCACGGCACCACGGCGCATCCCGTCACCCCGCTGGAGGGTATTCGCGCCAGGTTCCGCCAGGTCGCCTATGCGCAAGGGTCGGTGCTGGCCGATGGCGCGCCGGTGGTGCTGCCCGAAACCGCGCTGAAGGACCTGACCGCGACCTACAGCGTCGGCGGCCGCGTGGTGAAGACGGAGCGCGCGCGCAAGATCGACCTGGACATCACCCGTGTGCCCCCGGTCGAAGGCCTGCCGGCGACCGGCTGGGTCGGCCGCTGGACGGGGATGATCACTCCGCCGGGGCCGGGTGCGTATCGACTGATGCTGGATCAGGCGCAGTGCTGGAAGGATTGCCGGACGCACGACACCGCGCGCCTGTCGATCGGCGGGCGCGTGCTGCATGATGGCGCGGTTCCCAAGGGGCGCGTCGAGATCGCCTGGGACAGCGACGGCAGCCCGCAGCCCTTCGACCTGATGCTGGACCACGCCAGCGAGGACGAGAGCTTCCGCCTGCTCTGGCTGCCGCCGGAGGCGCCGATGATCGCCGAGGCCGTGAAGGCGGCCGAGAGCGCGGACGTCGCGGTGGTGGTCGGCGGCCTGTCCCCCGATCTGGAGGGCGAGGCGCTTCAGGTGCAGGTGCCCGGCTTCGTCGGCGGCGACCGTACCGACATCATGATCCCGCCGGCGCAGCAACGGCTGCTCGCCGCGCTGAAGGCGACGGGCAAGCCGATCGTGCTGGTGCTGGCCAGCGGCAGCGCGGTCGCGGTGGACCCGACGGTGGCGGCATCGGTGCTGACCGTCTGGTATCCGGGCGAGGCCGGTGGCACCGCGCTGGCCGAGGTGCTGGCGGGCACCACCAACCCGTCGGGCCGCCTGCCCGTCACCGTCTACAAGACGACGACCGACCTGCCCGCATTCGTCGATTACGGGATGAAGGAGCGCACCTATCGCTACTTCACCGGCACGCCGCTCTGGGGCTTCGGCCACGGCCTGTCCTATACCCGCTTCGGCTATGACGGCGTGCAGGCGCCGGCCAGCGTCGCTGCGGGTCAGGACCTGACCGTCACCGCGCGCGTCACCAATGCCGGCGCGCGCGACGGCGAGGAGGTGGTGCAGGCCTATCTGGTGCCGCCCGCACAAAGGCCGGGATCGATGACCGCGCCGGTACTGCAACGCCAGCTCGTCGGCTTCACCCACGTCGCGCCCCGGCCCGGCAAGACGGTCACCGCGCGCTTCACGCTCGATCCGCGCGCGATGAGCGTGGTCGATCGCGACGGGCGCCGCCATGTCGTGCCGGGCGACTATCGCCTGTGGATCGGTGGTGGTCAGCCGGACACCGCGCCCGGCCAGTGGGTGTCGTTCAGCGTGACGGGTGCGGACACGGAGTTGCCCAAGTGATCGTCGACCGTCGCCAGTTCGTCGCGGGCGCGGGCGCGCTCGCCGCCGCACCCGCCTTCGCCGCCGCGCCTGCGCTGCCGTCCAGGCGCCCGGCACCCGGCCAGCGCCGCTTCACCAGCCCCGCGGTCGAGCGCGAGATCGCGCGCGTGTCGAAGCGGATCGGCGATCCCAAGCTGCGCTGGATGTTCGGCAACTGCTACCCGAACACGCTCGACACCACGGTGAAGATGGGCACCGCGAACGGCGGCCCCGACGCGTTCGTCATCACCGGCGACATCAACGCGCTGTGGCTGCGCGATTCCTCGGCACAGGTGCGCCCCTATCTGCATCTGGCGCGCGAGGATGCGAAGCTGGCCGAGCTGTTCCGCGGCCTGATCGCGCGGCAGGCGCGCTGCATCCTGATCGATCCCTATGCCAACGCCTTCATGGAGGACCCGACCGCACCGTCCAACCTCGAATGGTCGCAAAAGGACCGGACCGAGATGAAGCCGGGCGTCGCGGAGCGGAAGTGGGAGATCGACTCGCTCTGCTACCCGATGCGCCTCGCCTATGAATATTGGCAGGCGACCCGCGACAAGCGGCCGTTCGACGCGACGTGGAGCGAGGGCGCGCGCGCCACGATCCGCACCTTTCGCGAACAGCAGCGCAAGGACAATCGCGGGCCGTACAGCTTCCTGCGCACCTCCGACCGCAATACCGAGACGATGCCGCTGGAGGGCTGGGGCAACCCGATGCGCCCGGTCGGCCTGATCGCCTCGGGCTTCCGCCCGTCCGACGATGCGACCCAATATCTCTTCCTGATCCCGTCCAACTGGTTCGCGGTGACGACCTTGCGCGAAATGGCGGTGGTCGCGAACGAGGCGCGCGGCGACGCCGCGCTTGCCCGTGACGCCACCGCGCTCGCCGACGAGGTGGAGGCGGCGCTGCGCCAGTGGGGCACGATGCGCCTGCGCGACGGGTCGGATGTCTGGGCGTATGAGGTCGACGGCTTCGGCAACGCGCTCTTCATGGACGACGCCAACGTCCCTTCGCTGTCCGCGCTCGGCTATCTCGGCTGCGTGCCGATGGACGATCCGCTGTGGCGGCGGACCGAGGCGGCGGCGTGGAGCGATGCCAACCCTTATTTCTTCCGCGGCACGGCCGGGGAAGGCATTGGCGGGCCGCATGTCGGGCTCGGCTGGATCTGGCCCATGTCGCTGATCATGCGCGCCATGTCGACGAACGACGCAGCGACCATCCGCGCCTGCCTGAAGACGCTGCGCGATACCGATGCGAACACCGGCTTCATGCACGAGGCGTTCTTTCAGGACGATCCCTCGAAGTTCACCCGCCACTGGTTCGCCTGGACCAACGGCCTGTTCGGCCAGCTGATCGTGACGCTGGCCCGCACCAACCCCGCGATCCTGAGCGAAGCGCTGTGATCGCCTGCGCCCTTTCCCTTTATCAGCAGGACCACCGATGATGACCACGCCCGGTACCGTCTCCCGCCGCAGCCTGCTCGCCTCCGCCGCGGCGCTGGGCATGCCCCTGCCCGCGCTTGCCGCGCGGCCGGCGCGGCCCCGCGCGAACCTGTTCATCGGCACCGGCGGCGACGGCCACACCTATCCCGGCGCCACCCTGCCGTCGGGCATGGTGCAATTGTCGCCCGATACCGATGTGGAGCGCTGGGACACCTGCTCGGGCTATCACCACGGCGACGGCTCGATCATGGGGTTCAGCCATACGCACCTGTCGGGCACCGGCATCGGCGACATGCTGGACGTGCTGGTGGTGCCGACGCGCGGGCCCGTGCAGCTGCTCCCCGGCCCGCTCGGCAACCCCGATGCCGGCTATCGCCAGCGCTTCTCGGCGGAGCATGCCGAACCCGGCTATTACCGGGTCGCGCTGGAATCGGGCGTGCGGGCCGAGCTGACCGTGACCGAGCGGACCGGCTGGCACCGCTACACCTTCCCGGCCGGCGCCGGGCATATCCTGGTCGACCTGTCGCACCTGATCCTCGACAAGTCCGACGCCGCGCCCCTGATCGACGAGGCCAGCCTTGCGGTCGATGCGGACGGCACGCTGACCGGCGGCCGCCGCGTCCATCGCTGGGCCAAGGGCCGGCGCATCCATTTCGCGATGCAGCTGTCGCGCAAGCCCGACCGCATCACCTTCTACGGCGACGATGATGCCGAGCAGCCCGCCGGCGCCGCCGGGGTGCAGGGCAAGCGGGTGAAGGCGGTGCTGCATTATGACGATGCCGGCGCGAAGCCGGTGCTGATCCGCTGCGGCATCTCCGGCGTCGATGTGGACGGCGCGCGCCGCAATCTGGCCGCCGAGGCGCGGCACTGGAACTTCGACACCGTACGCCGCGATGCCGCCAAGACCTGGGCGCGCGAGCTGGACGCGGTCGCGGTGGAGGGCGGCACGCCCGACCAGCGCACGATCATGACCTCGGCGCTCTACCACGCGCTGCTCGCCCCCACCCTCTTCTCCGACGTCGACGGCCGCTATGTCGGCATGGACCGGCAGGTCCACACGCTGCCCGCGGGCGAGCGCGCCTATTCGACCTATTCGCTGTGGGACACCTACCGTGCGCTGCATCCGCTCCTGACCATCGTCGCGCCCGACCGGGTGCAGAGCCTGGTCTCCGACATGATCCGCCAGACCGCCCAAAGCCCGCTGGGGCCGCTCGTCTGGCCGCTTCAGGGCGTGGAGACGGGGACGATGATCGGCTGGCACGCGGTGCCGGTGCTGGCCGAGGCGCAGGCCAAGGGGATCAAGGCCGATTACGCCGCCGCCTGGCCCAACATCGCCAAACGCTCGTTCGACTTCACCATGCGCGACCTCGACAATTCCAAGGGCCGCGACCTGTATGACGCCAAAGGCTATGTGCCCGCCGACAAATGGTTCGAAAGCGTCAGCCGCACGCAGGAATATGCCTATGACGACTGGGCATCCTCCAAAATCGCGCGTGCCGCCGGCCGGA
This sequence comes from Sphingomonas carotinifaciens, assembly GCF_009789535.1. Classification (NCBI taxonomy): domain Bacteria; kingdom Pseudomonadati; phylum Pseudomonadota; class Alphaproteobacteria; order Sphingomonadales; family Sphingomonadaceae; genus Sphingomonas; species Sphingomonas carotinifaciens. Next base: position 1,098,584 of record NZ_WSUT01000005.1, on the reverse strand, counting down.
CGGCGGAGGCGGACCGCCTGCTCAAGCGGTCGGGCAACTGGCGCAACGTCATCGATCCCGCGATCGGCTTTGCCCGCCCCCGCTTCGACGATGGCACATGGTGGAAGGACTATGATCCGATCCAGCTCGGCCACATGCCCAAACCCTGGTGGCGCGACTATACCGAGGCCAATGGCTGGCAGGCGACCTTCCTGAACCAGCACGACGTCTACGGCCTGATCGCGCACATGGGCGGCGAGCGCGCGTTCGAGGCGAAGCTGGATGCGCTGTTCAACGCGCCCTCCACGCTGCCCGAAAACGCGCCGCCCGACATTTCCGGGCTGGTCGGCCAATATGCGCATGGCAACGAGCCGGACCAGCATGCCGCTTATCTCTACGCCTATGTCGGCGCGCCGTGGAAGACGCAGGGCATGGTCCGCCGCCTGCTGACCGAGATGTACAAGAACGATCCCGACGGCATCATCGGCAACGACGATTGCGGACAGATGAGCGCATGGTTCGTGCTGTCCGCGCTCGGCTTCTACCCGGTCGATCCGGTCGAGGCGGTCTATGTCTTCGGCTCGCCCCTGTTCGAACGCGCGACGCTGACGCTGCCCGGCCGCCGAAAGCTGGTGGTCGAGGCGCCGGGCAACGGACCGACGACGCCCTATGTGAAATCGGTGCAGTGGAACGGCCGCCCCTGGACCAAAAGCTGGATTTCCCATGCCGATCTGGTGAAGGGCGGCCGCCTGACCTTTACGATGAGCGCGACGCCCGAACCCGGCTTCGGCCGTGCGCTTGCCGACCGGCCGCCCTCGTTCGGCCGCACCCCCGCCTGATGCCGGAGCCTCGCATGACCGATCTCACCCGCCGCTCGCTGATCGCCGCCGGTGCCGCCGGGGCGGCCCTGCCCGCCTTGACGCCCGCCTTTGCGCAAACGCCGGCAGGCGCACCGAAACCTTGGGGCGCGACGCCGTCGAAGCGACAGCTCGCCTGGCACATGCGCGAGCAGTACGCTTTCGTCCATTTCTCGATCAACGCCTTCACCGATCGCGAATGGGGTTACGGCGACGAGAGCCCGACGCTGTTCAACCCCAGCGACTTCGATCCCGACCAGATCGTCGCCGCGGCCAAGGCGGGCGGCATGCGCGGCATCATCCTGACCGCCAAGCATCATGACGGCTTCTGCCTGTGGCCGACGAAGCTGACCGAACATTGCATCCGCAACAGCCCGTACAAGAACGGCCGGGGCGACATCGTCGGCGAGATGGAGCGGGCGACGCGGCGTGCCGGCCTCGCCTTCGGCCTGTATCTCTCGCCCTGGGACCGCAACCATCCCGACTATGGCCGGCAGGGCTATATCGACTATTTTCGTGCGCAGATCGTCGAGCTTTGCACGCGCTACGGCGAACTGTTCGAATTCTGGTTCGACGGGGCCAATGGCGGCGACGGCTATTACGGCGGCGCGCGCGAGACGCGCAAGATCGACGCGCCGGCCTATTACAACTGGCCCAGCATGATCGCGCTCGTTCACCAGCATCAGCCGATGGCCTGCACCTTCGATCCGCTCGGCGCCGATGTGCGCTGGGTGGGCAATGAGGACGGCATTGCGGGCGATCCCTGCTGGCCGACCATGCCCAACCACCCTTATGTCCAGTCGGAGGGCAATTCGGGCGTGCGCGGGGCGCCGCTGTGGTGGCCGGCGGAAACCGACGTGTCGATCCGGCCGGGCTGGTTCTACCACGCCGACGAGGATGCCAAGGTCAAGGATCCTCAGCGTCTGCTGCGCCTGTACGACGAATCGGTCGGCCGCGGCACGAACCTGAACCTCAACCTGCCACCCGACCGCACCGGCCAACTGCACGCACACGATGTCGCCGTGCTGAAAAGCTTCGGCGATGCGCAGGCCAGAACCTATGCGACGAATCTTGCACAAGGTGCCGTCGTGCGCGCCAGTCATGAGCGCGGTGCGGCCTTTGCCGCGGCCCGCGTGCTAGACGGCAACCGCGACACCTATTGGTCGTCGCCGGACGGCGTGACCACGCCCAGCCTGACGCTGGACCTGCCGCCGGGCAAGCCGTTCGACGTGATCCGCCTGCGCGAATATCTGCCGCTCGGCGTCCGCGTGACGCGCTTTGCGATCGATCTGGACGAGGGCCAGGGCTGGCGCCAGGTGGCGGAGCACGAGTGCATCTCCGCCCAGCGCATCATCCGCCTGCCCAAGCCCGTCACCGCGCGGCGCCTGCGCCTGCGCATCGTGGAGGCCCCCGCCTGCCCCGCGATCAGCGAGATCGCGCTATTCCGACAGGCGGCGCCGGTACCGGTCGCGCCGGTGCGCTCGTCCGATCCGACGATCCTTGCCAAGCAGGGCTGGCGCATCGTCGCCGCATCGGGGACGGGTGCGGAGGCGTTGATCGACAACGAGGCGGCGACGCGCTGGACCGTCCCCGCCCCCAGCGCGGCGGCCCCGGCGCAGGTGACGATCGACCTGGGCGCCGCACAGATGCTCGCCGGCTTCAGCCTGACGCCGTCGCGCACCGTCGCCAAGGACACCGCACCGCCGCGCGGCTATGTCTGCGAGACGAGCATGGACGGCAAGACGTGGACGCCCGGTGCGGCGGGCGAGTTCGGCAACATCGCCTATGCGCTCGCCACCCAGCGCGTAACCTTCGACACGGCGCGCCGGGCGCGTTTCCTGCGCCTGTCCTTTGCCGCCACCGCCGTGCCCGCGGGCAAGCTGATCGTGGCGGAGGTGGGTGCGTTCACGGTGCGGTGATCCGCACAAGCCCCTCCCACCGCCTCATCCCATCCCCAAACCCGTTCGTGTCGAGTAGAGATCGAGTAGTCCCGCAGGGACGTATCGAGACCTCCTATCGAGACACCGTATCGTGCGCCAATCTGTCTCTCGATACACCGTCTCGATACGCGGCTTTGCCGCTACTCGACGGCTACTCGAGACGAACGGGTAATTGTTTCGATCTGCCATCATCGCCCCCGGAGCCACGCCGCGCGACCAGCCAGCCGGCGAGCAGTGCCACGCCGGCACCGGCCACCACCATCCCGGCGCGGCGCTGTTCCGGCCGGCGGAAACCGCCATCGACCGCGCCGTCATCGGCCGGCGGCGCGAACAGGTTGCCGCCGGTCACCGGCACCGGATCGGCCCTGGCGAAATACCGTCCCATGAAGCCGTTCATCATCGCCGCGCTCAGGTTCGGCGTGGCGAATTGCGTGATCTTCATGAACGCCGCCGGCGCGCCCACCGCCGTCGTGTTGCGCGGCCGGTCGGCAAGGCGCACCACCGCCTTCGCCACGGTGCGCGGATCGAGTACGCCCGGCGGCACCGACGTCTTGCCGCCCGTGTAATTGCCCGCATGCGCGATCGCGGGCGTATCGACAAAGGTCGGATATACGTCGCAGATATGGATGTGGCGATATTCCGAGACTTCGCCGCGCAACGCCTCGGAAAAGCCGCGCAGCCCGAACTTGCTTGCCGCATAGGCCGCGGCCCAGGGTGCGGCCAGGAACCCGCCGATCGAGATCATGTTGACGAAAATGCCGCGCTTCTGCTCCAGAAAGATGGGCAGGACCGCATGCGCATCGTGCATGTGACCGATCAGATTGGCCTCGATCACCTGCCGGTGCGCTTCCATCGGCACCGCGTGATATTGGCCGACCGCGCCGATCCCGACATTGCTGAACCACAGGTCGATACCGCCCAGATGCTCGCGCGCCCGTGTCGCCAGCGCCTGCACCGCCGCGGCATCGGTGACGTCGGTCGGGATCACCAGCGCCTCGCCCCCTGCGGCACGGCATCGCTCGGCCACCAGATCCAGCGCGCCCTTGTTGCGCGCCGCCAGCACCAGCTGCGCACCGCGCGCGGCAAAGGCTTCTGCCGTTGCGGCGCCGATCCCGCTCGACGCACCGGTGATGACGACCTTGGTCGGATGGTTGCGGGTCATGGGCATCCTCCTGAAAACCTGGTCCCAACGCGTCGCCCGCCGGATCGGACCTTTGCCCTGCGCCCGGTTGCCCCTATTTTGCGGCGCTTGCGACGGAAACGGACCGCCCATGCATCATGGGATGGACGAGGGGGACGATGCGCCGGGCGAACACGCCATTGCTGCTATGGATCGCGCAGGAGGTGCTGCCGCACGAACCGGCGCTGCGTCGATGGCTGCGCGGTGCCTTTCCCCAACATCAGGCGGACGACGTGATACAGGAAAGCTATTGCCGCCTCGCCGAACTGGACGGGTTCGCCCATATCGCCGACCCACGACGCTATCTGTTCCAGACCGCCCGCAACGTCGTGCTGGCCGAGATCCGCCGGACGCGCGTGGTGCGGATCGAGGCGGCGGGAACGTTGGCGGATATCGAGCCCGCCTTGATCGCGGACGAGCTGGATCCGGAGCGGATCGTTTCGGGGCGCGGGCTGCTCGGTCATGTCGAGGCGCTGATCGGTGCCCTGCCCGACCGGGCGCGCGCGATCCTGCGGCTGCGCAAGCTGGACGGCCTGTCGCAGCGCGAGATCGCCGAGCGGATGGGCGTGACCGAGACGATCGTGGAAAATGACCTGGCCCGCAGCCTGCGCACCGTGCTGGCGGGGTTGAGCGAGGACGAGCGCGCCGAACTGCCGACGCGCCAACGGATGAGACATGGACGAACGCCCCTCCGCCGCCGCCATTGACGCCGCCGCCGCTGCATGGGTCGCGCGGTTGGACCGCGGCGGGCCGGATGCGGGGCTGGACGCGTGGCTGGACGCCGACCCGCGCCACCGCGGGGCGCTGATCCGTGCGCAGGCGCTGTGGACCTCGCTGTCCGGCCTGCCCGCCGCCGCGGCCGAACCGCCGGTCATGTCGCGCCGTCGCTGGCTGGCGGGCACGGCGGGGCTGGTGGCGGCGGGCATTGCCGGGTTCGGCTGGTGGATACAGCATGATGCGGCGCAGGCATTCGCGACCGCGATCGGCGAGCGGCGCCCGGCGCGGCTGGCGGACGGGTCGACGATGCTGCTCAACACCGACAGCCGGTCGCGCGTGGCGATCGCGGGCGATGCGCGCCGGGTGATGCTGGACAGCGGCGAGGCCTGGTTCCAGGTCGCGCACGACACCACGCGCCCCTTCGTGGTGGAGGCGGGAGCGGTGCGGGTGCAGGCGGTGGGCACCGCCTTTTCCGTGCGCCGACTGGCGGGGCGGGCGCAAGTGGTGGTGAACGAGGGGCGGGTGCGCGTCTGGTCGGTGGACGCGCCGGCGCGCTTCCTCAACCTGACCGCCGGGTCGCGCGCCGTCGTTCGCGACGATCGCGGCGCGGACGAGGCGCAGGTGGCCCCCGCGCGCATCGACGAGGCGCTGGCCTGGCGCCGCGGCGAGATCGTGCTGGACGGCATGACGCTGGGCGATGCCGCGGCCGAGTTCAACCGCTACAACCGCCAGCAATTGTCGGTGGAGGCCGGACTGGCCGATCGCCGCATCGTCGGCTGGTTCCGCACCGACGATGTCGATGGCTTTGCCCGCTCCGCCGCGGCGATGACCGATGCGCGCGTCGAGCGGGACGGGGAGGCGATCCGGCTGCTCCGGGGGAACTGATCCGAATTAATTCGATCCGGTCCGGACGGAAATCGCCCGGCCGTCCATCTACCCTCGCGAGACGCACGCAGATGCGTCGCCAGACCAGAGGGGAGGATCTTCACATGCCGCTTCGTGCCACCTTCACCGCCGCATCGCTGATGGCCATCGTCGTCGCCAGCCCGGCCGCCGCCGCGGCGCAGACCAGGCGTTTCGACATCGCCGCGCAGCCCGCCGCCAGCGGCATCGTCGCCTTTGCGCGGCAGGCGGGCATCCAGGTGCTCGCGCCCGAGGAAGCGACGCGCGGCCGCCGCATCGCCGCGGTGCGCGGCAGCTACGCCGTACCCCAGGCGCTCCGCCGCGTCGCCGGGTCGGCCGGCCTGGCCGTCGCCTCGTTCGACGGACGCACCGCCATCCTCGCCGCCCCCCGCACCGCCGCCACCCGCCCGCAACAGGCCGACCCCGCCGCCCCGCAGGCCGACACCGTCAACCAGCCCGGCGAGGCCCCGACGCAGCAGGCGGACAACGAGCTGGACGCGATCATTGTCACCGGCACGCGCACCCGCGGCCAGACGGTGCTGACCTCCTCCTCCGCGATCACCGTCGCCACGCGCGAGGATCTGGACCGCAAGGCACCCCGATCGACCGCCCAGGCGCTGGAACTGGTTCCCGGCATCTTTGTCGAAGGATCCGGCGGCGAGGTGTCGAACAACTTCTCGGTACGGGGCCTCGCCGGCGGCGGACAGCAATTCGTACAGTTGCAGGAGGACGGCCTGCCCGTCTTCTACATCAATGCGCTGTCCGACACGATCCTGAAGCAGGAAGTCTATATCGACCGGCTGGAGGCGGTGCGCTCGGGCGCGTCGGGCATCCTGACCGTCAACGGCGCGGGCGCCACCATCAACTTCATCACCCGCAAGCCCGATTTCGACAAGGCGGGCGGCACCTTCCAGCTTACCACGTCGAGCTTCGCCACCGCGCGCGTCGACGCCTTCATGACCAAGCCGATCGCCGAGAACACCGCGATCGCGATCGGCGGCTTCTACCGCCGCGACGACGGCATCCGCGATCCCGGCTATGACGCCAATCAGGGCTTCCTGTTCCGCGCCGCCATCTCGCAGCGCTGGGACAGCGGCCGGCTGACCCTGTCCGCCAAGGTGGTGGACGATCACAACATCTTCTACGTGCCGATCCCGGTGACCGGTGTCGGCGATCCGCAATCGATCCCCGGCCTGTCCGCCACCCACGGCCTGTTGCAAAGCCGCGACTTCGGCCAGGTCCGGGTGCGCACCACGCCGACCACGGGCGCGTCGTTCAAGGACATCGACCTGACGGACGGCGTGCATACCAGGGCGCAGTCCTATGGCTACGACCTGACCCAGGATTTCGGACGCGACTTCAACTTCTTCGCGCGTGGCCGCTACACGCGCTTCGGCACCGACTTCAATTCGATCTTTTCCTACGACAATTCCGCCCTGCAACTCGCCTCCGAACGGCTGCGCACCACCGGCACCGGGCTGAATGCGACCAGCGTGCAGACGCTCACCCGCTTCGCGCCGGCGGGCGCCACTGGGCTTGGCCTGCGCTATGTCGATACCGGGCAGATCGTCCGCGGCGATGCCGCGCTGAACGCGCTCAACGGCAACGGCCTGATCGCCGAAAGCGTGATCGGCAACAACCGCGCGTCGGTGAAGGAATTCAACAGCGACACCGGCATCACCTGGCAGACGCCGACCAACTCGCTGACGATCGGCGGGCTGTTCACCCGCTCCAGCCGGTATAACGACGCGGTGGGCGCCGCCACCTTCCTGACCGACGTGCGCAACCGCGCGCGCCGCGTCGACGTGGTGGCCCTCAATGCCGCCAACGGCGTGGTCGGCTCGCTGACCGAAAACGGCTTCCTCAATTACGGCACCTTCGGCGAAGGGCCGAGCCGCGCCAAGTTCACCTCGATCTCCGCCTATGCCACCGACCAGTTGACGCTGTGGGACAAGCTCAGGATCGACGGCGGCATCCGCTTCGAACATTTCGTGTTCAACCGGCTGGGCGGCAACACGGTCGGACAGGTGCCGGTGGCGGGTGCAGGCGTCTTCACCCCCGGTGGCGTGCTGATCGCCGACAACGACACCATCATCGCCAACAACTACATCGCCCAATATGGCGGCGGCAGCTTCGACGGCACCTTTTCGCGCCAGCGCCGCGAATTCAACAAGATCGCCTGGACGCTGGGCGCCAACTATCTGATCACCGACCGTTTCGCCGTCTATGGCCGCTACGCCACCGGCTTCCAGGCGCAGGAACAGAACCGCCCGACCGACCTGCGCTTCGCCGAAGCCGGCCTGCGCTATTCCAGCCGGCTGGTGCAGGCATCGGTGACCGGTTTCTACACCAACTTCCTCGATTACCCGCAATCGCGCGACGTGCAGACGACGGTGAACGGCGTGACGGTGACGCAGCAGCTTACCGCCAATTCCGGCATCAAGGTCTGGGGCGGCGAGTTCGACGTGACCGTGCGGCCGGTCGACTGGTTCCGCGTCCAGGCGGTGGGCGTGATCCAGGAGTCGAAGATCGACATCCGCTCGCTCTCCGCCTTCCAGGGTGGCAACCCGATCGACATCAACCAGATCGCGCAAGGCCTGCGCACCCAGGTGGAAGGGTTCGACGGCAACAAGCCGGAACGGACGCCCGCGATCAACGTCGCGGTCACCCCCGCCATCGTGCTGCCCAACGGTCTGGGCGAGATCTACGGCAGCTGGCGGCGGATCGGGCGCATCTATGCCGATATCTCAAACCAGCTCGAACTGCCCGGCTACAGCCTGTTTTCGGCCGGCGTGATGGTCAATGTCGCGCCGGGCGTCACCTTCAACGCCTCGGTGGAGAATATCGGCAACGCCGTCGGCCTGACCGAGGGCAATCCGCGCGGCGGGTTCAACGAGAATACGGGATCGAACTTCTACTTTGCGCGGCCGATCAACGGGCGGAACGCAGTCGCCAGCCTGCGGTTCGATTTCTGAGCAACGACTGGTCGCCCTCACCCTTCCCATCGGCTTTGCCGATGGGCCCCTTCCCTCTCCCGCCGGGAGAGGGAGGGAGGCGCGTCAGCGCCGGAAGGGTGAGGGTGACCAAGCCAATCAATGGGATATAGCATGATCCGCCTCGTGCTCGCCGCCACGCTTGCCATCACCGCCGCCACCGCGGTCGCGCAGCAAGCCCCCCTGGCGTTTCGCATCGACGAAGGGCGCAACATCAACGCGTTCCTGCGCCAGGGGCCGGTGGCGGCGCATCTGCTGCTCCGCTCGGGCAGCGACCCGCGCATCCTCGTCGCCTTTCCCGCCGGCAACAGCGGCACCGGCCTGTGGTTCGAGAAGACCGCCAGGCCCGTGACATGGCGGCTCGATCAGGCGCCGACCCCGTATTCATCGGACAGGCTTCACGGCCTGCGGGCGGTGGCGAGCATCGATGCCCCCGAACTGCGCTTCCGGCAGGCGGTGCTGTCATCGGTACGCGTGCTGCGCGACTATGAGGCGCTGGGCAAGGCGCCTGCGGAGATACTGGTCGCCGGCCGCGCGGGCACATGGGCGCGGGACCGGCTGGACGGCGCCCCCGGCTATGCGCTGTCGGTATCGGGCCTGCGCGGCACCAGGATCGAGGGAGACCGGGTGAAAGCCGGTCCCGATGGCCGCATCACGCTGGCGATCACCGCCGCCACCGGCGAGACGCCGCTGACCCCGCTCGCCGGCTCCGCCCTCCTGAACGCACAGGCGGGCAGCGACATGCGCGCGCGCAACGCGCTGCAATTCCTGTCCTATCGCGAGAAATATCTGGCGGGATCATGGCGGTTCGACACCTATTTCGGCCGCGACACGCTGATGAGCCTGCGCCTGCTGATGCCGGTGCTGCAACCCGCCGCCGTGGAGGCCGGGCTGGGCGCGGTGCTCGCCCGCCTCGCCGCCAATGGCGAGGTCGCGCATGAGGAGGATATCGGCGAGTTCGCCGTGCTGCGCAACATGCGCGAAGGCCGCGGGCGCGTCGCGACGCCGATCTACGACTATGCGATGATCGATGACGACTTCATGCTCGCCCCCGTCGCCAGTGCCTGGCTGCTCGGGCGCGGCGCCCCGCGTGCGGCGACCTTTCTGAACGGCCGCGATGCCGCCGGTCGGACGCAAGGCGACCGGCTGGTGGCGAACTTCGCCTGGGTGGTGGAGCGTACCGCCGCCTTTGCCGCATCGCCCGGTGTCGACCGCCTTGTCGGATTGAAGGGCGACCGCCTGACCGGGCAATGGCGCGACAGCGAGGAAGGTCTGGGGCGTGGCCGCTACGCCTATGACGTGAATGCGGTGTGGGTGCCCGCTGCGCTGGATGCGATCGCCGCGATCGACCGCGCCGGGCTGCTCAAGTCCTTCGGCACCCCCGCCCAGCGCGCCACCATCGGCAGGGCAGGTGCGCAGGCCGCCGCATGGCACCGCGCCGCGCCACCGTTGTTCGCGGTCACGATCCCGGCGGACCGCGCCGCGCAGGCGGTGGGCGACTATGCCGGACAGGTGGGCGTCCCCGCGCAAGGCGCGCTTGCCGCGCTCGGGACCGCGCCGGTGACGTTCAACGCCCTGTCGCTGATGGCGGATGGCAGGCCCGTGCCGGTGCTGCATTCGGATGACGGCTTTGCGCTCCTTTTCACCGATCCCGATGCGGCGGCGCTCGACCGCTCGCTGACCGCGATGATGCGTCCCTTCCCCGCCGGGTTGATGACGCCGGTCGGCCTGCTCGTCGCCAACCCCGCCTTTGCCGCGCGCGACGTGCAGGCGCGCTTCGGCGCCGGCGCCTATCACGGCACCGTCGTCTGGTCCTGGCAACAGGCGGTGCTGGCCGCAGGGCTGAACCGCCAGATCGCGCGCACCGACCTGCCCGCCGCTGTCCGCGCCAGGGCGGTGGCGGCGCGCGCGCAACTCTGGCGCGCCATCCAGTCGGCGGGCGAGGTGCGCACCTCCGAACTCTGGTCCTGGGCCTACCGGGATGGCGGCTACCGCGTCGCCCCGTTCGGCGCGCCGTCGGGGGACGCAGACGAATCCAACGCCGCGCAACTGTGGAGCACGGTGTTCCTCGCGCTGCAGCCGCCGGCACCGTGACCGCGGCGCGGGTGCTCGACCGCCGCACCCTGCTGGCCCGCGCCGGGCTGCTCGCCGCCGCCGCCGCGATCCCCCGCCCCGCCGGCGCCGCCACGACCCGCATCAACGCGCTCATCGCCCGCATGACGATCGAAGAGAAGGCGGGGCAGCTTTCCTGTTTCAACGACGAGATCCGCCCCGTGGGCGCGGTGTTCAACCCGGTGGTGAATGCGCAAGGGGCTGCGGCGCAACTGGCCGACATCCGCGCCGGGCGCATCGGCATGCTGTTCAACGGCTATGGCGCGCAAGGGGCGATCCGCGCGCAGGAGGCGGCACTGGCCAGCCGGTTGCGCATCCCGCTGCTGTTCGCCGCCGACCTCATCCATGGCTGCCGCACCATTTTTCCCATTCCGCTGGGCGAAGCCGCCGCCTTCGATGGTGACCTGTCGCGGCGCGTTGCCCGCGCCGTCGCGGTGGAGGCGCGCGCGGCGGGGATCCACTGGACCTTCGCCCCGGTGGTCGATGTCGCGCGTGACCAGCGCTGGGGGCGGGTCGCGGAGGGCGCGGGCGAGGATGTGGCGCTGAACGTCGCGCTGGCGGTGGCGCGCGTCCGCGGCTTCCAGGGCGCCGGCCTTTCCGGCGCCGATGCGCTTGCCGCCACGCCCAAGCATTTCGCCGGCTATGCGGAGGTGCGCGGCGGCATGGAATATGGCGCGGTCGACATGAGCGACGCGCAACTGCGCGAGGTGGTGTTGCCGCCCTTCGCCGCCGCCTTTCGCGCCGGGGCCGCGGCGACGATGGCCGCGTTCACCGCCTTCAACGGCATTCCCGCCACCGCCAATCGCCACCTGCTGACCGACATCCTGCGCGAGGATCTGGGCTTCACCGGCGTCTGCGTGTCCGATTATGACGCCGACCGCGAACTGATCGCGCACGGTGTCGCCGCGGACGAAGCGGATGCCGCGCGCCTCGCCATCCTGGCGGGCATCGACATGTCGATGCAGAGCGGGCTGTTCCAGCGTCACCTCCCCGCCCTGGTGGCAAGCGGCGCGGTGCCGATCGCCGTGGTCGACCGCGCCGTCGCCCGCGTGCTGGCGTTGAAGGACGCGTTCGGCCTGTTCGACGATCCCTTTCGCGGGCTCCGCCAGCCCGCCGCCCCGCCGCCCACCGCCCCGCCGCCCACCGCCCTTGCGCGCGAGGCGGCGACGCGCAGCATCGTTCTGCTGCGCAACGAGGGCGCGGTACTGCCACTCGCCCCCGCTACCCGCGTCGCGCTGATCGGCCCGTTTGGGGCCGATCGCACGCATCTGAACGGCCCCTGGTCGTTCGCCGGTCGCGCGGAGGACGGGGTCGACCTCGCCACCGCGATCCGCCCCCTTGTGGTCGAGCCGGGCAGCGGCATCCACCATCCCCTGCCCGGCGGCATCGACCGCGCCGTGGCGGCGGCGCGCGCGGCGGACGTGGTGCTGCTCGCCATCGGGGAGGGCGCGGACATGTCGGGCGAGGGCAACAGCCGCGTCGCGATCACCGTTCCGGCCGCGCAACAGGCCTTGGCCGAAGCGGTGGCCGCCACCGGCAAACCGCTCGTCATCCTGCTGCGTCACGGCCGCGCGCTGGCGCTTGAGGGCGCGGTGCGCGATGCCCCCGCGATCCTTGCTACCTGGTTTCTGGGGGCCCAGACCGGCCACGCGGTTGCCGATATCCTGTTCGGCCGCGCCGAGCCGTCCGGCCGCCTGCCCGTCAGCTTCCCGTTTGCCACCGGCCAGCAACCCTGGAGCTACGACCGCCCCGCCACCGGCCGCCCCGCCCCCGACGACGCTCCCCTCGCCCCCGGCCGCGCCCATTGGCGCGACGCCCCCGACCGCGCGCTCTTCCCCTTCGGCGCCGGCCTCTCCTACACCCGCTTCGCGCTCGACAGGGTGCGCGTGCCCGCCACCATCCCCTACGGCGCACCGGTCCCCGTCTCGGTCCGCGTCCGCAACATCGGCCCCCGCCCCGGCCTCGCCTGCATCCGCCTCGACATCCACGACCGCGTCGCCAGCCGCATCCGCCCCGTCTGGCAGATGAAACGCTGGCTCCGCCTGTCCCTCGCCCCCCGCGCCGCACGGCACGTCACCTTCACCCTGACCCCCGACGACCTCGCCCTCATCACCCCCACCGGCCACCCATCGGTCGAACCAGGCGCATTCGACATCCGCCTGTCGGAGGGCATGGAGGCAACGGCCTTCACCAGTTTCACCGTCACCCCCCACGATGCGCCTATCCTGGAAATTAACGGAGGTTCTTCTGTTCCTTAACGAAGTCTGACACAACGGACCCAAGGAGCAACATGCATCAAGAGGAGCCAGGATCGCGCGTCGAAGCGCTGGAGCGCAAGAACGCGGTGCTGGAGGGCATCAATCGCATCTTCCGCGAGATGCTGGCCATCCGCTCCGACGAGGCACTCGGCCAGCTATGCCTGTCGATCGCCGAGGAGGTGACGGGCGCCACCATCAGCTTCATGGGCGCGATCAACACCGCCACCGACCAGTTGGACGATCTGGCGATCAGTCCGGGCGGATGGGCCGCCTTCTCGATGAACGACCCCGCCTTTTCCCACGGCGTGGCGCCATCGGGCCTGAAGATCCACGGCATCTATGGCCGCGTGCTGCGCGATGGCCGGACCGAGATTGCGAACGATCCCGCCAGCCACCGCGACCGCATCGGCACGCCGCACGGCCACCCGCCGCTCACATCCTTCATGGGCGTGCCGCTGCTGGTCGGCACGCGCGTCGTCGGCATGATCGGGCTGGGCAACCGGCCCGGCGGCTTCGGGCCGGAGGAACGCGAGGTGATGGAGGCGCTCGCCCCCGCCATGTGCCAGGCACTGGTCAGCCGACGCACCGGCCGGGCCCTGGCGACCAGCGAGAGCAAGTTGCGCCGCCTGTTCGACACGATCGACGAGGGCATCGCCCGGATCGAACTGCTGTACGATGCCGATGGCGCCGCCACCGCGCTGCGCTGGCTGGAGGTGAACCGCGCCTTTTCGCAGCATACCACGCTCGGCGACGTCACCGGTCAGGTGGTGAGCGAGGTCATGCCACATTATCCGCGCGCATGGATCGAACGCTATGCGCAGATTTTGCGCACGGGACGCGCCGAACGCTTTGAGCGGCATGTGCCCGAGTTGAACCGCTGGTTCTCCATCTACGCGGCTCCCGCCGCCGATGGCGGCGCCAACGAGGTCGCGCTGGTCTTCACCGACATCACCGGGCGCAAGCAGGCCGAGGCGGCACTGCGCGAAAGCCGCGCGCGTCTGGAAACACTGGTTGCCGGCATTCCGCATCTGGTATGGCGCGCGGAGGATCACGGCGCCTGGACCTGGGCCAGTCCGCAATGGACCGCGATCACCGGCCAGACGGAACCCGACTCGCTGGCATTTGGCTGGCTCGATCGTATCCACCCGGACGACCGGGAGCGTGCATGCGAGGCTTGGGCCCAGGCCGACGCGCGCCGCGCCTATCGTGCCGATTACCGGATCTGGCACGTGGCGGACGATCGCTATCGCTGGTTCCAGACCCGCGCGGTGCCGCGTCGTGCCGAGGACGGCACGATCGTCGAATGGCTCGGCACCTCCACCGACGTGCACGAGTTGCGCCAGCTGCAGGACCGCCAGCAATTGCTGGTCGCCGAGTTGCAGCACCGGGTGCGCAACATGCTGTCGGTCGTCCGCTCGGTCTTTGCCCGCTCGATCGAGATGGGCGGCTCGCCCGAGGAAGGCGCCTCGCACTTTAAGGGGCGGCTGGATGCGCTGGCCCGCACGCAGGTGATCGTGACGCGCAGCGCGAGCGGCCGGGTCGACCTGGAAAACCTGATCCGCGACGAATTGCTCAGCGTCGGCGCGGCCAACGCGCCCAATGTGCGGCTGGATGGCCCCGATGTCGCATTGCCGGCATCGGCCGCGGAATCGCTGGGACTGGCGGTGCACGAACTGACGACCAACGCGATCAAATATGGCGCATTGCGCTGCACCGCCGCGACCCTGTCGATCGGCTGGAACATCCTTGCCGCAGAGGATGGTGAACGCACGCTGGTGCTGACATGGGTTGAGGACGGCGTCGACGACATCACCGATGCGCCCATGCAGGGCTTTGGCCGGGAACTGATCGAGGATGCACTACCCTATCGCCTGGGTGCGCAGACGCGACTGGAATTCGGGCCACGCGGCGTGCGCTGCACGATCGCGATCACATTGCATGAAGAACGGGAGGACGCACATGGCTTCGAATTGCGATGAGGCGCAGGTCGATTTGACGGGCAAGCGCATCCTGATCGTCGAGGACGAATATTACATCGCCTCCGACCTGAAGCGCGCGTTGCAACAGGCGGGTGCCTCTGTCGTCGGCCCGGTCGGCGATCTGCGCCGCGGCCTGGCGCTGGCCGGACAGGAACCACTCGACGCCGCCGTGCTGGACGTCAATCTTCAGGAAAGCGCATCCTTCCCCATCGCCGACGCGCTCGACCGCCGATCGGTGCCGTATATGTTCCTGACCGGCTACGACGCCTGGGCCCTGCCCGCCGCCTATGCCGGCGCGCCCCGCCTCATCAAGCCGATCGGCGTCGACGCGGTACTGAGCGAAGTGCAATCGCTGATCCGCCAGCAGAAATAACGGGCCGAGGCATCAGGCGCCGCGCGGCATCCGCTCCTCCCGTGGAAAACCGCTGGCGCCCCCGCCGACGCTCTGCTAAGCGCGCGCTTCCAGGCACCCGTAGCTCAGCTGGATAGAGCGCTGCCCTCCGAAGGCAGAGGCCACAGGTTCGAATCCTGTCGGGTGCGCCAGCTTCCAAATACCAATCCGGCGAACGCGTGACGAGCCCCGCTCGGGCGCGTGGGAAAGCCATGTCTCCTTCAAAAGCCACGCCCGCCAAACGCATTCGGGGCGGCGCGAGATGATCGCGCCGCCCCGAACGACTTGATGCTTCCGTTGATCGTCAGAGGGTCAGGCGAACCGTCATCTGATATTGGCGGTCGCTCTTGAAGTAGGTGCGCGGCGCTTCCAGGCCTTCGCGGTTGAGGACGAAGGTCGTCTTCGTGGTCGTATCCAACAGGTTCTGGACCTGCAGACCAATCTTGAAGTTGCGATTGACCGTATAGATCAACGAACCGTCCATCTGGCCGACACCCAGGGCATAGACCGGCAGGAACGGGAAGCAGCAGTCACGATTGGTCAGCAGATACTTCGATCGCCAGCTATAGGCGACGCGGGCCGAGATATTGAACAGGTCGTAGAACACGGCCGCATTGACGTTATATTTCGACAACTGCGCCAACGGCAGCGTGTCGTAGATGCCCGTAACGTCAAGCGGCGGGCGGTTACCGTCATTGGCGGCGTTGGCCGGACGCGCATTGGGAATCGTGCCCGGATCGATATAGGTAAAGGTCGCCTGTGTTCCTAGGCCGCGCAGGATGCCCGGCAGGAAGTCGTAGGTCTGCTGGTACGAGAGTTCCGCGCCCTTGATGTTTGCCTTGCCGGGCGCGTTGTCCGGACCGTTTACCGTGACGTCGAACGTCTGGCCATTGTTCGTGAAGGAACGCGTATAGCCGAAATTGTCGAGGATGATGTTGGACAGTTGCTTGTAGAACACTGCACCAGTCAGCGATCCGACCTTGGCGAAATACCATTCCGCGGTAAGGTCAAGCTGCTTGGCATCGATCGGGCGCAGATACGGATTACGCGCAGTCGACTGGAAGCCATAGGTGCCGACACCGTTGGTGTCCGCCGGTACCACCCCGATGAAGTTGCGCAGGTCGTTGAACGCCGGGCGCGAGATCGCCTTGGACGCGGCGAACCGCATCTGGAAGGTCGGACTCACGCGGTACAACAGGTTGAGGCTCGGCAACCACTTGTCGAAGCTTTGCGCCGCAGTATCCGGGAAGGACGCATTGTTCGAGAAGGCGAAGACAGCGGCCTGTTGTGCCGGTGTGATCGTGCAGATCGGGCGAACGTTGTTGTTCGGGTTGGGCGATGCGCAGAAGTCCGCGATGGTCGAGAAGCTGCCGAGGGTCGAGGATATCTGCGGAAAGCGGATGGCGCCCACGGCTTCGTTGCGGCTGTGCACGAAACGCACGCCGATATTGCCCGACAGGTCGGACGACCCGCCCCCAATCCCCTCGACGCCGAAATCGGCACGGACATAGCCCGCCCAAGTCGTCTCGCGATTGCGGTAAACCTCGGTCGGCAGGAAATAGCCCTCGATCAGGTCGGTGCCCCGATCCTGCAACGGTGTGTAACTGCCGCCCGATGCCTTGGTGGCGGCGCGCAGCAGGTTCGTCAGCGCCTCGTGATCCTTCAGCACCGCATCCGAGATGAAGGGCGACGTCGGCGGTGCAACGGCCTGTCCGCGGAAGAAGTTGGAAAAGTTGAAGTTCGAAACCGACCCGGCATATTTGTCGAGCGAGGCGATGCCGCCCGAGGTCCAGGTGTCGGACACCGCGCCCCAGTTGCTGTAGTCGTTGGTGCGCACCGTCTGGGCACGGCGTGCATAGCGTGCCCCGACCCGGACCTTGCGCAGGAACGAATCCTCCGACACGTCATATTGCGCATCGCCGCGGAACGCCCATTCATCGCCGTCGGTGATCGCGCGGTTGTTCATCGCGTTGCGGATGAAGATGTTGGCGGGGTTGCCGAAATAGGCGGCGACATCCTGGCCTGCCGGGGTGATCGGCGTGATCTGCGGGATGCCGCTGCGATTGTCGATAGCGACGCCGGCAAAGGTCGTCACGTCGGCGGTATCGTCCCGGTCGTTCGACTTGCTCAGGACATATTGCGCATCAAAATTCAGGTGCAGGCGATCGGTGGGCGACCATTTCAGGTTCAGCGACTGATCCTGCGTATACCCGTCGGTCTTGAAGAAGCGGTTGGTAAAATAGTTATACTGCCCGCCCCCGGCGCGAACCACCGTGCCGTTGGTGAAAATGCCGTTCGCATCATAGCCGTTCTGGCTGAACACCTGCCCGGCACGTGGTGCAAAAGGATTGTAGCCTTGCGGGAAGATCGCCGTGGCATCGCCATAATAGACGTTGGGCTCGTTGGTGCGATCCAGCCATTCCTGCTTCGACTCGGCGCGCAGGAACTGCCCGGTCAGCAACAGATTGCCCGATGCGTTCTCATATTGCAGGCCGCCCGAATAACCGATGCGCGTGCGGTTGAAGCGCTGCAGACGCGAGCCCGCGCCCAGCGGCGCATAGACGAACGACCGGCCCGCGGGCACGGGGAAATTGTCCCACAATGTCCGCTGAAAGGCTGTGCCGGCGTTGATCACACGGCCCTCGCCGGGATCCTGCTGCGCATTGCCGTTGGTATCGTCGTTGAACCGCGGCAGCAGCGAGGAGAAGAACACCGAGTCCGACCGGCTGCGCTGCTGGTTATAGGTGCCGCTGGCGAGCAGGCCGATCCGCCCGCCATTGCCCAGTTCCCACTGCTTGGAAAACAGCCCGACCACGGCCGGCGCGCTGCGCTCCGCCAGATCGCCGTAATTCACGCTGCCCGACAGGTAGACGAGCGTTTCCCGACTGTCGAACGGCTTGCGTGTGTTGATGTTGACAGTGCCCGAAATGCCGCCCTCGATCAGGTCTGCGGTCAGGTTCTTGAACACCTCGACCGATCCGACGAGCTCGGTCGGCACGTCGTTGAAGCCGATCTCGCGGCCGCCGCCGACGCCGAAGCTGTCGCGCCCGTTGAACTCGCCACGTACATAGCTGAGACCGCGGATGGTGACGCCCGACCCCTCAACCGAGAAGTGGGCGGTGTCGCTGGCGGAGGCGAAGCGCGTGATCGCGACGCCCGCCACGCGCTGCAAGGCCTCGTTCACCGAACGGTCGGGCAGCGCGCCGATATCGTCGGCGGTGATCGCATCGACCACCGTGTCGGAATTGCGCTTGATGTTCTGCGCGCTGGCCAGGCTCTGGCGCACGCCGGTGACGACGATCTCGTCGCGGCCCGTATCCGGCGGCGTTACTGACGCTTCCTGCGAACTGCCCGACGTGCCGGTGGTGTTGCCGGCCTGCTCGGGTGCGGTCGGCGCGGTGCCATCGCTGGCGGCCGGCGTGCCGGAAATCGTGCCCTGCGACCCTGCACCCGCGGGCTTGGCGGCACCGACATCGCTCGCCTGGCCCCAGGCCGGCTGCGATGCGAGCAGCAACGCCAGTGTCGATACACCCACATGCAACACCTGACGCCCAACGCGAGCGTCACGCAAACCGCGACCCGTCATGCAACCCCTCCAATCACGCCCCGACCATCTGCCGGTCTTGCGCCGGCAATGGCATCTCGGCCCGCATGGCCGTGATCGCATCGACTATCTTAGAGCCGAACCGGCCGCAAGACGGATTTCAGAAATTAATATAAGTATTATTCAATCAAAGTAGCCGCCGTTTGCAGCAATTTTGCCATAAGTTAGGATCATGCGATTAACATCCTGAGATCGCTTCAATTATCAGCTGGATTATCTTCAGCATCGAAGCCGACACTGTGTCGGATTCGACACAGGCCAACTGCATTCTTCTACAAAGGATGAGTAATGGCACGACCGGCGCAAATTGAAGAATTATCAATTTACATCAGCAGGATAGCGCCGCAGATGACAGACTGACTTGGGCGTGGGCCAGCATCGATCGAAGGGCCTGGATCCGTCACCCCGGCAGTGCAGGTCACGTCGCCCGCCGCGCGCGCCGCGCGATCAACATGGGGCTGTCATTCGCCGGACCATCCCATGGCGCCATGCGGTGAGCAAATCGCCGACGATGGACAAGCCAAGGCTTGCCCGCCCGCGCCTCAGTGCGCCCGCGCGCTCCCGGTCAGCCAGGCGCGCGCCTTGCGCTGTGCTTCGGCGATTTCACGGGCGCTCATGTCCATCGCGATTTCGGCGCGCGCGACCTGTGCCGGCACGAAGCCGCTGATCGCTGCCAGATTGAACCATTTATGCGCTTCGACCAAGTCGAGCAGCGTGCCGCCCGATCCGGTCGAGCAGGCAACCCCGCGATCATACAGCGCGACACCGTCGCGCACCCCCTGTTCCACCCCATTTGCCATCATGACGAAAATCCCTGTCCATCCACTCG
This sequence comes from Sphingomonas carotinifaciens, assembly GCF_009789535.1. Taxonomy (NCBI): domain Bacteria; kingdom Pseudomonadati; phylum Pseudomonadota; class Alphaproteobacteria; order Sphingomonadales; family Sphingomonadaceae; genus Sphingomonas; species Sphingomonas carotinifaciens. The sequence continues at coordinate 1,078,842 of NZ_WSUT01000005.1, read as the reverse complement.
ACCGGTGCGTTCGGTCGATTCGTTCGATGGACAGGGTTTGGGGCCGATTCGATCGATATCTGGTTAACGCGTTAACCCTGATCGACAGGCACGTTGTCGATCAGGCGGGTGCTGCCCATGCGCGCCGCCGCCAGCAGGCGCCGGGGCCGATCCGCCGCCGGCTCGACCGCCAGCGTCTCGGCATCGGCCAAGGCGACATAATCCACCTCGAAGCCCGCGGCGGTCAGCGTGGTGCGCGCATCGTCCAGCACCGCGACGACATCCTCGCCGCGCGCGATGGCGCGGGCCGCCACCCCCAGTGCGCGGGGCAGCGCTACCGCCTTGGCACGCTCGTCCGCATCCAGATAGATGTTGCGCGACGACAAAGCGAGCCCGTCATCCTCGCGCTGGGTCGGTACGCCGACGATCTCGATCCCCATGTCCAGGTCCGCGACCATGCGGCGGATGACCGCGATCTGCTGGAAATCCTTTTCGCCGAAATAGGCGGCGTCCGGGCGCACCTGGTTGAACAGCTTGGTGACCACGGTCGCCACGCCGTCGAAATGGCCGGGCCGCGCCGCGCCGTCAAAGCCTTCCGACACGCCCGAGACGTGGATCGTGGTGGCGAACCCGTCCGGATACATGGTGTCGACGCCGGGCATCCACACCGCATCGCAACCCGCCTCGGTCAGCATGCGGATGTCGGCCATCTCACGCCGGGGATAGCGGCCCAGATCCTCGTTCGGGCCGAACTGGCGCGGATTGACGAAGATCGACGCGACGACCTTCGTGCCCGGCCGCTTGGCCGCCTCGATCAGCGAGACATGTCCCGCATGCAGGGCCCCCATGGTGGGCACCAGCACGACGCGGGAGCCCTCCGACCGATATTCCGCCACGGCTGCGGCAAGCGCGTCCCGTTCGCGAATGACTTGCACTGATTTTACCCCTCGTTCCCCAGGCCGGGGGCTTCTATGTAGGGTGGCAACAGGGATCAATAAGGAAGCGACGAGTTGCCCGAGCGGCCCCCGCATACCCATGTCATCGTCTTCGCCAATGAAAAGGGCGGAACCGGCAAGTCGACCACCGCGGTCCACGTCGCGATCGCGCTTGCCGCAAAGGGCGCCCGCGTCGCGTGCTTCGACCTCGATCATCGCCAGCGCACCGTCGGCCGCTATCTGGACAATCGTGCCGAGACCATCCGGCGCAGCGGCATCGCGCTGCCCATGCCCAAACATGCGACGCACAGCAGCCAGACCGAGGAAGGGTTCGAGGAGACCTGGTTCCGGCTGTGCCAGGATGCCGATTTCCTGATCGTCGACACGCCCGGCCGCGACGATCCGTTCGCACGCACCGCGGCGGCCCTGTCCAACACGCTGGTCACGCCGATGAACGACAGCTTTGTCGATTTCGACCTGATCGGGCAGGTCCATCCGGAAACCTTTCAGGTGACCCGTCCCTCCTTCTATTCCGAACTGATCTGGGACGCGCGCAAGCAGCGCGCACGGCAGGACGGCACCACCATCGACTGGGTCGTGCTGCGCAATCGCCTGCAACATATCGAGGCGCGCAACATGCGCCGCGTGTCGGATGCGTTGACGCAGCTCGCCAAGCGGGTCGGCTTCCGCATCATCCCGGGCCTTGGCGAACGGGTCATCTACCGCGAGATGTTTCCGGCAGGCCTGACCATGATCGACGCCAAGGAATTTGGCCAGATGGGCCTTGCCCATGTCGCCGCGCGCCAGGAACTGCGCGAGATGATGGCGGCGCTGCAACTGCCCGAGGCCGATGCGCCGGACGCGGCCGCGTGAAGCGGATCCCAGCATGAAGTGGATCCCGGCATGAAATGGATTATCGTCGCGCTGGTGATCTGGCTGGCGTGGCGTTTCCTGGCCAAGCCCAAGCCGAAGCGCAAGGCCGCGAGCATGAGCGATGAAACCGCGGCACGCGCCCTGCTCGGTCTGGACGCCGCCGCCGGGCCGGATGCCATTCGCGCCGCGCACCGCCGGCTGGTGGCCGATACCCATCCCGATCGCGGCGGCTCGGCAGAGCTGACCCGCCGGATCAACGCCGCGCGCGACCTGTTGCTCAAGGCGCGTAGCTGACCCCTGCCCCCTTTGCGGACCCGAGATGACCCAGCCGATCCACCCCACCGCGCTTCGCGAATACGACATCCGTGGCACCGTGGGGCAGACGCTGGACGAGGGCGCCGCCTATGCGATCGGCCGTGCCTTCGCCACGCGGGTGCGCCGCGCCGGGGGAGCCCGCGTTGCGGTCGGCTATGACGGGCGCCTGTCCTCGCCCGCGCTGGAGGCGGCGCTGGTCGACGGGCTGACCGCGTCGGGCGTGGATGTGGTGCGCATCGGCATGGGGCCCACCCCGATGCTGTACCATGCGGAGGCGACGCTAGAAGTGGAAGCCGCCATACAGGTAACCGGCAGCCACAATCCCGCCCAGGACAACGGCTTCAAGATGGTGCTTCAACATCATCCCTTTTACGGCGAGGACATTCAGGATCTCGCGCGGATCGCCGCGACGCAAAGCTGGGATCAGGGGCGGGTTGGGACGGTGACGGACACGCCGACCATCGAGGCCTATCTCAGCCGTCTGACGGCGGGATATGCCGGGGGGCGCTTCCGCATCGGCTGGGACGCGGGGAACGGGGCCTCCGGTCCGGTGGTCGAGCGACTGGCGCGGCTTCTTCCCGGTGAGCATCATCTGCTTTTCACCGATGTCGACGGAAGTTTTCCCAATCATCATCCCGATCCTACCGAAGAAGCCAATCTTACGCATCTGAAACGACTCGTCATCGACAAAAAGCTCGATTTCGGATTTGCTTTCGATGGCGATGGCGACCGGATCGGCGCCGTCGACGGGCAGGGTCGCGTGCTTTGGGGCGACCAGTTGCTCGCCATTCTCGCGGTGCCGACGCTGGCCGAACATCCCGGGGCGCCGATCGTCGCCGACGTGAAGGCCAGCCAGACCCTGTTCGACCGCATCGCCGAACTGGGCGGCCAGCCGGTCATGGCCCCCACCGGCCACAGCCTGATGAAGGTCGCGATGGCGCGGACCGGCGCACCGCTGGGCGGCGAGATGTCGGGCCATCTGTTCTTTGCGCGAGACTGGTACGGCTTTGACGATGCGCATTACGCCGCGATCCGCCTGATCCGCGCCATTCATCTGTCCGGCGGCTCGCTGGACGCGCTGCGCGACGCGATGCCGGTGCGCGTCGCCACCCCCGAATTGCGGCTGCCGGTCGAGGAGGCCCGCAAGTTCGCGGTTGCCGATGCCATTGTCGACGCAGTCGTCGCGGAGGGCGCACGGGTGGATCGCACCGACGGCGCCCGCGTGACGACACCCGACGGCTGGTGGCTGCTCCGCGCCTCCAACACCCAGGCCGCGCTCACCATTCGTGCAGAAGCCGCGGACCAGGCGGGCCTCGACCGGCTGCTCGCAACCATCGACCGCCACCTCGCGGCGCACGACCTGCGGCGTTGAGGCCTGCCAGCGGCCATCGCGCACGCGCTGACCATTAAGGCTCGCATTTCCGCCCTTGCGCGCCCACATAGCGGGCATGCGCGCCCGCCAGCAGCCCGACATCATCCGAGTCATCGATCTGGAGACCACCGGCTCCGCCCCGCCCACCCATGCCGTGTGCGAGGTCGGCTGGCAGGACGTGGCCCTGGGCGCCGATGGCCGCTGGGAGCTTTATGGCGAGGGTGGCAGCATCCTGGTCAATCCCGGCCGCCCGATCCCGCCGATCACCCAGGCGATCCATCATATCCTGGACGAACAGGTCGCCGACGCGCCCTGGTGGCACGATGTCGCACGCCAGGTGCTCGATCCCTGGCCGCGCCGCCTGGCGCTTGCCGCGCACCGCGCCGATTTCGAGCAGCAATATTGCACGCCCGCCTTTACCCGTTCGGCCGACTGGATCTGCACCTGGAAATGCGCGCTGCGCCTGTGGCCGGACAGCCCCAGCTTCTCCAATCAGGTGCTGCGCTACTGGCGCAAGCCCGACGGGCTGGAGCATGAACGCGGCCTGCCCATCCACCGCGCCTTTCCGGACGCCTATGTCACCGCTTTCCACCTGCGGGACCAGTTGAACGAGGCAAGCCTTGCGCAACTGCTCGAATGGTCGCGCCAGCCCGGCCTGCTGCCCCGTGTCCGCTACGGCCCGGACCGCGGCAAGGACTGGCGCGAGATCGAGGAGGAATCGCTCGTCGGCTTCCTGTCGGACCGCGATCCCGACGTCCGCTTCACCGCGGAAACCGAGATGGCCCGGCGCCGCGGCGGCGGCCATATCGGCCGGCCCAGCGCGCAGGAATTGCTGCTGTAACGTCTTTTGAATAGCAACACCCTGTAATAGCGGCATTTTTACGCGAAACGACGCGGACGACTCCCTCTGGCGCCGGACAAAGCCTTGGCGTAAGGCCGGGCCCATGTTGGGGGCCTCCAAAGGGATCGCACGCAAGGGATTGATGGGCCGCTTCCTGATCGGAAGCATGGCGCTCGGCTTTGCCGCGCTTATCGCGATCGGCTTCGCGGCCTTTTTCACGCTGAACAATGCGCAGCGTCATACCAGCGCGCTGATCCATTCCTACCAGGTGGAAAGCACGATCGCCGATATCGGCCGGCTGGTCGAACAGGCCGAAACCTCGCGCCGCGGCTATATGCTGTCGGGCCGCGCCTCCTTTCTCACCACCCATGCCAGGGCCGCCGGCGCGATCCCGGTCGCCGTCGATCGCTTCGCCGCGCTGACGCGGGACAATCCGCGCCAGCAGGAACTGGTCGCCGGCGTACGCGGCAATCTCCGTACCCTGCTGGCCGAGCATGCGCGCACCAATGCCCTTGTCCGTGCCGGCCGGGGCAGCGCGGCGCTTGCCCGGTTCCGTGCGCAGACGGGCGCGCACATCGTCCTTGCGCTGCGGGAGAACTTCGCCGCGATGAATGCGGACGAGCGCCGCCTCCTCGCCTACCGCGCCACCGAGCGCGCATCGAGCGAGCGGGTCTTCTACATCGTGCTGGTCGCCGGCGTGGTGGTGTTCGTGCTGGTCGCGCTCGCCTCGCTGCTCACCATCCTGCGCTATACCCGCGACCTGGCCGCCTCGCGCGACGAGCTCGGCCTGCTCAACGAAACGCTGGAAGATCAGGTGGAGGAGCGCACCGCCGATCTCGCCCTCGCCAACGAGGAAATCCAGCGCTTCGCCTATATCGTCAGCCACGACCTGCGCTCGCCCCTCGTCAACGTCATGGGCTTCACCGCCGAGCTTTCCGCCGCCACCGCCCCCCTCGCCGAACTCGTCACCCGCGCCGAGGCGGAAGCCCCGCATATCGTGACGGAAGACGCCCGCCTCGCCGCGCGCGAGGATCTGCCGGAATCGATCCGTTTCATCCGCACCTCGACGGCCAAGATGGACCGCCTCATCAACGCGATCCTGAAGCTCAGCCGCGAAGGGCGCCGCACCATCGCGCCCGAACCGCTCGACCCCGCCGCGCTGGTCGACACCATTATCGCCTCGATCCAGCACGTCATCGACGAACGCGGCGTCACCGTCACCGTGCGCCGGCCGATGCCGCGCATCGTCACCGACCGGCTGGCGATCGAGCAGATCCTGTCCAACCTGATCGAGAACGCGACCAAGTACCTCCAACCCGGCCGCGCCGGTCAGGTCACCGTGTCCGCGGTTCGCGACCGGGCCCGCGTCATCATCTCGGTGGCGGACAATGGCCGCGGCATCGATCCGCGCGACCATCAGCGGATCTTCGACCTGTTCCGCCGCTCCGGCCAGCAGGATCAGCCGGGCGAGGGCATCGGCCTCGCCCATGTCCGCGCGCTCGCCTATCGCCTGGGCGGCACCATCGCGGTCGAGTCGCAACTCGGCCAGGGCGCTACCTTCCACCTTTCGCTTCCCTCCACCCTCCATCAGGACGTGCCCGCCTCATGAACGACCATCGCACCGTCGGCATCATCATGATCGAGGATGACGAGGGCCATGCCCGCCTCATCGAAAAGAACATCCGCCGCGCCGGCATCCTGAACGATCTGAAGCATTTCACCGACGGCACCACCGCGCTTCAGCATCTGTTCGAGGCCGCCGACGGCCCCGCCAAGAACGGCCCGGCGCTGGTCCTGCTCGACCTCAACCTGCCCGACATGAGCGGCACCGACATCCTCGCCCGCATCAAGGCGGAGGACAGCCCGCTCAAGCGCACCCCCGTCGTCGTGCTGACCACCACCGACGACAAGGTGGAGATCCAGCGCTGCTACGATCTGGGCTGCAACGTCTACATCACCAAGCCGGTGAACTATGAGAGCTTCGCGCAGGCGATCCGCCAGCTCGGCCTGTTCCTGTCGGTGATCCAGGTGCCGGAGATCGAGGACTGAGCGTGACCGACGGCGCCCCCCGCATCCTCTATATCGACGACGACGCCGGACTGTGCCGGCTGGCGAGCCGCGTGCTGCGCCGCCACGGCTATCAGGTGACGAGCGCGCCGGACGGCGCCACCGGGCTGGCGGAGGCCGCGGCCGCGTCGTTCGACCTGATCGCGGTCGACCATTACATGCCGGGGATGGACGGGCTGGAAACGCTGCAGCGCATCCGCGAACTGCCCGCCCCCCCGCCGGTCGTCTATGTCACCGGGTCGGACGAAGGCCGCATCGCGGTCGCCGCGCTGAAGGCGGGGGCCGCCGATTATGTGGTGAAGACGGTGGGCGAGGATTTCTTCGACCTGCTGTCCGCCAGCTTCGCCCAGGTGCTGGACCGCGCCGCGCTGGAACGCGACAAGGCCCGGGCCGAGGCCGATCTGCGCGCCTCCAACGCCCGGCTGGAGGCGTTGCTCGGCGAGGTGAACCACCGCGTCGCCAACTCGCTGCAACTCGTCTCCGCGATGGTGGGGTTGCAGGCGGGTGTGCTCGCCGACCAACAGGCGCGCGACGCGCTGGCCGATACGCAGCGGCGCATCCAGGCGATCGCGCAGGTGCACCGCCGCCTCTACACCGCCAACGACGTCGAAAGCGTCGACATGCGCGACTATCTCGGCGCACTGGTCGACGAACTGGCGGAAACCTGGTCGACCGACAGCGCCCCGCGCGCGCTACGCCTCGCGGCGGAGCCGATCCGCCTGCCGACCGACAAGGCGGTGTCGCTGGGCGTGATCGTGACGGAACTCGTCACCAACGCCTGCAAATACGCCTATCCCGCCGACGCCTCGGGCGAAGTCCGCGTCCACCTCACCCGCGACGGCGACGACGGCTTCCTGCTGATCGTCGAGGACGATGGCTGCGGCCTGTCGATCGGCGCCGCGCCCCGGGGCACCGGCCTCGGCACCCGCCTGATGCGCGCCATGGCGCAAAGCCTGCACAGCAGCCTCGAATACGACCCCGCCCACCGCGGCGCCCGCGCCATGCTGAAGGCCAGCATCGCTTAATTCCTATACCCCTCTCCCCCCTGGGGAGAGGGAGGGGCCCATCGCGAAGCGATGGGAGGGTGAGGGGCCGCCGCACAGCGCCACATCAGAACGTGATCGTTTTACCGTGATCCGCACGCCATGAGTCACGACAACCCGCGCCGAACCCCCTCCAGCACTACCCCGAACACCGCATGCGATGCCGCGCTGTATGCATGCGTCACAGCCGGCGTATCCTGCGGCGCCGGCCCCCAGCCAAAGGCCGGCACCCCGACGTCATCGATTGCCAGCATCGTCGCCATCCCGAACGGCACGCCGAAGCCGCGCGCGATGCGCGGATCGCCCGCCACCAGCGCGCCATAGGCGACGCCGATCGCCGCACCCGTCGCATAATGGACCAGCGTTCCCGCCGTTTCGCGCCGCTTCTGCGTCACCGGGTCGCCGGTTACCAACCGGCTGGCGCTGTCCGCCGCCTTCACCGTCGCGGGATCGTCGTTGCTGCCGCCGCCCATCAGCGGCGACACGCCGCGCTGGAACGCGTCCATCGCCGCGGCCGCCACCAGCCCACCGGCCAACCCGATCCCCATCGCCTGCCAAAGCCTTGCCATCGCACCCGTTCCTTGTCGCCGCTCCGGCAACAGAACGTCCCCGGCCCTGCCATGTTCAAAGGGGCCGGGGCGAAAACATCGGCTCGGCGTCTACACGTCCAGATTGGCGACGTTCAGCGCATTGTCCTGGATGAACTCGCGCCGCGGCTCGACCACCTCGCCCATCAGGCGCGAGAAGACCTCGTCCGCCGCCGCCACATCGTCGCTGGTCACGCGCAGCATCGAGCGGTTGGACGGGTCCAGCGTCGTTTCCCAAAGCTGCTCGGCATTCATCTCGCCCAGCCCCTTGTAGCGCTGGATCGCCAGGCCTTTGCGCCCCGCCGCCAGGATCGCGTCGAGCAACTGGCTGGGCCGTGCCACGCGCGTCTGGCCGCGGGTCAGCGTGGTGGTCGCCTGCCCGTCTTCGTCGGTCGGCACCGCATCGACCGGCGCCTCGGCACCCGCGGCGCCCCGCATCGGCACCAGCTTGGCCGCCTGCGCGAAGCTGTCCGCCTGCTCGGCCGCCAGTGTATGCAGCTTGCGCGCCTCGGCGGAGACCAGGAAGGTCGCCTCGACGATGTGGTGGTCGGTCACCCCGCGCCACAGCCGCTCGAAATGGACGCCGCCCTCTTCGGTCAGGCGCGCGCTCCACGTCGCCTCGCTGTCGCCCGCATCCAGGCGGCGGGTCACCTCGGCGATCGCATTCTCGCGGCCGCTGCGGTCCAGCATCGGGTCGAGGGCCCCTGCCAGCGCCAGTACCTCGACGATCGCGGGGTCGTAGCGCCGCGGCACGTAGCGCATCAGCGTGCGCATCCGCCGCGCATGATCGGCCAGCGCCTTCAGGTCCTGGCCCGAGCGCGTGCCCGTGGCCCCTTCCAGCATCATCGTGCCCACGCCGCCCTCGACCAGATATTCGTCCAGCGCCGCCTCGTCCTTCAGATAGACCTCCGACCGCCCCTTGGTCGCCTTGTAGAGCGGCGGCTGCGCGATGAAGAGGTGCCCGCGCTCGATCAGCTCGGGCATCTGGCGATAGAAGAAGGTCAGCAGCAGCGTGCGGATATGCGCGCCGTCGACATCGGCATCGGTCATGATGACGACCTTGTGATAGCGCAGCTTGTCGGCGTTGAAATCCTCGCGGCCGATGCCGGTGCCCATCGCCTGGATCAGCGTACCGATCTCCTTGGACGAGATCATCCGGTCGAAGCGCGCCCGCTCGGTATTCAGGATCTTGCCGCGAAGCGGCAGGATCGCCTGGAAATGCCGGTCGCGGCCCTGCTTGGCCGATCCGCCTGCAGAATCACCCTCCACCAGGAACAGCTCGGACTTGGCCGGGTCCTTTTCCTGGCAGTCGGCCAGCTTGCCGGGCAGGCTGGCGATATCCATCACGCCCTTGCGCCGGGTCAGTTCGCGCGCCTTCTTGGCCGCTTCGCGCGCCGCGGCGGCATCGATCACCTTGGCGATGATCGATCGGGCATGGGCGGGATTCTCCTCCAGCCATTCCGCCAGCTTGTCCGCCATCAGGCTTTCCAGCGGCGCGCGCACTTCGGACGAGACCAGCTTATCCTTGGTCTGCGAACTGAACTTCGGATCGGGCAGCTTGACCGAGACGATCGCGGTCAATCCTTCGCGCATGTCGTCGCCGGTCAGCGACACCTTTTCCTTCTTCAAAAGGCCGGACTTGTCGGCATAGGCATTGAGCGTGCGGGTCAGCGCGGCGCGGAACGCGGCGATATGCGTGCCGCCGTCGCGCTGCGGGATGTTGTTGGTGAACGCCAGGACGTTCTCGTAATAGCTGTCGTTCCACTCCAGCGCGACGTCCATGCCGATATAGTCGCGCTGGCCGGTGATCGCGATCGGCTCGGGGATCAGCGCCGCCTTGGTGCGGTCCAGCCACTTCACGAACGCGGCGATCCCGCCCTCGTAGAACAGCTCCACCGTCTTCGGCTCGTCATGGCGCGCATCGGTCAGGAACAGGCGCACCCCGGAATTGAGGAACGCCAGCTCGCGGTAGCGATGCTCCAGCTTCTCGAAGTCGAACTCGGTGATCTTGAAGGTCGAGGGTGAGGGCAGGAAGGTGACCCGCGTGCCCTTCTGCCCCGGCTCGGCCTTGCCGACCACCTTGAGCGGTGCCACCGCATCGCCGTGTGCGAAGCGCATGTAATGCTCCTCGCCGTCGCGCCAGATCGTCAGGTCCAGGAATTCGGACAGCGCGTTCACCACCGACACGCCCACGCCGTGCAGGCCGCCCGACACCTTGTAGGCATTGTCGTCGCTGGTGTTCTCGAACTTACCCCCCGCGTGAAGCTGGGTCATGATGACCTCGGCCGCCGACACGCCCTCTTCGGGGTGGATGCCGGTCGGGATGCCGCGGCCGTTATCGGTGACGCTGACCGACCCGTCGGGGTTCAGCGTGATGTCGATCCGGTCGCAATGTCCCGCCAGCGCCTCGTCGATCGCGTTGTCGCTGACCTCGAACACCATGTGGTGCAGGCCCGATCCATCGTCGGTATCGCCGATATACATGCCCGGCCGCTTGCGCACCGCGTCGAGGCCCTTCAGCACCTTGATCGAGGAGGCGCCGTATTCACTGTTCTGGGGGGTGTCTGCCATGCCAAGCATATAGGGTCTGACGCCTTCGAACGGAAGCAAAATGGCGGTACGTTGCGCGCCTGCAACAAGGGACGATGCGCAGCGTTTACCCGCGCATGACCGACCCCGCCGACCTGCCCCCGCTCCCCTCCCCCGAACGCATCCAGGAACTGCTCTTCGACGCCGCCCGCATCGGCCGCGACGACGTCATCCCCGCCCTCCTGCGCGCCGGTGCCGATATCGAGGGGCAAGACGCCCGCGGCTACACCGCGCTGGTCCTCGCCAGCTACAATGGCCAGCTTTCCACCACAGACTTGCTGCTCGACGAGGGCGCCGCCCCCGACGGGGCCAGCGACGCGCAGGGCAATTCCGCGCTGATGGGCGTCGCGTTCAAGGGCCATGTCGATATCGCCCGCCTGCTGCTCGACCGCGGCGCCGATCCCAATCGCCGCAACCGCGCCGGGCAGACCGCGATCATGACCGCCGCACTGTTCAATCAGACCGCGATCATCGCCCTGCTGCTGGAACGCGGCGCCGATCCGAATGCCACCGACCATGCCGGCAACACCGCCGCCGCGGTCGCCCGGATGCAGGGCAATACCACGCTGGCGGAAATGCTTACTGCCTCATAACGCGATCCGCGTCGCGTCCGCGCCCACGCCCTCGAACAAGGCGGCCTCGGTCCCCGTCATCCACACCTGCCCGCGCCCCTCCAGCCGCGCGAACAGCGCGGCGCGCCGGCCGGGATCGAGATGCGCGGCCACCTCGTCCAGCAACAGCACCGGCGCCGCGCCGCGCCGCGCGGCGGCCAGCTCGGCGTGCGCCAGTACGATGCCCAGCAGCAGCGCCTTCTGCTCGCCGGTCGAACACAGCGCCGCCGCCTGTCCCTTGCCGGCATGGGTGACGATCAGGTCGGCGCGGTGCGGCCCGACCAGCGTGCGCCCCGCCGCGGCATCGCGCCGCCGCCCGGTCATCAACGCATGTGCAAAGGCATCCGCCTCCACCGCCTCGCCGTCCAGCGCCAGCGTCGCGCGCGCGAACAGGTCCGCGGGACCCTCCCTCAGCGTCGCGTCCAGCGCGGTCACCGCCGCATGCCGCGCACCGTCCAGCGCCACGCCATGCTCCACCATCCGCTGCTCCAGCGCCGACAGCCAGCTCGGATCGACCGGCGCATCCTCCCCCAGCAACCGGTTGCGCTCGCGCATCGCCGCCTCGTAGCGCGTCGCGTGCATCCCGTGCGCCGGACTGAGCGCCAGCACCAGCCGGTCCAGGAAGCGCCGCCGCTCGCCCGCCGCCTCCACGAACAATCGGTCCATTGCCGGGGTCAGCCACAGCACGCCCAGCCACTCCGCCAGCGCGTTCGCGCTCGCCGCCGCCCCCTGCACGCGCACCACCCGCCGCTCCGGCGCGGACGCCAGCGCGCCCGTCGCCACCTCCACCCCGTCGGCCAGCGTCGCGGCCACGCCGAAGCCCCCCGCCCCGCCCTGCCGCGCCATCGCCGACAGCGCCGCCCGCCGCAGACCCTTCCCCGGCGCCAGCAGCGACACCGCCTCCAGCACGTTGGTCTTCCCCGCCCCGTTCTCGCCCGTCAGCACGACGAACCCCGTCCCCGGCGCCAGCACAAGGTCGCCGTGATTGCGGAAATCGGTCAGGACGAGGCGGGTCAGCATGCGGTCACCCGGCCCATAACGCGCGCCGCGCCGAAACGGCAAAGGGGCCACCGTCGCCGGCAGCCCCCTTTGTCACGATGGCGGTCGATCAGACGCGCATCGGCATCAGCACGTACAGCGCTGGCGCCGTGTCGCTTTCGCGGATCAGCGTCGGGGCCGCCGCATCGGCCAGATGCACCTCCACCAGATCGCTGTCGATCTGTCCCAGGATGTCGAGCAGGTAGCGGCTGTTGAAGCCGATCTCGAACGGGGTGGAGGTATAGTCGCCCGGCACTTCCTCCGCCGCCGTGCCGTTTTCCGGGCTGGTGACGGACAGGGTGATCCGGTCGCGGTCCAGCGCCATCTTCACCGCACGCGTCTTTTCGGTCGCGATGGTCGACACGCGGTCGACGCCCTCCATGAAGCTCTTGGGGTCCAGCTTCAGGATCTTGTCGTTCGCGGTCGGGATGACGCGGCTGTAATCGGGGAAGGTACCGTCGATCAGCTTGGAGGTCAGGATCGCCTGCCCCAGGTCGAACCGGATCTTGGTGCCCGACAGCGACACGCCGACCGACCCGTCCACCTCGTCGAGCAGCTTGCGCAGTTCGGCGACGCATTTGCGCGGCACGATCACGTCGGGCATGCCGTCCGCGCCCTGCGGCTGCGGCATGGTGACGCGGGCCAGCCGGTGGCCGTCCGTGGCGGCGGCCTTCAGCACCGGCTCGCCGCGATCCTCGGCGACGTGCAGGAAGATACCGTTCAGGTAATAGCGCGTCTCCTCGGTCGAGATCGCGAAGCGCGTCTTGTCGATGATCTGCTTGCAGGTTTCCACCGGCAGCTCGAACTGCGTCGGCAATTCGCCCTCGGCGATGACGGGAAAGTCATCGCGCGGCAGCGTGCCCAGCGAGAAGCGTGCGCGCCCCGCCACGATCGACATGCGCCCGTCCGCCGCGGTCAACTGCACCTGCGACCCTTCGGGCAGCTTGCGGGCGATGTCGAACAGCGTGTGCGCCGACACCGTGGTGGAACCGGGCTGGTCGACCGCCGCCATGACGCTTTCGTTGATCTGCAGGTCCAGGTCGGTCGCCATCATGCGCAGCTGGCCCTCGGCCGTCGCTTCCAGCAGCACGTTCGACAGGATGGGGATGGTGTTGCGGCGCTCCACCACGGACTGGACATGGCTCAGTCCCTTCAGGAGCGTCGCGCGTTCGATTGTCGCCTTCATCGTGATCCCCCCGCCGGAGCGCGGGGGCGTGCCAGAATCACGCCGCCCCCGATTCCGGGTGAAAAATGGCCTTCGTTCCTACCCGCGAAAAAGGGGCCGGAGCAAGGCTCCGACCCCTCCACTTTTCAGGTAAATCCCGCGTTAAAAGCGAAAGCCGAGCCCGGCGACCAGCTGATGGCGCTCGAAATCGCGGTCATAGCCGTCGACGCGGGCATAGTTGGTGTAGCGATACTCGCCCTTCACGAAGCTGTTGATGCCCAGCGCATATTCCAGCCCGGCACCCAGGCGCAGCCCGTCCAGATTGTCCGAACTGCGCAATTCGCCGGCGCCTGCGTCATAGCGCGACTTGATCCGCGCGTTGGAATAACCCGCCTTCACATAGCCCAGCGCCACCGGCGAGATCGCGTAGCCGACGCGCGCACCGGCATACAGATCGCGTGCCATGTTGGTGTCGAGTCGGTCGCCGACCAGCAGCACGCTGTTGCTGCGTGTGTCGGCGGACGAATCGGTCAGCTCGCCCTCGACGCCGACGACCACCGGGCCCATCGCCATGTCGTATCCGACCGCGGCACCGAACAGCAGGCCGTCGCCGCTGCTCGCATCCTGCCCGCCCCCGTCATTGGCATTGTCGTAACCCAGCAGGCCTTCCAGGCGCAGGCCGGTGAACGGCGCGGCGGTCTGTGCCGCGGCGGGCAGCGCGGCGCCCAGCGCGATGGTGACGGCCAGGGCGGAAAGAACGGGTGTACGCATGGGCAACTCCAACAAGGGCGGGACGATATCTGTCCCAAACGGGTACAGGCCCTCATGGCTCCATCCGCGACGCTTTGCATGAACCTCAGCTAAACGGCGAAATGCGTTGCCAATGCGCCACACTCCGCGCCATGCCCCGCCGCATGGCCTATCGCCGGCTTCTTCTTTGCCTGCTGCTGGTCGCCGCGGCGCCGCCGTCGGCGCGCGAAACCATCGGCGTGTTCGGCGGCTGGGGTGCCTTTCGCCAGGGGCCGAACTGCTACGCCATCGCCCGCCCCGTTGTCGCGCAGGGGCGGGTCGGCGGCTATGCCGGCATCGGCACCTGGCCTGGCAAGGGCTTGCGCGCCTCGCTCCATCTCCATCTCAGCCGCCGGCGCGCGCCCGACCGGCCCGTCACCCTCAGCGTCGCCGGCCGCCGCTTTCCGCTCGTCGGCACCGCCACCGACCTTTGGGCGCCCGACGCGCCCACCGACCGCGCCGCCGTCGCCGCCCTCCGCTCCGCCCGCGCGATGAGCGTCGAGGCGGTCGACACCCGCCACCGCCCCTTTGCCGACACCTATGCGCTCGCGGGCGCCGCCACCGCGATCGACGCCGCAACGCTGGCCTGCGTCGCCCGCTAGCGAACGGCCCCTTTTTACGCTATATAGGCGCCCATGCAGACAGCTTCGGCCGCCCCCATGCCCATTCCCGGGCACATCGATCCCGTGCCCGTCCCCCGCGGCGTGCAGTCGCGTCCCGATGGACGCGTCGACCTGATCGGCCTGACCAGGGACCAGTTGCGCGAGGCGTTGCTGTCCGCGGGCATGGAGCCGCGTCAGGCCAAGCTGCGCGGCAAGCAGATCTGGCACTGGCTCTACAATCGCGGCGCTACCGATTTCTCGCAGATGACCGACATCGCCAAGGCGCAGCATCCATGGCTGGCCGAGCGTTTCGCCATCTCGCGCCCGGAGGTGGTGGAAGCGCAGGTCTCGTCGGACGGCACCCGCAAATGGCTGCTCCGTTCCGCCGACGGCCAGGATTACGAGGCGGTGTTCATCCCCGACGCCGACCGCGGCACGCTGTGCGTGTCGAGCCAGGTCGGCTGCACGCTGAACTGCCGTTTCTGCCACACCGGCACGATGCGCCTGGTGCGCAACCTGACCGCGGGCGAGATCGTCGGACAGGTCATGCTGGCGCGCGACGCGCTCGGCGAATGGCCCAGCCAGCCCGAGGGGCGGATGCTCACCAACATCGTCATGATGGGCATGGGCGAGCCGCTTTATAACTTCGATGCCGTGCGCGACGCGCTGAAGCTCGTCATGGACGGCGACGGCCTTGCCCTGTCGAAGCGTCGCATCACCCTGTCGACCAGCGGCGTCGTGCCGATGATGGCGCGCGTCGGCGAGGAGATCGGCGTGAACCTCGCCGTCTCGCTCCACGCGGTGACGAAGGACGTGCGCGACGAGATCGTGCCGCTCAACAAGAAATACGGCATCGAGGAACTGTTGCAGGCGTGCGCCGACTATCCCGGCGCCAACAATGCCCGGCGCATCACGTTCGAATATGTGATGCTCAAGGACAAGAATGATTCGGAGGCCGACGCCCACGAGCTCGTTCGCCTGCTGCGCCACTACAAGCTGCCCGCCAAGGTCAACCTGATCCCCTTCAATCCCTGGCCGGGTGCGGATTACGAATGTTCCACGCCGGAGCGTATCCGCCGCTTCTCCGACATCGTGTTCGAGGCCGGTATCTCCGCGCCGGTGCGCACGCCGCGCGGCCGCGACATCGACGCCGCCTGCGGGCAGCTCAAGACCGCCGCCGAGAAGAAGAGCCGCGCCCAGCTCGACCGCGAGGCCGAGGAGAAGATGGCCGCGCTCGCCGACTAGATCGGGCAAGACATTCCGCCCCATTGCAACCGACCGGCCGCGCGGGCAGTTAATGGGGTGTCACCGGCCAATATAGGCCGGGGCACCGCATGGAGACGATGATGACCAAGCTACTCGCCGCCGGGCTGTTGCTCGGTGCCCTCGCCGCCGCCCCTGCCGCGGCAAACGACCACAGCGTCCGGATCGACCATCACGCCGGTCCCGTCGATGCCCGCTACAGCGCGATAACCAAGGTCGCGCACAAGCAGGTCGGTGCCGTCGTACCCGGCGGCCGCGCCTCGACGCTGCGCTGCGCCTGGTCGGCGGGCGTGACCGTCGATCGCGAGGCACGCCTGCCGTCCGGCGCGACGATGACCCGCTCGATCCACCGCGACGACGTGATCGCCGGCAGCCGCCCCGGCTGGTGCTCCGCGCAGCGCGCGGCGATCAACGAGGAAGTCGCCAGCCGCACCGGCCAGATCCGCGACCACATGCTGGCCGTCGCACAGGAGGACAAGGCCGAGCTGCACGCCGAACTCGACCGGCTGCACGGCCCCACCCGCACCGGCTGACCTCCCATAACCCACTCTTCCCATTCGGGGAGAGTGGTGCTGGGTCGGCCATGCCCCCTTGCGCGCCGTCCGATAACGCCCCACTCGGGCGCGCATGACCGTGATCGAAGCCGCCGTCCTCGCCGCCGCTGCCGGCCTGCTCGGGGGCGCGATGAACGCACTGGCCGGCGGCGGCACCTTTGCCACCATGCCGACCCTGATCGCGCTCGGCCTGCCCTCCCCCATCGCCAACGCCACCTCCAACGTCGCGTTGCAACCCGGCGCGATCGCCAGTGCCTGGACCTACCGCCATGGCCTGGCGCCACTCGGCGGCCTGTCGGTGCGCCTGCTCAGCGCGGTCACCTTTGTCGGCGGCATCGTCGGCAGCCTGCTGCTCGTCTCCACCCCGACGCGGGTGTTCGACATCGTCATCCCCTGGCTGCTGCTCGTCGCGACCCTGGCGATCGGCATCGGCCCGCGCGCCGCGGTCTGGCTGCAGGCGCGCACCACGATCGGCCCGCGCACCCTGATCGCGGCGCAGGGGATGCTGGGCATCTATGGCGGCTATTTCGGCGGCGGCGTCGGGCTGATGATGACCGCGACCTATGGGCTGCTGGCGGGTGCCGCGCCGCACCAGATGATGGCGCCGCGCACGCTGATGCTGGCGATGGCCAATGCCGCCGCGACGCTGATCTTCGTGCTGTCCGGCATGGTGCGCTGGCATGCCTGCGTGCCGATGCTGCTGGGCGCGGTCCTTGGCGGCTGGCTGGGCGCGCGGGTCGGTCAGCGGCTGTCGCCCGGCCTGATCCGCGGCTGGACGCTGCTGATCACCGCGGTGACGACCATCGTCTTCTTCTACCGGGCCTACACCTGAGTCAGCCCGGCCGACGCATGTGGAACGGCGCACCCGGCTCGAAATAGTCGCTCGGCCCGCCCCCGCGCAGGATCGGCCGCGCCCGCGTCGTCTGGTACACCCCGTCCTCGATCATCGCGGCGTCGATATGGATGCCCACCGCCTCGCCGATCACCAGCCACTGGTCGATTGGTTCGCCCTCCTTCGTCTCCAGACGGATCAACTGGGTCAGCCGGCATTCGAAGCTGACCGGCGCGGCCGCCACCCGCGGCGCATCCACCATCCGGCCGCCCGCGACCTCCAGCCCGGCCAGCGCGAACTCGTCCACCTCCGGCGCGGCGACCGCCGCGCTGGCATTCATCGCCTCGGCCAGGTCCCGCGTCGCCAGGTTCCAGGTGAACACGCCGGTCGCTGCGATATTGTCGACCGAATCCTTCCACCCCTGCGACGAAAATCCCAGCAGTGGCGGGCGATAGGCCAGCAGGTTGAAGAAGCTGTACGGCGCCAGATTGCGCACGCCGCTTGCCGAGACGCTACCGATCCAGCCGATCGGCCGCGGTGCCACGATCGCGTTCAACGGATCATGCGCCAGCCCATGCCCCTGCGCGGGTTCGTAGAAATGCCATGCGGTCGTCATGGCTTTGCTGCTACACGGATGCGATGGACAGCGATACCGGCCCCCATGTCATCCCCCAGGTGGTTCGGCGCCACCGGCTGGCGACGCGGCTCTGGCACTGGGTGAACGCGGTCGCGGTACTGATCCTGCTCGGCTCCGGCCTCGGCATATCGAACGCGCATCCCCGACTCTACTGGGGGCGATACGGCGCCAATTTCGATCATGCCTGGGCGCAACTGCCGCGCTTTCCCGCGTGGATCACCATTCCCGCCAACTACAACCTCGCCATTTCGCGCCGCTGGCACCTGTTCTTCGCGATCGTGCTGGGCTTCGGCCTGCTCGCCTTCATGATCGCCAGCCTCCTCAACCGCCATTTCGCCCGCGACCTGCGCGTGCGGCGAACCGAGCTGCGCCCCCGCCACCTTCTCGCCGACCTGCGCCGCCACCTGGCGCTCCGCTTCCACGATCCCGACTCCCCGCGCGACTACAACCTCTTTCAAAAGCTCAGCTATGTCGCGATCCTCTTTCTTGCCTTGCCCCTCGCCATCTTCACCGGCATCGCGCTGTCCCCCGCGATGAACGCGGCCTGGCCCTGGCTGCTGGAGGTGTTCGGCGGGCGACAGTCGGCGCGATCGATCCACTTCATCGCCGCGGTGGCGATCGGCCTGTTCACCGTGGTCCATCTCGCGCTCGTCATCCTCGCCGGTGTGGGCAACGAGATGCGGTCGATGATCACCGGCCGCTGGCGGGTGCCCGCCGAATGATCGCCCGCCGCTCGCTCCTGACCGGCGGCGCCGGCCTGCTTCTCGCCGGCTGCGACCGTGTCGTCCAGAACCCCACCGCAAGGCGGATCCTGTTCGCCGGCGAGGATATGCAGCGCGGGCTCCAGCGCGCCCTGTCCGACCGCGCCGCGCTCGCGCCCGAATTCCGGCCCGACCAGATGTCGCCGATCTTTCGCGCCAACGGCACGCACAATCCCGGCACGCCCGAATATGCCGCACTGGCGCAAAACAATTTCGCCGACTGGCGCCTGGCTGTCGGCGGCCTCGTCGATACGCCGCGCCGCTTCACGCTTGCCCAACTCCGCACGATGCCCGCGCGTACCCAGATCACCCGCCACGATTGCGTCGAGGGGTGGAGCGCGATCGGCCAGTGGACCGGCCCGCTGCTCGGCACCGTGCTGAAGGCGGCGGGCGTGCGCCGCTCGGCGCGCTACGTCGTCTTCCACTGCGCCGATCTGTTCGGCGGCATCCCCTATTATGAATCGATCGACATGGTGGATGCCTTCCACTCGCAGACGATCCTCGCCTGGGGCATGAACGGCCATATGCTCGACGTCGCGCACGGGGCACCTTTGCGCCTGCGTGTCGAGCGGCAGCTGGGCTACAAGCACGCCAAATATCTGATGCGGATCGATGCTGTTGCCTCCCTGGACGGCATCGGGCTCGGCAAGGGCGGTTACTGGGAGGATCATGTCGATTATGATTGGTATGCAGGTATTTAGGGCAGCACCCCTTGCCTGACCCCACTCCCGGACAGTAGCACGCCCGCCATGGCGCTCATCGATCTTTTCCTTTCGCGAGCGGTCAAGCGCGGCCGCCTCACCCTCACCCACCATAATGGCAAGACGCGGACCTTCGGCACCCCCGATCCCGCTTTCCCCGACGTCGCGATCCGCTTCATGGACTCGCGCGTCGCCGGCGAGATCGTCCGCAATCCTGCGCTCGCTGCCGGCGAAACCTATATGAACGGCCGCCTGACCGTGGAGGGCGACGACGTTCGCCAGTTGGTCGAGCTGCTGACCGCGAACGACAAGTGGGAGGATGGCGCCCAGCGCCTCAATCCCTCGCTCGCCGTCCGTGCCTTTGGCGCGGTCAAGCACCGCGTCGACCGCATCAACATGGAGCGCCGCTCCAAGAAGAATGTCGCCCACCACTACGATCTCTCGGGCAAGCTCTACGAACTTTTCCTCGACGCCGACCGGCAATATAGCTGCGCCTATTACACAGACCCGTCGAACAGCCTTGAAAAAGCGCAGGCCGACAAGAAGGCGCATATCGCCGCCAAGCTGGCGCTGAAGCCCGGCCACAAGGTCCTCGACATCGGCTGCGGCTGGGGTGGCCTTGCGCTCTACCTGCACGAGAAGACCGGCGCGGAGGTCCTCGGCGTTACCCTGTCGGAAGAACAGTTGAAGGTCGCCCGCGCCCGTGCCGAGGCGGCCGGTGTCGCCGACAAGGTGCGCTTCGAGCTGATCGACTATCGCCGGGTGGAAGGGCAGTTCGACCGCATCGTCTCGGTCGGCATGTTCGAACATGTCGGCCCGCCGCAATACCGCACCTTCTTCACCAAGTGCCGCGACCTGCTGACCCCGGACGGGGTGATGCTGATGCACACCATCGGCCGGCTGAACGGCCCCGGCGTCACCGACGACTGGACGACAAAATATATCTTCCCGGGCGGCTACAATCCGGCCCTGTCGGAGATTGTCCGCGCCAATGAGGGCCTGCGCTTCTTCCTCACCGACGTGGAGGTGCTGCGCTGCCATTATGGCTGGACGCTGGACGAATGGTACGACCGCGCCATGGCCGCGCGTGACGAGATCGTCGCGCTTTACGACGAACGCTTCTTCCGCATGTGGACCTTCTACCTGGCGGGCGCAGGCGCCGCCTTCCGCAACGGCGGCCTGTGCAACTACCAGGTCCAGCTCACCCGCAGCCGCCTCTCCGTCCCTGTCACCCGCGACTATATGTTCGAGGAAGAACGCCGTTTGCGGGGGTAAGTAGTCCCTCTCCCCTCCGGGGAGAGGGAGGGCCCCGCCGCGCAAGCGGTGGGAGGGTGAGGGGTGCCGCGGACGATGCGCTGCTTGGCGCCCCCTCACCCTCCCCACGGCTGATGCCGCGGGTCCCCTCCCTCTCCCAAGGGGGAGAGGGTGACCTCACCTCAAATCCGCGCCATTTTCGGCGCCAGCCGCCGAATATCCAGCGCATTGACCCCAGCGAGCGACACCGGCCCGAAGCCGTCACCGGTTTCCACCACGATCCCATCCGGCGTCGCGCGCACCACGGTCCACGGCACCTCGCGCACCGCGATTGCCTTGCCGCGCCGCTTGATCGCCGCGACGCGCCCATCGGTCGCCACCGCCAGCGCACCCAGCCCGTCCGCACCGACGACCGCCCCGGCCACCGCGAAGCCCGACAAGGCGCCTTCCGCCGCCGCCGCCGCATCCTCCGGCGTGCCCACCTTGGGATCGCGACGTTTGGCGACGATCAGCCACCCGACACCGGCCAGCACGACGATTCCCGCCGCGCTGCCCGCGCCGATCGCAATCAGGCTCATTTTCCGCTCGCGAGCATGTCCAGCGTCGGCTTGAGGCCCGACAGGTCGTATCCGGCGTCCTCCGCCTGCCGCACCAACAAGTCGGGATTGCGCCCCGCCTTGGCGGCGGCCAGCGCCCACAGATTGCAACTGCGCGTGCCCGACCGGCAATAGGCCAGAACCGGACCATCGGCGGCGACCAGCGCCGCGGCCATCTCGTCCACCATCTCGTGGCTGAAGCCGCCCTGCCCCACCGGAATCGCGGTATAGGCGAGGCCGTGATCCTCCGCGGCGGCGCGGATCGCATCGCCGGTCGGCTGGCCGGGCTGCTCGCCATCGGGGCGGTTGTTGACGATCGCGACATAGCCCGCGGCCTTGATCGCGGCCACGTCCTCGGGCGCGATCTGGGGGGCGACGGCGACGCTTTCGTTGAGCACACGGATCATGCCGTTCACCTAGTCGCCAGACCGCTCCACCGCAACGGCCACTGCGGAGGAAAGATCGATCAGGCCGCCTCGCGGATCACGTCCAGAAACGCGTCGCCATAAGCATCCAGCTTGCGCGCGCCGACGCCCGTCAGCATCGACAGCGCGGTGCGATCGGCCGGCTTCTGCGCCGCCATGTCGCGCAGTACCGAATCGTGAAAGATGACATAGGGGGGCACACCCGCCGCCTGCGCCAGCTCGCGCCGCTTCGCGCGCAGCGCCTCGAACAGCGGATTGTCCGCCGGGTCGGACGCCGCCGTCGCCGCGCGCCGGCCCTTGCGCTCGCGCTTGGGCGGGATCACCAGCGACAACCGCGCCTCGCCCTTCAGCAACGCCCTCGCCGCCGGCCCGAACTCCAGCCCGCCATGCGGATTGGTGCGCAGCGCATCGCGCAGCAGCAGCGCACGGTGCACCGGCTTCACCAGCGCCAGCTCGTCGCCATCGATGATGTTCCACACCGACAGCGCCTCATGCCCGTTCATCAGGCTGCGTTCGGTCGACTGGCCGGTCAGCACCTGCTCGATATAGCCCGCGCCGAACATCTGCCCGGTGCGAAACACCGCCGAGAGAAACTTCTGCGCCGTCGTCGTCGCGTCCACCGCGTCGGGCGATCCCAGGCAGTTATCGCAATTGCCGCAATCCTCGGCCAGCTCCTCGCCGAAATGGCGCAGCAGGATGCGGCGGCGGCATCCGCCCGTCTCCACCAATGCCCCCAGCGCCGCCAGCCGCGCCCGCTCCCCGGCCTGCCGCTCGGGCTCCACCTCGGCCATGCGCTGCCGCGCCCGAGCAAAATCCTCCGCGCCCCAGAACAGATGCGCGACGGAGGGGTCGCCGTCACGCCCGGCGCGGCCCGTTTCCTGATAATAGGCCTCGATCGATTTGGGCAGGCCGGCATGCGCGACGAAACGGACGTCGGGCTTGTCGATCCCCATGCCGAACGCGACGGTGGCGCAGATCACCATGTCTTCGGATGCGACGAAATCCGCCTGATTCTTCGCGCGCACCGCCGGGTCCAGCCCCGCATGATAGGCGCGCACCGGCCGCCCGGTCCGCCCCAGCGCCTCCGCCAACTTCTCGGTCGCCGCGCGCGTCTGCGCATAGACGATGCCCGGCCCACGCGTTTCCGCCACCAGCCGGGCAATCTGCACGTTGACGTTCGCCTTGGGGCTGATCGCATAGCGGATGTTGGGCCGGTCGAAGCCGGAGACGATCATCCCCTCTTCCGGGATGCCCAGCTGCTTGGCGATGTCGGCGCGAGTGTGCGCATCCGCCGTCGCGGTCAGCGCCAGGCGCGGCACGTCCGGAAACGCATCCATCAGCGGTTCGAGCAGGCGGTAGTCGGGCCGGAAATCATGCCCCCATTCGCTGACGCAGTGCGCCTCGTCGATCGCGAACAGGCTCAGCTTCGCGCTGCCCAGCAACTCGCGGAAATGCATCGCGGAGGCACGCTCGGGCGCGACATAGAGCAGGTCGAGCTGCCCGTCGCGGAAGCGCGCCACCGTCTCCGCCCGGTTCTGGTCGACCGAGGTCAGCGTCGCCGCGCGGATGCCGACCGCCTCGGCCGCGCGCAACTGGTCGTGCATCAGCGCGATCAGCGGGCTGACCACGACGCAGCACCCGTCCATCATGACTGAGGGCAATTGGTAACAGAGCGACTTGCCCGCGCCCGTCGGCATCACCGCCAGCGTGCGCTCGCCCGCCAGTACCCGGCCGACCACATCGGCCTGGACGCCGCGAAACGCCGGATAGCCGAACACGCGCTGCAGTGTGGGAAGGGGATCGACCGCCATCGCCGGCGATGTAGTGGACCTGTCGCCACAGGTCGAGGGCATCGCGCCCGTCACTCCGCCGCCAGCGCTTCCTCGCGCTCGGCGGCCTGACGTGCCCACATCTCGGCATAAAGGCCATCCCGGCGCAGCAACTCGCCGTGCGTGCCGCGCTCGGCGACGCGGCCGCCGTCGAGCACGATGATCTGGTCCGCTTTGACCACGGTGGACAGGCGGTGCGCGATCACGATCGTCGTGCGCCCGCGTTCCACCGCCTCCAGCGTTTCCAGGATGTCGCCCTCGGTGCGGCTGTCCAGCGCGCTGGTCGCCTCGTCCAGGATCAGGATCGGCGGGTTCTTCAGCAGCGTGCGCGCGATCGCCACGCGCTGCTTCTCGCCGCCCGACAGCTTCAACCCGCGCTCGCCGACGCGCGTGTCGTAACCGTCCGGTTGCCGCTCGATGAACCCAGCGATCGCCGCGCCCCTGGCCGCGTGCGCAATCTCTTCCGCGCTCGCGCCCTCGCGGCCATAGCCGATATTATACCCGATCGTGTCGTTGAACAGCACCGTGTCCTGCGGCACGATCCCGATCGCGGCACGCAAGCTCGCCTGCGTCACCGCCGCGAGGTCCTGCCCGTCGATCAGAATGCGCCCGCCATCCACATCGTAGAACCGGTACATCAACCGTGCGAGCGTCGACTTGCCCGCCCCCGATGGTCCCACCACCGCGCAGGTCGTTCCCGCCGGCACGTCGAGGTCCAGCCCGTCCAGGATCGGTCGCCCTTCTTCATAGCCGAACCTGACCTGCTCGAACCGCACATGGCCCGCGCCGACCGCCAGCGCCGGCGCGCCGGGTATGTCGCGCACCTCCGCGCCGGTATCGATCAGGTCGAACATGGCGCCCATGTCCAGCACCCCCTGCCGGATCGTGCGATACACCATGCCGAGGAGGTCGAGCGGCCGGAACAATTGCGCGAGCAGTGTCGAGACGAATACCACGTCGCCGGCCGATGCCGTTCCCCGGCTCCACCCCCAGGCAACATAGCCCATGCCGAAGCCGAGCAGCGCGTTGGTGATCAGCGCCTGTCCGATGTTCAGCCACGCCAGCGAATTTTCGGATTTGGTCGCCGCCCGCGCATAGGCGGCAACGGCATTCTCGTACCGCCGCGCCTCGCGCTCCTCGGCGTTGAAATATTTCACCGTCTCGAAATTGAGCAGCGAGTCGACCGCGTGCGCCACCGCGCCCGTATCCAGGTCGTTCATCCGCGTGCGCAGATGGTTGCGCCAGTCGGTCACCTTGCGGGTGAAGGCGATGTAGAGCACCACCGTCGCGATCGTCGCGACCACCAGCCACCCGCCGAAGCTGCGCGCGAAGATGCCCAGCACCAGCGCCAGTTCCAGCACCGTCGGCGCGATGTTGAACAGCAGGAAATACAGCATCGTATCGATGCTCTTGGTGCCGCGCTCCACCACCTTGGTCACCGCACCCGTACGCCGCTCCAGATGGAAGCGCAGCGACAGGCGGTGCAGGTGCCGGAACACGTCCGCCGCCAGCCGCCGCGTCGCATCCTGCCCCACCCGCTCGAACACCGCATTGCGCAGATTGTCGAACAACGTCGAGGCAAAGCGCGACGCCGCATAGGCAACGACCAGCAGGATCACCAGAGTGACGACCGACCGGTCGCCCCCCGCCATCCGGTCGACGGCAAACTTCAGCGTGTAGGCAGCACCCAGCACCTGCACGAGCTTGGAAGCCAGCACGAGCAGCATCGCCCCGGCGATCCGCACCTTCATTCCCGGCTCGCCCGCGGGCCAGAGATAGGGCAGGAACCGGCGCAGCGTGGGGATCAGCGGCCGCTCTTGCTGGCTCGCCGTAGTGGGATCGATCGGAGGCATCGCCCCCCATGTCGCTTGCGCCCCGCCGAACTTCAATGGCGGTGGTCAGAGAACCAGAACAACGAATATTCACGCGGAGACACGGAGGCGCGGAGATGCACCGCGAGCCGCAGGCTCAATCATCCCATCATCGACCGAGCACCCCTGGCCGACGGGGGTACGGAACGACGCAGCAGGCGTCCTCTCTCCGCGTCTTCGCGTCTTCGCGTGAACAAAACCTCCTGCTTTTTCAGAAGAGTTCACGCGAAGCCGCGAAGCCGCGAAGAGGTTGCGCCGGCCGGCAGGCCCTCTGGGCATCACCAGCCGATTCGGGTCTTCCGACCGACAGGTCACGGCGAAGGCGGGGCAAACCCTACCTCTTCGCGCCTTCGCGTCTTCGCGTGAACCAGATCACTGCCCCGAAGCAGTACCCCCACCAAGCGCCAGGCCGCGCACGAATTCCGCCCCATGCTTCACCTGCGCGGTCGATTCCGTCAGCGTGTCGCCCAGCGGCTCCGCACGTCCGCCCAGGCACGGCGCC
The DNA here is from genome assembly GCF_009789535.1 of Sphingomonas carotinifaciens. NCBI lineage: Bacteria > Pseudomonadati > Pseudomonadota > Alphaproteobacteria > Sphingomonadales > Sphingomonadaceae > Sphingomonas > Sphingomonas carotinifaciens. Next base: position 1,052,811 of record NZ_WSUT01000005.1, on the reverse strand, counting down.
AGGAAATTCTCCGTCACGGCATTGAACGCAATGTTGTTCACCGGCCGCGCAAAGCCATGCCCCTCATCGGGAAACAGCACATAGGTGACAGGGATCTTCTTGGCCGCCATCGCCGCCACGATCTGGTCGCTTTCTGCGACGTTGACGCGCGGATCGTTGGCGCCCTGCCCGATCAGCAGCGGCTTGCTGATCTTGTCGACAAAGGTCAGCGGCGAGCGTTCCTTGAGCAGCGCCTGCCCCGCCGGCGTGGTCGGGTCTCCCATCCGCTTGTAGAATTGCTGCTTGCCCGCCTCCCAATAGGGCGGGATCGTCTTCAGCAGCGTGAACAGGTTCGACGGTCCAACGATATCGACGCCGCAGGCGAACCGGTCGGGCGTAAAGGTCAGCCCCGCCAGCGTCGCATAGCCGCCATAGGAGCCGCCCATGATCGCCACCTTGTCCTTGGTGGTGACGCCGCTCTTCACCGCCCAGTCGACCGCGTCGATCAGGTCGTCGTGCATCTTGCGGCCCCATTGCAGGTCGCCCGCCGAGATGAAATTCTTACCAAAGCCCGTCGAGCCGCGATAATTGACCGACAGCACCGCATAGCCCCGGTTCGCCAGCCATTGATGATAGCCGTTGAAGCCGAACCCGTCGCGCGCCCAGGGTCCGCCATGGACCAGCAGCACCAGCGGCACCGGCCCGCTCACCCCCTTGGGTTTGGTCAGATAGGATACCAGCGTCAGCCCGTCGCGCGCCTTGATCTCCACCGGCTCCATCGGCACCAGCGGCGCCCCCTCCAGCTCGGGCCGGCTGACATAAAGCTGCTTCAGCGACTTGGCGCGGCGGTCGTAGACATAGGTCGCGGCCGGCGCGGTCACCGGGTCGAAGGTGACGATCCACTTGTCGTCGGCATCCGTGCGGCTGCCGATCGCGAACTCGCCCTTGTTCTGCGCCTTCAGAAAGGCGAGGTCGGCCTTTACCGCATCGCCCACCGGTACATAGTCGCGCTTCAGGTAATTGACCGAATAGGCCTCCACGCGGCCCGTCTTCGGATTGAACAGGCCACCCGCGACATCGGCTTTGGGGCTCTCCCCCACCACCGTCATCTGCCCGCTGCCCACGTCCTGCGCCATCAGCGCCGCGGTGTCGCGCCCGCGCGAATCCATCCAGTAGAGCGTCTTGCCGTCGACGGTGAAGCCCAGCGGCGTGGTGGTCAGCGAATCGTCCAGCCCGAACTGCACCACGGGCTTGGCCTCGACGGTGGTGCCCTCCATGCGGTAATAATCGGTGCCGCCGTCGGGCCGCGCCTTGGCCGCCATGCGCAGCCGCAACTGGTCGTCCGCCAGATAACCGGCATAGCCGTCATTCTGCACGACCGGGGTCAGCTTGCCGGTGTTCAGGTCGAGCGAATAGACGTCATGCCAGCGCGGATCGCGGTTGTTGACGCCGACCAGGATGCGATCCTTGATCGTCTCGGACGTGCCGACGATCTGCACCCGCGTCTTTTCGAACGGGGTCAGCGCCTTTTGTGCGCCGCTCGCGACATCGACGCCGTACAGCAGGAAATTCTCGTCGCCGCCCTTGTCGTTGATGAACAGCACCGACTTGGAATCGGGCGCCCAGAAGGTCTGGCGGATCGGCCGCGTCGTCTCCGCGGTGATCGCCTTGGCGTCGTCGGGCCGGTCGGCCGGGGCCAGCCAGACGTTCAGCACGCCGTCTTTGGGCGCAATGAAGCTGATCCACTTGCCGTCGGGCGACAATTGCCCCCCGATGCGCGAGGGATTGCCGAACAGCTTCGTCCGCTCGATCAGCGGCACCCCGCTCAGGTCCGCCGCCAGTCCCGGCTCTGCCACCATCAACGCCACTCCTGCTGCCATCATCGATTTCAGCATAAGACCCGTGCCTCCCGACGCGTTCCCCATGATCGGGGTGTGTTATGCGAACATGTCAGGGCTGATCCGTATCAGCAAGCGCGATTTCGGAACTCTCCACCGCAAAGAGGGTTTTTACTTTCAAGCGGAGGCGGTTGAATGGAACCGATTTTCTACGTCATGGCGATCCTGGGATGCGGTGATGGCAACACGCAGTGCACCGAGGCCCGACTGGTCCCGGCGCGCTATGCCACGATGGCGCAATGCCGGGCGGACCTGCCCAACCGGATCGCCCAGAACACCGATGTGCCCTTCCCCGTCATCGGCGCGGATTGCCGGGCCACCGGCCTTCAGATCGCCAAGGCGGAAAAGCCCAGGTCGCGCGGCTGAACCCCGGTCAGGGTCGCCGCCAGAGTGCCGCGTCGCGCGGCACGACAGCCCCTCGACCGCGCAACGTGGCGCCCCACGCCGCCGCTGCGATAAATCCCAGCTTCGCACCCTTTGAGGTGGACACCCGCCGGTCCCAGGCGCCCGCACCCCGCGACGCCACCGAACGGCCGATCGCGCCGTAAATCCCTGCCGCCGACAGCACCGCCCAGGCCGACCGCCAGGACAATGCCCGCACGCCCATCCGCGCGCTCGCCTCGAACTGTGCCGCCCGGTCCGTCAACCGCCGCGCCATCGCAACCAGCGCGGGGCGATGCTCCGGCGCCATATAGTTGTTTGCCGGCACCCCGAATTCCGCCAGCCAGTCCGCCGGCAGGTAACAGCGCCCGACCCCGGCATCCTCACCCAGGTCGCGCGCGATGTTCGACAGCTGAAACGCCAGCCCCAGGTCGCAGGCGCGGTCCAGCACGGCATCGTCCTTGGCCGAAACCCCCATCGCCACCGCCATCATGCAGCCGACGACGCCCGCGACGTGATAGCAATAGCGCAGCAGGTCCGCCTCGCTTTCCGGCTGCCATTCCTCGGCATCCAGCGCGAACCCGGCGATCAGGTCGCGCGGCCACGCCCGCGGCATGTCCGTCTCCGCCGCCACCAGCCGCAGCGCGTCGAACGCCGGATCGCCGACCACCGCCCCGTCCAGCGCCCGCTCGGTCAACGCGGACAGCGCCGCCACCCGTGCCGGGGCATCGTCGACCCTCGTCATGCCGTGGCCGTGGTCCTGCCCGTCGGCGATATCGTCGCACCGCCGGCACCAGGCATAGAGCAGCACCGCCCGGTCGCGCGTCGCGGGATCGAACAGCCGGCTCGCCGCGGCAAAGCTCTTGGAGCCACGCGCGATCGATGCCTCGGCCGCCGCCACCACCTCCGCGCGGGTCGGCGACGGCGTCACAGGTCGGACGCGTTCATCCGGACGATCGGCTGCGTCGGCCGATGCGCGGCCATCTTGTCCAGCAGCCCGTCCAGCGTCGTATCGACGATCAGCAGGTCGCGGTGCTGCGGCCGGAGGAAGCCGACCCGGCCCATCTTTTCCCAGAACGCGACCAGCTCGTCATAATAGCCGCCGGTGTTGAGCAGCCCGACCGGATCGGCATGATAGCCGAGCTGCGCCCAGGACAGCGCCTCCCACAACTCGTCCATCGTGCCGGTGCCGCCCGCGATCGTCACGAAACCGTCGGACAGGTCGGTAAAGGCCTGCTTGCGCTGGTGCATGCCCGGCACGACGTGCAGTTCGGTCAGCCCGCGATGCGCCACCTCGGCATCGACCAGCGCCTGCGGGATGATGCCGATCACCTCGCCACCCGCCTCCAGCGCCGCGTCCGCCACCGCGCCCATCAGGCCGAGGCGCCCGCCGCCATAGACGACGCCGATGCCCCGCTCGGCCAGGCCGCGCCCCACCGATTTCGCCATGTCGATATAGGTCGGATCGGCCGGCGTCGCCGACCCGCAATAGACTGCCACGCGTTTCATGCTGGTCCGCTAGGCCAAGTGCCCCGCCGCGACAAGCACGTGCGCCACATAGAACAAGGCCGGCACCCTCCGATCGGAAGGCACCGGCCATGTGTTCAGCCAGTTTGCGACGATCAGCTCGCCGGCGTCACTTCCGGCGCGGCCGCGCGCACGCGGCGGCGGCGCGGCTTTTCCTCGGGCGCCGGCGCTTCGCCCTCGCTCGCGGCGCTCAGTGCCGGCGGCAGGCGATCCGCATCGAAACCGGTCTCGGCCTCGGGTGCCTGAGCGACCGGCTCGCGACGCGGGCGACCACGGCGACGGGGGGCCTCGGCCTCGGCGACGGGTGCCGGCGCCTGCTCGGCCACCGCCGGTTCGCCGGCGGGATCGGCGGTGACGACCGCGGTTTCCTCGGCAACGGGCGCACGCAGCGGCCGTGCAGGGCGGCGTTCCTCACGCTGGGGACGATCCTCGCGCGGCTCGCGCACGGGACGATCCTCACGCGCTTCACGCACCGGACGGTCCTCACGCGCTTCACGCACCGGACGGTCCTCCCGCGCTTCACGCACCGGACGGTCCTCCCGCGCTTCACGCACCGGACGGTCCTCCCGCGCTTCACGCGCAGGGCGATCTTCACGCTGCGCCCGCTCCTCGCGGTACGGACGCTCGTCGCGATTGGAACGATCGTCCCGCGCCTCGCGCTGGGGCCGGTCGTCCCGCTGAGGGCGATCCTCGCGGCGGGGGCGATCGTCACGCTGGCGGCGCGGTTCGAAACCGCCGCCCTGCACGTCGCCCTGCATTTCGCCGGGGCGGATCGGCTCGCCCTCGTCGCCATAATCCTCGTCGTTGCCGTCGAAACCGTCGTCCTGCGCGTCGTCGCGCGCACGCCGCTGATTCTGTTCCTCGAACCGCGAACGGCTCTCGTTCAACACGCGGAAATAATGGTCCGCGAACTGCAGGTAATATTCGGTGTTGACGCGGTCGCCCTGGCGCTGCGCTTCGGACGCCAGATTCTTGTACTTCTCGTACAACTGGTTGGCGTTGCCGCGCGCGCGATTGTCGATGCGATTGCCGTTGTCGGGGCGACCTGGATTACCACCCGGACGCTGCCCGTTATTGCCGCCACCACGACCGCGACGGCGGCCGGCCTGCCGATTGTTTATCAAGCTATTCGTCCTTAGTCGTCAAACCACTAAACTGGCCCACTCATTCCGGGCGTTGTGCCCGGTCCCGCGGTATCGATCCCCGACGTGTCCGACAGGCGCATCGCCTCGCCGCCAGCGTCTGCCATGGCCACCGGACTGCAGCGGCCTCATGACGAAGGATGCGGGCGTCCGCCCGAAATCAACAGCCAAGTTGTCGATGTTCGCGTGCCCCGGCCTTCGCTCTAGCGGCTCCGGGGGCCGTCCTACAAGCGAAATATGGGCGCGGCCTCCCGAATGTTCAAGTCGCGGCCAGCACCCGCGCCCGCCCGGCCAGGTCCCGGTGCAGCGTCACGGCAAAGCCCTGCGCCGCCAGCAGCGCCGTCACCGCATCCCCCTGCCGGTGCCCGATCTCCAGAAACGCCGCCCCGCCGGGCGCCAGCAGCCGCCGGATCGCCGGTGCCAGCCGTCGATAATCGTCCAGCCCGTCCGGGCCGGCGAACAGCGCGCCCGCCGGCTCATGCAGCCGCACCTCGTCGGGCAGCCTTTCGTTTGTGCCGATATAGGGCGGGTTGGTGACGATGCAGTCGAATACCCCCGTCAGCGCCGCATCCCAGTCCCCCAGCACGAAGCCGGCCCGCCCACCCACCCCGCACGCGCCCGCATTGGCGACCGCATAGCCCAGGGCCTCCGCCGACCGATCGACGCCCACCCCCCGCGCGCCCCGCCATTCGTCGAGCAGCGCGAGCAGCAGCGTGCCCGGCCCCGTTCCCAGGTCGAGCAACGTCGCCGGCGCCCGCCCCCGGAAATGCGTCACCGCCGCCTCGACCAGCGTTTCGCTGTCGGCCCGCGGTACCAGCGCACCCGGCCCCACCCCCAGATCGAGCGTCCAGAACCCCCGCGATCCGGTGATATAGGCGACCGGTTCATGCCGCTCGCGCCGCGCCACCAGCGTCCAGAAACCCTCCGGCACCGCGCGGTCCATGTCGAGCAGCAGCGCCGCGCGCTCGATCCCCAGCGCGTGCGCCATCAACAGTTCGGCATCGAGCCGCGGCGTTTCCGAAAAACCGAACCGCGCCGCCGCCTCGCCCAGTGCCGCCCGCACGCCCGCGGCGCGGGGGGCGGGTTCAGCCATCCAGTGCCGCCAGCCGCTCGGCCTCGTCCTGCGCCACCAGCGCCCCGATCAACTCGTCCATTTCCCCGACGAGAATTTCGGGCAGGCGGTGCAGCGTCAGGTTGATGCGGTGATCGGTGACGCGGCCCTGCGGGAAATTATAGGTACGGATGCGCTCGGACCGGTCGCCCGATCCCACCATCGCGCGCCGCGTGCCCGACCGCTCGTTCGCCAGCCGCTCGCGCTCCGCCTCGTACAGCCGGGTGCGCAGCACCTTCAGCGCCTTGGCCTTGTTCTTGTGTTGCGACTTCTCGTCCTGCTGGATCACCACCAGCCCGGTGGGCAGATGGGTGATGCGCACCGCGGAGTCGGTCGTGTTGACCGACTGACCGCCCGGGCCCGACGAGCGATAGACGTCGATGCGCAGGTCCTTGTCCTCGATGCGGACATCGACTTCCTCCGCCTCGGGCAGCACCGCCACCGTCGCTGCCGAGGTGTGGATGCGCCCGCCCGCCTCGGTCGCCGGCACGCGCTGGACCCGGTGCACGCCGCTTTCGAATTTCAGCCGCGCGAACACGCCGCTGCCCGTCACCGATGCGACCACTTCCTTGTACCCGCCCGCATCCGACGACGATGCCGAGATCATTTCGACGCGCCAGCCCTGTGCCTCGGCATAACGCTGGTACATGCGGAACAGGTCGCCCGCGAACAGCGCCGCCTCGTCCCCGCCGGTGCCGGCGCGGATTTCCAGCATTGCGGCGCGCTCGTCGGCGGCATCGCGCGGCAGCAGCGCCAGCGCCAGCGCGCGGTCCGCCGCCTCCAGCGCCACCTTGTTGGCGTGCAGTTCCTCGGCGGCCAGCGCACGCAGCTCCTCGTCGCCGTCGCCTGCCATATAGGCCAGGCTCTCCGCCTCCTGCCGCAGCCGCCGCACCTCGGCGGCCGCGCGCGCGACGGGTTCCAGCTCGGCATATTCCTTGGACACCGCGACGAAACGGTCCGACGGCAGGTCGCCGGTCGCCATCTGCGCGGACAGTTCGTCCAGTCGCGCCTCGATCTGCCGGATGCGCTCGGGCGAGATCGTCGTCACGAAGCGGCCTGCACCTTGTCGATGACCGCCTTGATCCGCGCCAGCGTCTCCGCAGCATCCGCCGCCCGCGTATTGAACACGGTCTGCCCGTCCTGCCGGTTGATCGCGATCAGCACATCGGCCGGCAGCTTGGACGCCTTGTCGAACCGCTTGCGCGGCGACCCGCTCGCGATCATCTCCGCCGACAACCCCGCACGCCGCAAACCGGCGAGCAGCCGCTGCCCGTCGATCAGCGCATCATCATGCTCCAGCGCGATCACCGCATCCAGCCGCGGCTCCGCCGGTGCCGCGATCAGCATCGCCAGCCGCTCCATCCCCGCAGCCCAGCCGACGCCCGCCGTCTCCGGCCCACCCAGCGATCCGATCAGCCCGTCATACCGCCCCCCCGCCAGCACGGTCCCTTGCGCGCCCAGCCGGTCGGTGACGAACTCGAACGCGGTGTGCCGGTAATAGTCCAGCCCGCGCACCAGCCGCGCATTGCGCGTCCATGCCACGCCCGCCGCGTCCAGCCCGGCGGTCACCGCATCGAAGAAGCCGCGCGCCTCCACCGTCAGATACGCATCGATATCCGGCGCCGCATCGGCGATCGGCCGGTCGCGCGGGTCCTTCGAATCGAGGATGCGCAGTGGATTCTTGTCCAGCCGCACCAGGCTGTCTTCGGACAGTTCGCCCCGGTGCGCCTCGAAATGCGCCACCAGCGCGGCGCGCCACGCATCGCGCGTTTCGGCATCGCCCAGCGTGTTCAGTTGCAGCGTCACCCCGTCCGCGATGCCCAGTTCGTGCAGCAACTGGTCCGCCATCACCAGCAACTCGACATCCGCCTGCGGCTCGGCTGCGCCCAATATCTCGGCGTCGATCTGGTGGAACTGGCGATAGCGCCCCTTTTGCGGCCGTTCGTAGCGGAACACCGCACCGCTCGTCGTCACCTTCAGCGGCACGAAACGCTGCCATCCTTCGGACAGATAGGCGCGCGCGATGCCGGCGGTGAATTCGGGCCGGAGCGTCAGGGGATCGCCGCCGCGATCGGGGAAGCTGTACATCTCCTTGGACACCACATCGGTGGTCTCGCCGATGGAGCGCGCGAATACCTGCGTATCCTCGAACACCGGCAGGTCGACCCGCTGGAATCCGTAGAGCGCGCGCACCCGCTCGAAGGTGGCAAGGACATGCGCAAAGCGCCGCTGTTCCTCGCCGAAGATGTCCTGCGTGCCGCGCACGCGCTTGGGGGGTTCGATCCGTGCCATAGAAGCGGCGCTATCTAGGCGACCGCGGCCCCAAGCGCTAGGCCGTGATGCGATGGCACATCATCTCGGCAATCGCATCGCCCCGCCCCGCTTCCTGCTGTTCGGCGTGCTGCTGGCCACCGGGCTGCCGGTGCTGGTGCCCCTGCTAGGGCGGGACCGCGGCATCATGCTCGCCTTTGATCTGGCCGCGCTCGTCTTTCTTGCCTCCGTGGCGCCGCTGCTCGGCCACGGATCGACCGACCGGATGCGCCGCCGGGCGATCGAAAACGACGCGAACCGCGCGGTGTTTCTCGGCTTTTCGGGGGCCACGCTGCTCGTCATCCTCGCCGCCGTCGCGGGCGAGGTGCAGGGGCGCGGCGACCGGTTGACCGTGCTGATCGTCGTCGCCACGCTGGCTTTGGCGTGGCTCTTCTCCAACACCGTCTATGCGCTGCACTATGCGCATCTCTTCTACCTGCCGGACGGTCACGACGCCGATAGCGGCGGCCTGCAATTTCCCGACACGACCGAGCCGGATTACTGGGACTTCCTGTATTTCAGCGTGACGCTCGGCATGACCTTTCAGACATCGGACGTGACGATCGCCTCGCGCGCGATGCGCCGGGTCGTCACCGGGCACAGCCTGGCCGCGTTCGTCTTCAATCTCGGCGTCGTGGCCTTTACCGTCAACATATTGGGCAGCGGGTAAAGGGCTGGACGACTGCCCTATCGGCTGCGTACACCCGGCGGCATCGTCCATCCCTTGCCCAAGGGCCCTTCATGATCCGCACGCTGTTCGTCGCTTCCCTGCTCGCCTCCGTCGCCGCGCCGCTCGCCGCCCAGACCATCCCCGGCAACTCCGCTCCCCAACCCACGCCCATCGTCGACACCATCCCCGCGGCGCAGGACACCCCCTACCCCGGCACGATCAAACTCGACGTCGACGCCACCGACCTCGACCGCGCCATCTTCCGCGTGCGCGAGACGATCCCCGTCGCCAAGGCGGGGCCGATGACGCTGCTCTATCCGAAATGGCTTCCCGGCAACCACGCGCCGCGTGGCGAGATCGAGAAGCTCGCTGGCCTCGTCATCCGCGCGAACGGCCGGGTGCTGCCCTGGACGCGCGACGTGATCGACGTCTACGCCTTCCATATCGACGTGCCCGCCGGCGCCCGCCAGCTCGATGTCGAATTCCAGTTCATTTCCGCGACCGAGGCCAATCAGGGCCGCATCGTCGTCACGCCGACGATGATCTCGCTCCAGCCCAATTCGGTCAGCCTCTATCCGGCCGGCTATTTCACCCGCCAGATCCCGATCCAGATGACCGCGCGCTTCCCCGCCGGCTGGACCGCGGCCGGTGCGGTGCCGGCCAAGGCGGCGGGCTCCACCTACACCTACGACACCACCAACTACGAGGTGCTGGTCGATTCGCCCGTGCTCGCGGGCAAGTATGGCAAGGTCTGGGCGCTCAGCCCGCGGGTTGACCTCAACGTCTTTGCCGACGACCCCAAGGAACTCGCCGCGACGCCCGCGCAGATCGACGCGCACAAGCGTCTCGTCGACCAGGCGGTCAAGACCTTCGGCGCGCAGCATTACGACCGCTACGAATTCCTCCTGTCGATCACCGACCAGTTGGGCGGCATCGGGCTGGAGCATCACCGTTCGTCCGAAAACGGCGTGACGCCCGGCTATTTCACCGACTGGGATTCCGGCCCCGGCCGCCGCAACCTGTTGCCGCACGAATTCACCCATAGCTGGGACGGCAAGTTCCGCCGCGGCGCGGACCTGTGGACGCCCGACTTCCGCACGCCGATGCGCAACTCGCTGCTGTGGGTATATGAAGGGCAGACGCAATTCTGGGGTTATGTTCTCCAGGCGCGCTCGGGGCTGGTGTCGAAGCAGGACACGCTCGACATGTATGCCTCGATCCTCGGCACCTATGATCTGGCGCCCGGCCGCCAGTGGCGCCCGCTGATCGACACCACCAACGATCCCGTCATCTCCGCCCGCCGCCCCAAGGGCTGGACGAGCTGGCAGCGGTCGGAGGACTATTACAACGAAGGCCTGATGGTCTGGATGGAGGTCGATGCGATGCTCCGCCAGAAGTCGAACGGCACCAAGTCGATCGACGATTTCGCACGTGCGTTCTTCGGCATCCGCGACGGCGACTGGGGCGAGGTGACCTATACCTTCGAGGATGTCGCGCGGACGCTGAACGGCATCGTCCCCTATGACTGGGCCGGCTTCCTGAACCAGCGCCTGACCGAGACGGGCCAGCCCGCGCCGGTGAACGGCTTTGCGATGAACGGCTACAAGCTCGTCTACACGCCCGAGCCGACGCCCTTCTTCAAACAGCAGGAAAAGAGCCGGGGCGCCGATGTCAGCTATTCGCTGGGCCTGGTGGTCGCCAATGACGGCCGGATATCGACGGTGATCTGGAATTCGCCGGCCTTCAAGGCGGGGCTGGATGTCGGCACCGAGATCCAGGCGATCAATGGCCAGTCCTATTCCGCCGAACGGTTGAAGGCGGCGATCGTCACCGCAAAGGATAGCAAGACCCCCATCCGGCTTCTTGTCCGAAATGAGGACCGTTTCCGCGATATCTCCATCGACTATCAGGGTGGCCCCCGCTATCCGCGCCTTCAGAAGGTCGGAACCGGCGAAGGCGGTCTCGATCGACTGTTGATGCCGCGCTGATCCTTATCGGTGCGGCATCGTCATTATCAGGGACGAAAATCGAATGCGTATTGATCTGATCCCCGTCGGCAAGTCTCCGCCCGACGACTTGAACGTCATCATCGAGGTGCCGACCGGCGGCGAGCCCGTGAAGTACGAGTTCGACAAGGCGTCGGGTGCGCTGTTCGTCGATCGCATCCTGCACACGCCGATGCGCTATCCGGCGAACTACGGCTTCGTGCCGCACACGCTCTCGCCCGACGGCGACCCGCTCGACGCGCTGGTCATCGCCCGCTCGCCCTTCATCCCCGGCTCGGTCGTCCGCGCCCGCCCGATCGCGGTCCTGAACCTCGAAGACGAAGCCGGCGGCGACGAGAAGCTGGTCTGCGTCCCCGTCGATCAGGTCTTCCCGTACTACTCGAACGTCACGCAGCGCGGCGACGTGCCCGAGATCGTCTTCGAGCAGATCGAGCACTTCTTCACCCACTACAAGGATCTGGAGAAGAAGAAGTGGGTGCGCGTCGGCACCTGGGGCGATGCCGAGGAAGCACGCCGCATCACGATCGAGGCGATCGAGCGCTATGACGCCGCCAAGGCGCAGGGCGAAGAGCCGCACGACCACGACGTCCCCGGCCGCGAATAACCCCCGGCCCCCCTCTCCCCGATGGGGAGAGGGAGGGGCCCGCGGCGGAGCCGTAGGAGGGGAGGGGCTGCCCCGGCAGTGCTTGCTTCTTGGTTCACGCGAAGACGCGAAGACGCGAAGAAGTTTGTTTCACGCGGAGGCGCGGAGGCCGCAGAGGGTTGCGCATACCGCGCCCCCGCCGCGCCCCCGCGATCGGAAGACAAAATCCGCCCGCGCTGAACATGAGCCTTCGGCTCAAAAAGGCACGCGCCGCGCCTCCAAGCGATCCCTCGTTCTTCTCCGCGCCTCCGCGTGAACCAAACCTCTTCGCGCCTTCGCGTGAACCAAATCACCGCCACAAAGCCGAACGCCCAACGGGAGCGTAAAGCGATCAGCGTCCCGCGAGTGCTTTGAGCGCCTCCCCGCTCACCCGCTGCACGGTCCACTCCTCCATGCCCACGGCCCCCATCGCCCGGTAAAAGGCGATCGCCGGCGCATTCCAGTCGAGCACCGACCATTCGAACCGCGCGCAGCCGCGATCGAGCGCGATCCCGGCCAGATGCCGCAGCATCGCGGCGCCAAGCCCCTGCCCCCGCGCCTCGGGCGTGACGTACAGGTCCTCCAGATACAGGCTCCGCCGGCCGGTCCATGTTGAAAAGCTGTGGAAAAACAGCGCAAAACCTGTTGGCTGACTGTGGATTTCGGCGATCACCGCCTCGGCTGCGGGGGATGTACCGAACAAGGCATCGGCCAGCATCGCCTCGGTCGCCTCTACCGCATCGGGTTCACGCTCGAACGCCGCCAATTCGCGCACGAAGCGCAGGATGGCAGGCACGTCGGCCGGTGTCGCAGGTCGGATCATGGCACTCTCGGTGGAAGGGAAGGGAAGGGAAGGGAAGGGAAGGGAAGCGAAGGGATCAGGCGGCCGCCTCGATCGCGGCGCGTGCCACGTCGCGGCGGCGGGCGGCGATCAGGCAGGCGACGACGATGATCGCCGCACCTGCCAGCGTGGTCGGTGCGACATGCTCGCCGAACACTGCCCAGCCCAGCACTGCGGCATAAAGGAACGACGTATATTCGGTGGTCGCCAGATATCCGGTCTCGCCATGCGCATAGGCCCAGCCGAGCAGCAGCAGTGATCCCGTCGCCAGCGTCGCGGCGATGGCGATCTTCCACCAGTCGGCGACCGGCGGCACCACCGCGAGCCACGGCGCCGCGAGCAGCAGCAGGAGCGTGACGACTGCCGACTGCACGAACGCGATCTCGCGCGCGCTTGCCGCCTGTGCCTGCAACCGCGCAATGACGAGGTTCACCGCATACAGCACGGCCGAGGCCAGGATCGCACCTGCGCCGTCCAGCGCCTCCGGCCCCAACGTCATCCGCATCTGGCCGAGCAGGATCACGCCCACCCCGCCCAGCGCCGCGATCGAGGCCGCGATCACCCGCGCCCCCACCCGTTCGCCCAGAAAGACCGCGCCCAGCAACAGCGCGAGCAGCGGCGCGATATAGGTCAGCGAGATCGCCTGTGCCATCGGCACCCGCGCCAGCCCCCAGAAGAACAACAGCGCCATGCCCGTGGTGATCGTGCCGCGCGCGACGTGCAGCCGCATGGCGTGTGCGGACGGCCGCCGCCCGCCGCCCATCGCCCAGCCCGCGCCGCCGATCCCCGCCGACAGCATCGTCCGCCAGAGCAGCGCATTGTAGACGCCCAGCCCCAGCACCAGCGACTTCATGAACGCATCCATGATCGAGAACAGCCCGATCCCCGCCGCCGCCACGCCAAAGGCAAGCGCCGGAGAAAGCTGATGCGAAGGATCACGATGTGACATAGCCGGCAGCGCTACCACGGTGTCCGGCGCTTTCCCACGGACGAACCAAAGTTCGCGTAACTGTGCCTCAGCGGATCAACAGGATTTCGATACCGATACTGACCCGCGACAGGCGTTCGTCGGCGGTAAACAGCCTCACCCGCCGCTGCTCGGCCACGACGAGACAGGCCCGATCACCCAGAGAAATGCCCAGACGCCGGGCATCCTCGCGAAGCTCTGCTGCACGCACCGCCTGTGTCATATCGAACGGCACGACATCGATCTCGAACCGTTCGATCGCCTTCAGCACCGCCGCTGCAGCGGCTCCCCGTTCGGGCGCACGCGCACAACATTCGGATATATTCACCGCAGACATCGCGCTGCCGCGCAGCACCGGAACAACGATGTCTTCGCCTCTCTCACCCAACAGGACGCTCAACAGGGCAGACGCGTCGAGAACGGCGCTCAATCGGCGGGCCAATCCGACCCGCGATCGGCGAGAAACTGCTTAACCGAGTAATCCGGCCCGACTGCCGCGCGAAATCGTCGCTGCTCCTCGCGCACGACTTGCTCGAAGGTCTTCACGCTCAAGCCGCCATTCTTGTCCTTTTCGAACATGAGCGAGTCACCGTCACGTATGCCGAGATCCCGGCGTAGTTCCGCGGGGATGACCACTTTGCCGCCCGGTGTCACCTTTGCATGATAGGTCACGACAATGTCTCCGCTGACCGAAAACTAGCAAGCCTATTATTCCGCCGCCAGCGCGCGTGCCGCCTCCGCGGCCTCGATCTCCGCCGCCTTTGCCTCGACCAGCTTCACGATGTGGTCGACCATGTCGGCATCCTCCACCGTGTGGTCGGTGATGCCCGACAGATAGACCATGTGCTTGCCGTTGCCGCCGCCGGTCAGGCCGATATCGGTTTCGCGCGCTTCGCCGGGTCCGTTCACCACGCATCCCAGCACCGACAGCGACATCGGGGTGCGGATATGCTGCAACCGCTCCTCCAGCGTGGCGACGGTGCGGATCACGTCGAATCCCTGTCGCGCGCAGGACGGGCAGGAGACGACGCGTACGCCGCGGTTGCGGATGCCCAGCGACTTCAGGATTTCGAAGCCGACGCGCACCTCTTCCTCGGGCTCGGCCGACAGCGAAACGCGGATCGTGTCGCCGATCCCGAACCACAACAGCGAACCGATGCCGATCGCCGACTTCACCGTGCCGCCGACAAAGCCGCCCGCCTCGGTGATGCCCAGGTGCAACGGGCAGTCGGTCGCCTCGGCCAGCCCCTGATAGGCGGCAACCGCCAGGAACACGTCCGACGCCTTCACGGCGACCTTATATTCGTGGAAGTCGTGATCCTGCAGCAGCTTGATATGGTCGAGCGCCGATTCGACCAGCGCCTCGGGGCACGGCTCGCCATATTTCTCCAGCAGGTCCTTCTCCAGCGAGCCTGCATTCACGCCGATGCGGATCGCACAGCCATTGGCCTTGGCGGCGCGCACCACCTCCGCCACGCGCTGCGACGATCCGATATTGCCGGGATTGATGCGCAGGCACGCCGCCCCCGCGTCCGCCGCTTCCAGCGCGCGCTTGTAGTGGAAATGGATGTCCGCGACGATCGGCACCCGCGATGCGCGCACGATCTGCTTCATCGCGGCGGTCGATTCGATGTCGGGGCACGACACGCGGATGATGTCCACACCCGCATCCTCGCAGCGGCGGATCTGGTTGATCGTCGCGACCGGGTCTGATGTCGGCGTGTTCGTCATCGTCTGCACGGTGACGGGCGCATCGCCGCCGACGGGAACGTTGCCGACCATGATCTGGCGGCTCGGGCGGCGGACGATGTCGCGCCAGGGACGGATGGACATAAGCGCCTATATACGCGCCTGAGGTTGCGGTTCAAAGTCGATGCTGTACCGAGCCTGCGATATGGTTCCCGCGTCCCCCATCCCCCGCCATCTCGGCCTGGACTGGCTGCGCGTCGGTGCCTTCGCGATCCTGATCTTCTACCATATCGGCATGGTGTTCGTGCCCTGGGGCTTTCACGTCCGACTGGACACGGTGCCGCTCGTCACCCTGCCCATGCTGGCCTCCAACCCGTGGCGGCTGCTGCTGCTGTTCGTGGTATCGGGCTATGCGACGCGGGCGCTGGCGACCCGGCACACCAGCCTGCTCGGCTTCGTGAAGGGGCGCAGCATCCGCCTGCTGATCCCGCTGGTCTTCGGCATCGCCGTCCTCGTGCCTCCGCAAAGCTGGGTCGAGCTGGTCACCCAGCATGGCTACGACGCCCCTTTCCTGCGCTTCTGGCTGCATGATTATTTCGGCTTCCGCCTGCTCGCGGGCGTGTCGCTGCCCGCCTGGAACCATCTATGGTTCGTCGGCTATCTCTGGGTCTACACCGTTGCCATCGCGCTGCTGCTCGCGATTGGCGGCCGGTGGGGCGCCCGTGTGCAGGCCTTGTACGACCGCGTATTCGGCGGCATCGGCGGGCTGGTGCTGCCGCTCGGCTGGCTGCTGGCCGTCAATATGTGGCTGTTCGTCGGCCAGTCGGAAACCCACGGCCTGATCGACGACGCCCTGGCGCACGCGCTCTACCTGCCCGCCGTCCTGTTCGGCTTCGCGATGGCGGGGTCGCACCGGGTACTCGCCACGTTTCGCCGCTGGTGGTGGCCGGCGGCGATCGTCGCGCTCGCCGCGTATCTGCTGGCGGCCGATCTCGAATGGCGCTGGCCGGGTCTGGCGCGCGGGCCGCACTGGGCGGGCCTCACCTTTTCCGCCACGCGCGCGGTGCAGGCCTGGGCGGCGATCATCGCGCTGATCGGCGTGGCGGAGCGTTTCTGGAACCATGACCACCCATGGCGCCGCACCCTGACCGAGGCGGTGTTCCCCTTCTACCTGATCCACCAGACGATCATCGTCGTTGTCGCCTATTGGCTGCGTGGCACCGCCCTGCCGCTCGCCCTCGACGCGGTCGTCCTGGCCACCGTGACGATCGCCGGCTGCTGGGCATTCTACCTTGCCGGCCGTGCGATCCCCTGGGCGCGCCCGCTCATCGGCCTGCGCCCCACCCTGAGGAAAACCCCATGACCTGGTCCCTGATGATCCACGGCGGCGCCGGCCGGATCGTGCCCGACGTGCTGACATCCCGGCAGGATAGCGAGGCGCGCGCCGCGCTTGCCGCCGCGCTCGACGCTGGCGAGGCGATCCTGCGCGAGGGCGGCAGCGCGGTCGATGCGGTGGAGGCGGCGGTGCGCGTGCTGGAGGATGCGCCCTCGTTCAACGCCGGTCGCGGCGCCTGCTTCACGCAAGGCGGCACCAACGAGCTGGACGCCGCGATCATGGACGGACGCGACCGCCGCGCCGGTGCCGTCGCCGGCGTCACCGCCACCCGCAATCCCGTGGCGCTCGCCCGCGCGGTGATGGACCACAGCCCGCACGTCTTTCTCGCCGGCCCCGGTGCCGACGCCTTTTCGCGCGGCCAGGGGCTGGAACAGGCGCCGCCGGAATGGTTCGCCACGCCCGAGCGCCGTCGGCAACTGGAGGAGATGCAGGCCAGGGGCGCCGACGCCTTCGACATCGACATGAAGTACGGCACCGTCGGTGCGGTCGCCACCGACAGCCATGGCCATGTCGCCGCCGCCACCTCGACCGGCGGCGTCACCGGCAAGCGTTGGGGCCGGATCGGCGACTCGCCGTTGATCGGCGCAGGGACCTATGCCGACGACCGTGCGGCCGCCATCTCGTGCACCGGGGCGGGCGAATATTTCATTCGCGAGGGCGTCGCGCATGAGATCGCCGCCCGGTTGCGCTTCACGAACGACACGCCGCAACAGGCCGCCGATACCGTGCTGGCGGAGGTCCGTGCGATGGGCGGCACCGGCGGCGTCATCGTCGCCGCGCCGGGTGGCACCACCGCCTGGAGCATGACCACCGCCGGCATGTACCGCGGTCGCGCCGGGTCCGACGGGGTACGCCAGGTCGCGCTTTATGGTGAGGAAGGCTGACGCTTTCTTTGGGTCTGCCGCGTCGCTAAGGCACCGGCCCTATGAACCGTTCGCGTATCGTCGTCGCCGCGTTTGGCGCCCTCACCCTGTCTCAGCCTGCCAACGCCTATTGGGATTATGGCCACCAGACCGTCGCCCGGATCGCCTGGGCCAATGTATCGCCGCACACGCGGACGGCGGTCACCCGCATCTTACGCGCGCAGGGGCAGCTCGACACGCCCTCCTGCCCCGTCCGCACCATCGCCGACGCCAGTGTCTGGCCCGACTGCATCAAGCCGCTGAAGGATGCGAACGGCCAGTCGCGCTTCGGCTATGCCTATAGCTGGCACTATCAGAACGTGAACATCTGCGGCCCCTTCACGCTGGAGCCCGCCTGCAAGGACGGCGACTGCGTCTCGGCCCAGATCCCGCGGCAACAGGCGATCCTGAAGAACCGACGCGCCCCCGCGGTCGAGCGGGTCAAGGCGCTGGCGTTCCTCGTTCATTTCGTCGGCGACCTGCACCAGCCGCTGCATGCCGGCGACAAGGGGGACAAGGGCGGCAACGACGCCCATGCCGATTACGGCATCTACGCGCCCGCCCGGCTCAACCTCCATTCGATCTGGGACGGATTGCTCGCCGAGCGCGCCATCTCCACGCCGCCCAGCCTGATCCGCCGCTATTCCGCGGCAACCCGTGCAAAGCTCGGCGCGGGCGATGCAACCGCATGGAGCCGCGAGAACTGGGCGGTCGCGCGTGAGGCCTATGCCACCGCGATGCACGGCGACCCATGCCAGCCGACCCCTGACCGCCTCAAGATGACCGACGCCGACATTGCCAAACTGGCACCGCTGGAGCGCGAACAGATCCGCCGCGGCGGCCTGCGGCTCGCCAAGCTGCTGGATGCGGCGCTGGGCTGACCGCGCGCAAAGCCCCTCCCCGAAGCGGGGAGGGGGTACTTCATGATCAGCTCAGAACGATCGTCACGGCACGACGATTCTGCGCCCAGCTGGCGTCGTCCGACCCCATTGCCTCGGGCCGCTCCTTGCCATAGCTGATCACGGTCATCCGGTCCGGCGAGACGCCGCGCGCCGCCAGATAATTCTTGGCCGCGTTCGCACGGCGATCGCCCAGCGCGAGATTATATTCGCGCGTGCCGCGCTCGTCGCAATGCCCCTCGATCGTGATGCGCACGTTCGGATAACGCTGCAACCAGGCCGACTGGCTGTCCAGGATCGCGCGCGCCTCCGGGTCGATGTCATACTGGTCCAGTCCGAACCGCACCGTGTTCGACGTGACCGAGCGGCGGAAATCCGCGTCCGATCCCGGCACCACGGCACCGGTCGTCGGGCCGGTCGCGCCGCCCTGGTCGACGGGTCCGCTATTGTCCACCGGCGGCGGCGGCAGGTCGGCCGGGCGCTTCTTGGCGCAACCGGCGACGGCAACAAGGATGGTGGCGGCTACAAGCGTGGTCTTCAAACTGGCCATTCTGGTCACTCCCTAGAAATTCTCGTTTCGACCCCGTTATTTGAACAACGCCTTTACTGGCACTGCGCTCCGCTACCCTTTTGGGACGCGGCGCTCAGGGCCTCAGCGGCCCCCAGGCGGGGTCGGACCCGTCCAGCGGGGTCGGAATGCGGCGCTCGTTGACCCCGGTCAGGTCGACCATCCACAGATCCGCCTTGCCCGAGCTTCCCCGGCCCGAGCGATAAAAGGTGATGACGCGCCCGTTCGGCGACCAGCTCGGCCCTTCGTCCTGCCAGCTATTGGTCAACAGCTTCTCGCCACCGCCGGTCGGGCTCATGATCCCCACCCGGAACGCGCCGGCGATCTTGGTGAAGGCGATCAGGTCGCCGCGCGGGCTCCATACCGGCGTGGCATAGCGGCCGCCGCCAAAGCTGATCCGCTGCTGGTTCGACCCATCCGCGTTCATCACATAGATTTGCTGCCCCCCGGAACGGTCGCTTTCGAACACGATTCTGGATCCGTCGGGCGAATAGCTGCCGCCGGTATCGATGCCGGGCGCATTGGTCAGCCGCTGCGGCGTGCCGCCTTGCGCGGACACGCGGTAGATATCGGTGTTACCGCCCTGCGCCATCGAGAACAGGATCCAGCGACCATCGGGCGAGAAGCGCGGTGCAAAGGTCGTCGACGCGTTCTGCACCACCAGCCGCTGCCGCCCCGATCCGATGTCATAGACATAGATGGCCGGCCGCTTGTCGACATAGGACATGTAGACGATCGACTGCTGGTTGGGCGCAAAGCGCGGAGTCAGCACGATCGATTGGCCGTTGGTCAGGAAGCGGTGGTTGGCCCCGTCCTGATCCATGATCGCCAGCCGCTTGATGCGCCGCGCCTTGGGCCCCGTTTCCGAGACATAGACGACCCGGCTGTCGAAATACGGACCCTCGCCGGTCAGGCGGGTATAGATGGTATCCGCACACTTGTGCGCCGCGCGCCGCCAGTCGGACGGCGGCACGACGAAGCCCTGCCGGGTCAGCTCGGTCTGTGCCGACACGTCGTACAGGTAACAGCCGACGGTCAGGTTGCCGTCGCCGTTCGCGCGGATGAAACCCTGCACCAGCGCCTGTGCGCCCGTGCCGTTCCAGTAATCGAACGCGGGCGCGGTCACCTCCGGAAAGGACACGGTGCGAAGCTGCGCCGGCGGGATCGGCGTGAACAGGCCCGAATTGCGCAGGTCGTTCGCGATGATCTCGGAGAGTTGCCGGCCCAGCACGTCGGTGGTGCCCGCCGGGGTCTGCTGCACCGCATTGGTCGGCATCGCCGGGATCGCGATCGGCATCGGCGCGGAGATGCCGCCGGTCACGTCCACCACCAGCGGCCCGCTCTGGTCGGCGGGCAACGCACCCGGTTGCTGCGGCGCTGCCTCCTGCGGCGCCGGGGCGGGGTCCTCCTGCGCCACCGCAGCGGAGGTGACGAGGGTCAGCGCCAGCGTCAGGCTGGCCACGGCACGAAGGGGCATGCGGATCATAAGGCTCATCCTCACCCAGGAAGCTTGTAACGCAAGTTGAAGTTACTCCAACCGCCTGGAACATCGTACAATTCTGCCGGCAACCCGCGCAGCGGCGAACAGCCCACGAACGTCGCCACCGCCAGGTCGTCGACGCGGTCGACATAACGGCGATTTTCGTCGTCCACGCCGTCGCGGCCCGTCACCCGCGGGCGCGCCGCCAGACTGCCGTCGCGATTCAGGCGCAGGTTGATCGTCACGCGGATGCGCTCCGCCCCCGGCCCCGGCGTCACCTGCCGGTTCGCACAGGGCTGCACCTGCCGCAGGATCGCCGAGGCGATATTGGCCGCAGCCTGCGCGCCGATCTTGGCGGCACGCGGCGCCTCCGACCTGCTCGGCGACGGCTCGGCGGACATGCCCTTCAGGAAATCGTCACCCAGCCGGCTGCCGCGCGGTTTCGTCGCGGTCGCGGTTTCGCTCTTGCCGCTGCCGCGTGCCGGCGTCGCGGGCTTGGCCGGGGCCGCCTTGGGCGCCGCCGCCTGCTTGGCTGGCGCGGGTTTCGCAGGCGCCGGTGCTGCCGGCTTCTTCACCGGCGCGGGCTTTGGCTGCGGCGCCGCCTTTTCGGGCGCGGGTGCAGGCTTTTTCGGCTGCGGCCTGGGTTGCGGCGCCGGCTTGGGCTTCGGCTGCGGCTTGAGCGGGGCGGGCACCGGCTTGGGTTCCGGTTTCGGCGGTGCCGGCTGCGGTTTGGGCGGTGCCGGGGCCGGCGGCGTGGGTTCGGGCTCCGCTTCGGCAGGCTCGGGCGGTGCGGCGTCCTCGGGCTCGCCTTCATCGGGCGCGATCGACTGGGCCGGCGCCTCCACCGCCTGTGGCGCCTCGGCCTCCAGCGCGACGTCCTTGACCAGCGAGATGTCGATCGGCTGGACCTTCAGCTTTTCCGGGTTCGGCGTCGACAGGAAGCCGACCGACAACAGGCCGAAGAGCACCAGGTGCCCCGCAACCGCAACGCCCAGCCCTATGCGCTCGGCCCGGTCCATCAGCGGGCCTCGCCCCCCTCCACCGTCACCAGCGAGACGCGGTTCAGCCCGGCGCGGTTCAGCTCGCCCATCACCCGCATCACCCGGCCATACTCCAGTCCCCGGTCGGCGCGCAGGAAGATCTGCGGCGGCTGCCCGCCCTCCGGCGCGCGCGCGGCGATGTCAGCCAGCTTGGCGGGCAGGTCGCCCTCGCTCACCTCGTCCTCACCCAGAAAGGTGCGCCCCGTTTCGTCCAGCGACAGCTGCACCGGCTCCTGGTCCTGTTCCAGCGCCTTGGCGCGGCTGTCGGGCAGGTTCACCGGCACGCCCGCGGTCAACAGCGGCGCGGTCACCATGAAGATGATCAGCAGCACCAGCATCACGTCGACCAGCGGCGTGACGTTGATCTCCGCCATCGGCGCCTTGCGCCCCCGGCCGGAGCGCGAAGGGAGGTTCATCGCCACCGTGCCGCCCCCTTACCGCGAACCGTCCAGCTGCCGGCTCAGCGTCGTGTGGAAGCCATCGGCAAAGCGGTTCAGCCCCGCCTCGATCCGGTTCACGCCGTGGCTGAACCGGTTATAGGCGATCACCGCCGGGATGGCGGCAAACAGCCCGATCGCAGTCGCGAACAAGGCCTCGGCAATGCCCGGCGCCACCACCGCCAGCGACGAATTCTGCGCCTGCGCGATACCGGTGAAGCTGCGCATGATGCCCCAGACGGTGCCGAACAGCCCGACGAACGGCGCCACCGACCCCACCGTCGCCAGCACGTTCAGCTTGTCGGACAGCGTATCGATCTCGTTGGCGACCGCCGCCCCCATCGCGGTGGCCAGGCGCTCGCGCGTGCCCGACTTGTCGATCTGCCCGCTGGAGGTCGAGCGGCGCCATTCCTTGACGCCGGCGGCAAAGACCCGTGCGGAGGGCAGGTCGTTGCCCCCCTCGATCCGGTGAAAGGCGTCGATATCCTCCGCCTTCCAGAAATCGCGCTCGAACTTGGCCATGCCCTTGCGCGTCCGGCCCAGCCGGCGGGAAAAGGCGATAATGATCGTCCAGGTCCAGATGCTGGCGAGCAGCAGGCCGAACATCACGGCCTTCACCACCCAGTCGGCCTGCAGGAACAGCGCAACCGGCGACAATGTGGCCGCATCCATGTTGAAGACGGGATTCATGGGTGTTGAGTGTCCCCTTGCCAGACGAGGCGTTGGTAGATGTCGGTCCAGGCGCGTGGCTGCCGCCGCGGACGCCCGTCGGACCCGACGAGCGCGACCGTGACGGTGCCTTGCGTCAGCACATGCTGGTCGCGCCTGACTGTCTGATGAATGACGACGCGCGCCGGGCTGACCATCTGCACCCGCGATACGATCAGCAGGGCATCATCCAGCCGGGCGGGCGCGCGAAAACGCAGCGCGACATCGGCCACCGCATAGGCGCCCTCGCCCGCCTCGAACGTCGCACGCTGGTCGATCCCGGCCAGGCGCAGCATGTCGGATCGCGCCCGTTCCATGTAGCGCAGGTAGTTGGCGTGATAGACCACGCCCGACAGGTCGGTATCCTCGAAATAGACGCGCACACCCAATCGGTGCTCCCGCCCCTCGAACCGCCCGCCCAGCGGCTGATCCTGCCCGCTCTCCTGCATGATGAGGCGGCTGTTAACCCAATGGCCGGGCGGAAGGAAGCCGCTTGTCCGACCTTTCCTCCACAAGAGCTGCGGCGGATCACTCCATGCGGAAGATCGCGGGGTCGACCTCCAGCCGCGGTGTGCGGACGGCGGGGGCCCGCGCCGACGGGGCGGAGAGCGAGGGGGCAGGCGCCGGCGTCGCCACCCGCGGTGCCGCGGGGGCGGGCGCGGCGGCGGACGTCGGCGCCGCCGCCGATGTCGCGATCACCAGCGGCGCGGCCGGCTCCGCCACCGGCGTCATGCTGCCCGTCCGCCATGCGTCATAGGCGCGGTAGAAATCGGTGAACGGCCGGTCCAGTTCGGGCAGCTTGGCGAGGGCGAACACCCCCAACTGCCCGTCCGACACGGTAGCGCTTTCCGCCAGCACCTGCGTCGCGGCCGCGCAGAAACCGGCGCGCGCGGGCGTTTGCGAAAAGAAGTTGTAGAGCCGCGTCATCGTGTCGTCATACCGGTCGCGCCAGTCGCCGCCCCCCGCCTTGAACTCGGCGGACAGCCGCGTCTCGGCGGTGGCCAGCGTCTTCTTGTGCGTGGTCAGCAGCGCATTGTAGCGCGCGACATTGCCCGCCTCCTCCGCGCCGCGACATGCCAGCGCCGCGACGTTGAGGGCGGAGCGCAGATGCCACAGCGTCGCCGCCTCGCTTAGTGCGCGGTTGGGCGTCGGGTAGCTGCCATCGGCCAGGCGCACCGGGATGGTCATGCCCGGCGTGGCGCCCGGCGGCAGGCTGGGCCGTGCCGGTGGCGGGGCTGCGACCATGATCGGCGGCGGCGCGACCCTTGCCACCTCGCGCTGCCCGGCGCAGGCGGCCAGCGCCAGTCCCAGGGCGACCGGGGTCGCGCGTGTCAGAAATTGGCGGCTTGTCATCATCCCTGAATCCCTGGCGTCATCTTGCCGCCCCCGGCTTGCCCCCCACCATGGCGATTCGCGGTTAACGCGTCGTAACCTGTGCGATGAAACGCACGGGGTATCAGGCGGCGCGCGCCTGCAGCGCGGTTGCCGCCTCGGCCATCAGGTGCGCGATGATGTCGGCGATCGGCTCTTCCTTCGTTACCATGCCGACCGACTGGCCGGCCATCACCGACCCATGCTCGACATCGCCGTCGATCACCGCGCGGCGCAGCGCGCCCGCCCAGTAATGCTCGATCTGCAACTGCGCCTCGGCCATCGCCACGCTGCCCTCGTCCAGCAACAGCGCCACCTCGCGCTGCTTGGCGGTGAACAGTTCGCCACCGGCATTCTTCAGCGCGCGCACCGGGATGACCGGCAGGCGCGGATCGATCTGCACGCTCGCCACCGCGTCGCGGGCGGAGGCCCGGATGAACGCCTTCTTGAAATTGGGATGCGCGATCGATTCGGTGGCGCACACGAATCGCGTGCCGAGCTGCACGCCGGCCGCGCCCATGTCGAGATATCCGGCGATCGCCTCGCCGCGCCCGATCCCGCCCGCGACGAACACCGGCACGGCGCTGGCGATCTCGGGCAGCATCTCCTGCGCCAGCACGCTGGTCGATACCGGGCCGATATGCCCGCCGGCTTCCATCCCCTCGATCACCAGCGCATCGACGCCCGAGCGGATCAGCTTCTTGGCAAGGCTGAGTGCGGGCGCAAAGCAGATCACCTTGGCCCCCGTCGCCTTGATCGCCTCCAGCGACCCCTTGGGCGGCAGGCCGCCGGCCAGTACGACATGGCCGACCCGGTGACGCCCGCAAATCTCGATCAGGTCGAACAGTTGCGGATGCATGGTGATCAGGTTCACGCCGAACGGCCGTTCGGTCAGCGCCTTCGTGCCGGCGATCTCCGCGTCCAGCAGCGCGGGCGTCATCGCCCCGCACGCGATCACGCCGAACCCGCCCGCATTCGACATCGCGGCAACCAGATGTCGCTCCGACACCCAGGACATGGCCCCCGCCATGATCGCCACGTCGGACCCGAGGAATTCGGCCCCGCGCGCCATGCGGGTGGCCAGGCGCTGTTCGCCGGTATTGATGCTGAGCGTATCGGTCATCGACGCTCCATGCCGTGGCGAGCACCACACGGCAAGATGGGGTTCACGCGAAGCCGCGAAGACGCGAAGAGGAGACGCAAAGGACGCCGAGCGCTTTCACGCACGCCAGCGCATGCATTTTCGACCGGCCGTAACAGAGCGCGAGAGAGCGGCCGAAACCGCCACCCCCGCGCCTCCATGCGAACAAAAATCTTCGCGGCCTCGCGCCTTCGCGTGAACCAGAAAACCCGAAGAGAGATGAACCGCCTTATGCCGCCTCGGCATCCAGCCCGTAGGCGGTATGCAGCACACGCACCGCCAGTTCGGTATAATCCTCCTCGATCAGCACGCTCACCTTGATCTCGGAGGTGGTGATGGCAAGGATGTTGATCCCGCGCGCACCCAGCGTCTGGAACATGGTCGAGGCGACGCCGGCATGGCTGCGCATGCCGACCCCCACCACCGAGATCTTGGCGACGCGCGTGTCATGCACCAGCTTTTCGAAGCCGATGTCGCCGCGCGCCTTGTCCAGCACGTCCAGGCTGCGCGGCAGGTCGGCGGCGGGAACGGTGAAGGTCACGTCGGTCGAGGCCGCATTGCCGGCGGTCGCATGCGCGATGTTCTGGACGATCATGTCCACGTTGATCCCGGCATCGGCCAGCGGCGCGAAGATCGCGCCAACCGAGCCGGGTCGGTCGGGCACGGCGACCAGCGTGATCTTCGCTTCGTTCTTGTCGTGTGCGATGCCGGTGATGAGCTGGCGTTCCATGTCGTCGATTTCCTCCTCGCCCACGATCAGCGTGCCGCGATGTCCGTCTTCGTCCCGTGCGTCGTCGAACGAGCTCAAGACCCGCACGCGCACCTGTTCCTTCATCGCCAGCCCTACCGAGCGGGTCTGGAGCACCTTGGCCCCCACGCTCGCCAGTTCCAGCATTTCCTCATACGTCACCTTGGACAGCTTGCGCGCCCTGGGCACGATGCGCGGATCGGTCGTATAGACGCCGTCGACATCGGTGTAGATGTCGCACCGCTCCGCCTTCATCGCCGCCGCGACCGCGACTGCCGAGGTGTCCGATCCGCCGCGGCCCAGCGTCGTCACCCGGTTGTCCTCGGCCACGCCCTGGAATCCGGGGATCACCGCCACTTCGCCCGCGTCCAGGCTCCGGTCCAGCGCGTCGGTGTCGATCGTCCCGATCCGCGCCTTGGCGAACGCGCTGTCGGTGTGGATCGGCAATTGCCAGCCCAGCCACGACCGCGCCGGCACGCCCATCGCCTGCAGGGTGATCGCCAACAGCCCGCTGGTGATCTGCTCGCCGGCAGAGACCACCACGTCATATTCGCGCGGGTCGTACAGCGAGGATGCCTCGCGGCAGAACCCGACCAGCCGGTCCGTCTCGCCCGCCATCGCCGACACGACGACCGCCACCTGATTGCCCGCCTCGACCTCGCGTTTGACCCGCGCCGCCACGTTACGGATGCGCTCGATCCCGGCCATCGACGTGCCGCCGAACTTCATCACGATACGTGCCATGGGCGCTTGCCATTCTCCTTGGGGTAAAACGGCGGCCCTGATAGGTAGCCGCCATGACGAACGCAAGCGACACGATCGAATCTACCATAAATGCCGCCGAGGCCGCACATTTCGGAAAGATGGCGGCCGACTGGTGGGACCCCAGGGGATCGAGCGCGATGCTGCACCGGCTCAATCCGCCGCGCCTTGCCTATATTCGCGAACAGGTCGATCTGCACTGGAACGCCGACGGCACCGGCTTCACCCCGCTCGCCGGGCGCACCGCGCTCGATGTCGGGTGCGGCGCCGGGCTGCTTGCCGAACCGCTCGCCCGGCTGGGTGCCGCCGTCACCGGCCTCGACGCCGCGCCCGAGAATATCGCGGTGGCCGAGATACATGCCGCGCAAGGCGGGCTCGCCATCGATTACCGCGCCGGCAGCGTCGAGTCCCTGCGCGACCGGCGTTTCGATCTCGTCACCTGTCTGGAGGTGATCGAGCATGTCGAGGACCCGGCCCGCTTCGTTCGCGGCCTGGCCGACGCGCTGGCGGAGGACGGTCTGCTGATCCTCTCCACGCCCAATCGCACGCCGGTGTCGCGCCTCGCGATGATCACGCTCGCCGAAGGGTTCGGCGCGATCCCGCGCGGCACGCATGACTGGAACAAGTTCCTGACCCCCGACGAGCTGACCGCACTGTTCGAGGATGCCGGCCTGCGGGTCCGCGACGTGCGCGGCCTCGCCTTCACGCCGTCGCGCGGCTTCGCGTTGAGCGATTCGACCGCGCTCGACTATTTCCTGACCGCCACCCGGGCCTGACGGTGCGCGTCGCCCCTGCCGGTGCGCCCGTCCCGGCGCGCCGGCTGCTGCCATGGGCGCTGCTCGCCGCGGTGCTGATGGGCCTGACGCTCACCCGCACGGTCGATCACGATGAAAGCCAATATGTCGCGGCAACCGTCCTCGCCGCGCATGGCCTGATGCCGTATCGGGATTTCGCCTATCTTCAGGGCCCTTTGCAGCCGCTGCTGTTCGCGCCCATCGCCTGGGCCGCGGGGGCATGGACCTGGCCGGCGTTACGCCTCGTCAACGCATTGCTCGGCGCCCTCACCATCGCCCTCGTCCACCGCGCCGCGCGCCGCCTGGGTGCGGCCCCCCGCGCCGCCGCGGCAGCCGCCGGGCTGATGCTGTGCTGCGACATCCTGCTCTTCTCCATCGGCGTCGCGCGTAACGACGCGCTGCCCGCCGCCCTCTTCGCCGCCGCGCTGGTCGTGATGACACGGCTGCGCGGCGGGGCGGCGACGCGAGGAAGCGCGCTGCTCACCGGCCTGCTGCTCGGCGCCGCCGCCGCCGCCAAGGTCAGCTATGCGCTCCCCGCCATCGCCTACGGCGTGTGGGCGCTCGCCGCGCCCCGCCGCCACCGGCCGCTCTGGCTGATCCTCGGCGCCGTTCCGCCTGCGCTGCTCGTCGCCTGGTGCTGGTGGACCGCGCCGGAGGGGTTCCTGTTCGGCGTCTTCCACTTTCCCGCCGACGCGCCCGCCGAATATTATGCGGGTTACCCGTGGAAACTGTCGCTGGCGGCGAAACTGGTCGATTCGCTCAAGTTTCTGGCCCTCGGCCCCGCACTTGTCGCGCTCGCCTTCGTCATTGGCCGCGGGCGGATGCGTGCGCTGGCGCCGCTGCTGTTCGCCTGCGCGGTGGCGGCACTCGCCCCGCAGCCGACCTGGCGGCAATATTGGCTGCCCTTCCTGCCGCCGCTGTTCATCGCGCTGGCGCTCGCCTGGCATCGCCGCCCGCCGGGCCGCAACTGGCGGATCGCGTTCGGCATCACCGCCGCCGCCGGCCTCGCCCCCAGCGTCGCCGCGCTCGTCACCGCGAATGGCATGTCGCTGGCAGAGGCGATGCGCACCTCCGCCGCGATCCGCGCCACCATGGACCGCGCAGGCGTCACCGGCCCCGTCTCCACCCTCTCTCCGCAATTCCTGCCCGCCACCGGCCGCCTGCCCGATGCCGACTTCGCTACCGGCCCCTTCTACTTCCGCAGCCGGAATTTGCTCGATCCCGGGGCGGAACGGCGCCTTCACCTGATCAGCCACGCCCGCCCTCATGTGTCGGCGCACTGGGTGCTCGTTGGCGGCGAAACGCGCCGAACCAGCGGCAATCCCGATCTCGACCGGATGCTCGCCCACGCCGCCGGCGGGCCGCGCACGCCCGTTCCCGGCACCGGCTTCCAACTCGTCCGCGTGGAACAGCCACCCTCCCGCACCCGTTAAGGGACAAGGAGATAGCCATGACCGACCGCGACATCCCACCCGAAGCCGGCAAGCGCCCGCCCTTTGCCAAGCCCGAACCGCCGCTCGACGCGATCGGCACGGGCAAGGGCTATTCGGGCCAGGAATATGACAGCGCCGGCCAGGCCGAATGGCGCGCCGGTCAGGATGCACAGGCGGTCGCGCCGGAGGGGATCGTGCGTGGCAGCGGCACCGCCGCCGGTGGCGGTGCACCGGGCGAGGACTACGACCCCAATACGCCGGGCGCCGCCGACGAAAGCCCGCAGGCCGGTGCCGGCCCGGATCGCCGCCCGACCTGACCCGCCACGCGCCGGCCGAGCGCCTGCGCATAATAGGCCATCAGTTCCTCGGCATGCTCGCGGTCGCTGCGCACCGTCGTCGCAACCGCGGCCGCCGCCCGGCGAAGCGCGGGCCGATCCCGCGCATAAAGCCGCCCGATCGCCGCCGCACAGGCCAGCGGGTCGCGCGCGGCATATAGTTCCGCGCACGCCGGATCGGCGACCTCCGCACACCCGCCCATATCCGGCACGATCAGCGGCAGGCCCGACGCCATCGCCTCGCACGCCACCAGCCCGAACGGCTCCGCCTCGGCACCATGGATCAGCGCATCGGCGCTTGCCATGATCCGCGCCAGCCGCTCGCGATCATACACCGGCCGGAACAGCCGGATATGCGGCGATCCGGCGGCCCGCGCCTCCAGCCGGGCGCTGTCGTTGCCCGTGCCGATCTGGATCAGCCCCACCGGCAGGGTCGTGCCCGCGCGCAGCACGGCGTCGATCACCATCGCCCAGCGCTTCTCGGCATGGTGCCGCCCCAGCCCCAGCAGCAACAGGCCGTGTTCGGGCAGGTCGCACTGCGCAAGCAGGCACCGGCGCAGCTCTTCATCGCGCAACGTCGGCGAGAAATGCGCCCGCTCGATCCCCAGCGGCATAGCCGCATCGATCCGCACCCCGCGCGACCGCAGCCGCTTGTCCAGCGCCGGTCCGTTCGTCACCACCACGTCATAATGGTCGAGGAACCGGCCCATGTAGCGGCTGTACCAGGCAAAGGCGCGCTCGATCCGCGCTGGGCTCGCCAGCCCCTCGAACCAGCGCAGCGGATAGGCCGCGACATTGTCGTTGTGCATGAAGAAGGATTTGAGCGCCCGGCCCTGCCACTGCCCGACGATCCATGCCGGTCGCCACGGTGAGCAGCATTCCACCACGTCCGGCTGCAACCGGTCCAACGCGGCATGGATGGGCGCGGCGTCCCAGAACAGTCCGTAATTGCGGTCGAACGGCATGCCCGGCGAGCGGATATATTCCACGCGGCCGCCGCCGGGCCGCGGCTCCACCCGGTCTTCCCGGCCCGGCGCCAGCACGATCAGTTCGTGCCCCATGTCCGCCAATATGCCGATCTTGCGATCGATATAGGTGCGCACGCCGCCACCCGCGGGCGAGTAGAATTCGTTGACGTCGACGATGCGCAAGGGGGCGCCCTGGCCTCAGTCCGGATCGACCGGGCCGAAGCCGCCCAGCCCGCGTAAATATTGCATGCGGATCGTCAGCGTGGTCACGCCCGGCCCGATCTGCACCACCGCCTGTTCCACCTTGGGCCGCCGCCGCCCGATCTTCTCCGCGCTGGCAAAGCCCGCGCCATCGCTCCAGAAGCTGAACTTGTTCTTGCCGTCGCGGTCATGCACCACCAGCAGCGCATAGCGCCCCGCCTGGGGTACCCGCATGCACAGCGACGGATTGCCCGATGGCGGTGTCGGCGTCTGGATCCGGCGAAAGGTCTTGCCCTCCTTCAGCAGGTCGCGGTCGTCCTTCAGGAAATCGTCCTCGTTCGCCGGATACAGCTCCAGCTTCAGATTGCCCTTGCGATCCTTCAGGCCCTGCACATGGACCAGCACCGCCGGTCCCCGGTTGCCGGTGCACGCCGCGGCCTCCGGCCCCGCCACCTGTGCGGCGGCACCCCCCGGCACCACCACCGCCGCCGCCAGCATCCCCAACCACCAAGCCTTCATCATCTGGACCTCGTCATCAGCGCGTGCAGACCGAACAGCGCGATCAGCACCACATGAACCAGCAGGGTCAGCGCGGCGGTAAACGCCACCAGCTCCGACAATGCCCGGTCCTGGCCGATCAGTATGATGGCGAAGTTGGCGAAAAGAAGGTCCTTGTTCGGCACCAGCGGCAGGCGCGACACCAGCAGGCGCCCCGCCGCCAGGAACAGCCACATGCCGATCGATACGTCGGGCAGCGCGAAATGCCAGGTCAGCGCGATCAGCACCGATCCCGCCAGCAGGCGCAGGCAATGCGCCCCGAACACCCACCACAGGACCGGCCGATCGAGCGAGAAGACCTTTTTGGAAAAGATCAGGAAGGGCAGCGATGTCGCCATCACGATCGCGGTCGATCCCAGCACGGTGCGCATCTGGTCCGCACTCAACAGATAGCGCGCCAGCGGCAGCGCGATCACGATCATCAGCAGCGTGATCGCGTTGCCCGCGATCGCGGACAGGATGCTGACATCCTTCACCGCGCCGAACGGTGCCGCCACCATCCTGGCGCGCGCCCGCGCCCAGGCATAGAAATACGCCTCGCCCGAATATCCGAACACCACCTCGTTCGCGATCCGCTTCTTGATGAGCGCGATCAGGCCGGATGGCGGAATGCCCCATAGCCGGCGGAAGATCAGATAGTCGCCGGTGGGCAGCGACATGTAGAGCGCGGCAAAGCACAGATAGAAGCGCGGGTCGCCCGGCACCGACCGGCTGAGCCCGGCCAGCCCCTGCCCCAGCAGCTCGCGCCCCAGCCCTGCGACCATCGCCAGCGTCAGCACCGCGCCGATCACCGCCGGCCAGCGCCGTTTCAGCGTCTTCAGCGGCTCCAGCCCGGCCAGATCGGCCGGCACATCCGCGATACGCTGCGATGTCATACGCCCGTTCCGATCAACAGAGTTCTTCACCAGGGTTCTGACCAACGCCTCATCGCTCGAAAGGGCGCGCGGAACCAGCGTGCCGTTACTGATGAAATGCGTCGTACGTGTGACCGCAAACGATCGCAATGGAGCGCCAGCGGACGATTGCCTCGCCATCTGGATGCCCCTAGTCGCCAGACGATGCCGGCGCGCCATATCCTTACTTATGCTCAAGCACTTCGCGGCGGCGTGGAGCGTGCGCAGCTTCGCCTGGTGCGCGGATGGCTGGATGCCGGGCGCGACGTGACGTTGCTTTTGGGCAAGGAGGGGGGCGCCTTTTGGGGCGAGTTGCCCGAATCGCTCCGCCCGATTCGCCGCGGGCGGCTGGCGGTCGCGTTGCCCCGCACCGTCGCCGATCTGCGCCCGGACACCATCTTCTGCCCCGGCAACCATTATACCGGTCTTGCCGCCTGGACGCGCCTGCGCCTGGGGCGCGATTGCCCGCCGATCGTCGCCAAGATGTCGAACGCCTGTCACCGGCCGGACTTCGCCGCGCCCGTGTGCTGGGGTCATGCCCGCTGGCTCGGCACCCACCGCCGCTTTCTGGACGGCCTTGTCGCGATGACCCCGGCGACCGCGGCGGAGGCGAGCGCCGCCACCGGCCTGCCCGCCATCGTCATTCCCAATCCCCCCGCCCCGGCGCCGCCCGTCCGCTCACCGTTCGGGCAGCGCACGATCATCGGCGTCGGCCGGCTGGAGCCGCAAAAGCGCTGGGATCGCCTGATCGCCGCGCTGCCCGCGCTGGACGACGATGTGCGGCTCGTCATCCACGGCGAAGGCAGCTTGCGCCCGGTGCTTGAGGCGCAGATCGCCCGCGCGGGGCTGCAACGCCGCGTGACCCTGCCCGGCCACACCGGCGATCCGCTGGCGGCGATGGCGGCGGCGCATGTCGTCGCGCTGGTCTCCGATTATGAGGGGGTGCCCGGCGTCCTGCGCGAGGCGCTGTCGGTCGGCCGCCCGGTCGTCGCCACCGATTCGTCCCCTGCGGTGGCGGAGATCGTCGCCACCCCCGCGCTCGGCACCATCGTCGGCCGCGACGACGCGCCCGCGCTCGCCGCTGCCTTACGCCACTGGCTCATGCCGGGCACGCGCCTTCCGCCACCCGTTGCCCCGCCCGGCCACGATGCGGCCGAACGCTATCTCGCCTTATTCGACCGGATTGTCGCTGCCCGCTGACCCGTCGCGCTCGTCCTCGCGCTCCGACGAGCGTTCCAGCGCGGTCTTGATCGCCGCGGTCATCGGGTCGGCCAGGGCCAGCCCCAATATCCCGAACAGCGCGCCCGCCATGATCTGTGCCCCCAGCGTCAGCGCCGGCGGCAGGTCCACCGTCTTCTTGGCGACGATGGGCAGCAGGACGTAGCCGTCAAACGTCTGCACGATGACATAGGTCCCGATCGCCCACAGCCCCGTATCCACGCCCGACGAGAAGCCGACCGCGATCATCAGCGCGCCGCTGATAAACGCGCCGATATTGGGGATGAACGCCAGCAGCCCGGTCAATATGCCCAAGATCATCGCCATCGGCACGCCGCCGATCATCAGGGCCACCCCGGTCAGCACCCCCTCGACCAGCATACCCAGCAACCGCCCGGCGAGCAGCCGGCGCAGCACCCGGCCGACCCGCTCCAGCACCAGCCGGAACTCCGCCCGGTTCGCCCGCGGCACCATCCATTCCAGCCCGCGCTGATAGATGCGCGGATCCATCGCCACGAACAGGCCGATGACCAGGATCATGAAGAAGGTGGTCAGCGCCCCCACCGCGGTGCCGACCCAGGAGGTGATGCGTCCGATCGATCCCATCGCCTGCCGCGCCAGCCCGCTGACGTCGGATGCGCCCGGCATGATGCCCTGCCGGTTCAGCCAGCCGGTCACCTTGTCCGCCTGCCCCTCCAGCGTGGAGCGGAGCTGCGTCACCTGCTGCGTCACCTCTACGCCCGTCAGGTAGAAGGTGCCGAGCAGGAACGCCACGGCGAGCAGGCATATGATCAGCAGCCGCCCGCCGCGCCCGATCGGCAGCACCCGGCCGAGCAGGCGCACGCCCCCGTCCAGCACCGCCGCGAACACCAGCCCGGCAAAGATGATCAGCAGCGGCTGGACCAGCAGCACGACCAGCGCCAGCGCGCCGGCAAGCCCGATCCAGATCGACGCGCGCTGCAATTCGCGCCGCGCGAACCCGCTGCGCCATTCCAGCGGCGCCGCCTCGGTCACGTCCGGCGCGCCCTTGGCCGGGCTGTCGGTCACGGTCTGGTCTCGACCGGGTGCAGCGACGTGCCCGCCCGGCCGGAGCGCAGCGATCCCCACCAGGTCAGCGGGTTCAGCGTCGCGTCGCCGTCCAGGCTGAACGTCACGAACTCGGCCCGGCCGCCCAGATTTTCATAGGGCACCGCACCGCCCAGCCCCAGTTCGGACAGCGCGAAGCGGCTGTCGGCGGAACGGTCGCGATTGTCGCCCATCAGGAAGACATGATTGGCGGGGATGCGGATCGGCCCGTAATTGTCGCCCGGGCTCCATCCCAGTTCCACCGTGTCGTAGCGGCGGCCGTTCGGCAGCGTCTCGGTCACGATCGGCAGGTGGCACACCTCGGTGCCGTCGGCGCGGGTCACCCGCGCTTCCTCGCCATAATCCTCGGCCTTGCACGGGCTGTTGGTGTCGACGGGGATATCCTCGTAATGCACCGCACCGCGCCCCACCGGCCGGCCGTTCAGGATCACCGTGCCGTCGCGCACCTCCAACCGGTCGCCCGGCAGGCCGATGACGCGCTTGATATAATCGTTGCGCGTGCCCGGCGGCGTCACGATCACCACATCGCCGCGCACCGGCAGCGATCCGAACAGGCGCCCCTTGATGAAGGGCAGTTGCACCGACCAGCTATCCTCTGGCTGGCGCAGCACCAGCCCCTTGAAGATCGCCACCGGGTTCGGGATCGTCGGCGAGACGAACGACCAGCCATAGGCGAATTTGGACACCACCAGCCGGTCGCCGACCTGCAGGCCCGGCAGCATCGATTCGGACGGGATGTAGAACGGCTTGGCGATGAAGCTGTGGAAGCCCAGCACGATCAGGATCAGCCAGAAGATCCCCTTCACCTCGCCCCACCAGTCGGTGCCGGTGCGCCGGTGCGCCTCGGACGGCGCCGCCTTCGGCGTGCCCGCCCCGGCCGGGCCTGCATCACCCGACTGGGGTGTCTGGTTGCCGTCCAACACCGCGTCCTTCATGGATTGGCTTCCGGTATCGCCTCGATAATCACGAAGGCCTGTGCCCAGGGATGATCGTCGGTCATGGTCAAGTGAATATGTGCGCCGTGGCCCGCAGGGATCAGCGCGTCAAGCCTCGCTTTCGCCCCCCCGGTCAGCGCCAGCGTGGGGGCGCCCGAGGGCGCGTTGACGACGCCGATGTCGCGCATGAACACGCCCGCCGCGAAGCCCGTGCCCACCGCCTTGGAAAAGGCCTCCTTGGCCGCGAAGCGCTTGGCCAGCGTCCCCGCCCTGGTGAACGGCCGCCGCGCCGCGCGCGCCAGTTCAACTTGCGTGAACACACGGTTTTCGAACCGGGCGCCGAACCGCTCCAGCGAATGGGCGATCCGCTCGATCGAACACAGGTCCGATCCCAGCCCGATGATCACCGCTGCCCCCTCACCGGGCCGCATCCATTTCGGCCCGCATCCGCCGCACCGCGTCGTCCAGTCCGACGAACAGTGCCTCGCCGACCAGGAAATGCCCGATATTCAATTCGCGAATCTGCGGAATGGCGGCGATCGGCGCGACATTGTCATAGGTCAGGCCGTGCCCGGCATGCACCTCGATGCCGTTCTTCGCCGCCAGCGCCGCGGCATCCGCCAGCCGACGCAGCTCCTCGGCACGCGCCTCGCCCTCCAGTTCGGCATAGCGCCCGGTATGCAACTCGACCACCGGCGCGCCCAGGCGGACCGCCGCCTCGATCTGGCGCGCATCGGGCTCGATGAACAGCGACACGCGGATGCGCGCGGCACCCAGTTCGCGCACCAGCGGCGCCAGGTGATCATGCTGCCCCGCCGCGTCCAGCCCGCCCTCGGTGGTGCGCTCCTCGCGCTTTTCGGGCACGATGCATGCGGCGTGCGGACGATGCTTCAGCGCGATCGCCAGCATCTCGTCGGTTGCCGCCATCTCCAGGTTGAGCGGAATGGTCAGCCCTTGCGACAGCCGCGCGATATCGTCGTCGGTGATGTGCCGCCGATCCTCGCGCAGATGCGCGGTGATCCCGTCCGCACCCGCCTCCGCCGCCAGCAGGGCCGCACGTACCGGATCGGGATAGCCCGCCCCGCGCGCGTTCCTGACCGTGGCGACATGGTCGATATTGACCCCCAGGCGCAGATGCTCCGCCATCAGGCGGCGGCCCGGCTGCCCGGCTTGATCGCCGGGATCGCCGCCAGTTCCGGCGGCAGATGGTCGGGGTCGTAGGTCGGCACGTCCAGCCGGATCAGCGGAAAGAACGGCACGCCCAGGTCCGCCGTCCCGTTGGACCGGTCGACCAGCGCGCCCGCCGCGATCACCCGGCCGCCGGCCGCCTCGATCGCCACGATCGCCTCACGCCCCGACAGGCCGGTCGTCACCACATCCTCCATCATCAGCACCTCCGTCCCCGGCTCCAGGCGGAAACCGCGACGCAGCTCGAACGTGCCGGTCGGCCGCTCCACGAACATCGCCTCCACCCCCAGCGCCCGGCCCATCTCGTGCCCGACGATCACGCCGCCCATCGCCGGCGACACCACCGCCGCGATCCGCGCCTTCAGCTCGGCCGGCATCCGCTGGACCAGCGCCTCCGCCAGCCGCGCGCCGCGCCGCGGGTCCATCAACACCCGCGCACATTGCAGATAGCGTGACGAGCGCAAGCCGGACGACAGGATGAAATGCCCTTCCAGCAGCGCCTGTGCGGCACGGAATTCGGCCAGCACGTCGTCATCGGTCATCTTGGAGCTCCGGCAGTTGCGGCGGCCGTCATAGGCATGCGCGCGGGGCCGCGCAACGCGGCCTGCGGGGGATTTTGGCCGTTGATGGCTTGAGGGATGGCGCCTCCATGCTATAGCTACCGGCAAAAGGCGGCTTCCTGCGTTCGCAAGGTCCAAAAACGATACGCCTGGCGCATGGGAGAACAACTGGGGTGACCATTGGCATGCGCATTTCGGGTTTGAAGGGATTGGCGATCGCGGCGAGCCTTGCCTGTACGGGCTTGGGCACGATCGCGGGCGCCGCGGCGCCGCAAGGGGCGGTCGCGGCACCGGCGCCACAGGCGGCCGCCGAACCGGCAGGCGTGTCCAACACGGCCCCCACCTCCGCGGCCGCCCCGGCGACCG
This sequence comes from Sphingomonas carotinifaciens, assembly GCF_009789535.1. NCBI lineage: Bacteria > Pseudomonadati > Pseudomonadota > Alphaproteobacteria > Sphingomonadales > Sphingomonadaceae > Sphingomonas > Sphingomonas carotinifaciens. The sequence goes on along the minus strand of NZ_WSUT01000005.1, from coordinate 1,015,681 downwards.
CCGCGCCCACCAGCCCGCTGCTCGCGCAGAACGGCGCCCCCGCCACCACGATCCAGCCCGGCATCGGCATTCCGGTGGACGGCGAGATGGGCCTGCAACCGCAGGTGACCAAGAATGGCCAGTTCGCGCACTGGATGCACAATGCGGTGCTGTTGCCCGTCATTACCGCCATCTGCCTTCTGGTGCTGGCGCTGCTCGGCTGGGTCGTGGTCCGCTATCGTCGCGCCGCCAATCCGATCCCGTCCAAGACCAGCCACAACACCACGATTGAGGTGTTGTGGACGCTGTTGCCGGTGCTTGCGCTCGTCGCCATCGCCGTGCCCTCGATCGGGCTGCTCCAGGCGCAGTTCAAGCCCGCCCCCGCCGGCGCGGTCACGCTGAAGGCGATCGGCAATCAGTGGTACTGGACCTATCAATATCCCGATCATGGCGGCATCGAACTGACCGCCAACATGCTGAAGGAGCGCGGCGAAGTCGCGCCGGGCGAGCGCTTCCGCACCGATGCGGACGGTCCTCGCCTGCTCGCCGCCGACAACCGCGTCGTGCTGCCGGTCGGCGTGCCGATCCGCCTCATCACCACCTCGAACGACGTCATCCACAGCTGGGCGATCCCCGCCTTCTGGATGAAGCTCGATGCAGTGCCCGGCCGTCTGAACGAGACGAGCTTCACCATCGACAAGCCGGGCCTGTACTTCGGCCAGTGCTCCGAACTCTGCGGCCCGCGCCACGCCTATATGCCGATCGCGGTGCAGGCGGTTCCCCCGGCGCAGTTCGCCGCCTGGGTCCGTGCCAAGGGCGGCCAGATGCCGGGGAGCGCGGCACCCTCCTCCGCGGTGATCCCGCAGCCGGGTGCGGACGCATCCGCAGGGGCGCAGGAGGCCGCGAACGCCGCCGATGCCGCCACCGGCCCGGCCGACAACGCCGCCACCGAAACCGCTCCCGCCACTACCCAGGGCGCCACCGGCAACCCCGCCGGCGCCGGCAACGCTGGACAATAAGCCATGACCGATACCGCGCTCCATCCGTCCGCGTTCCTGGGCAAGGAAGACGATCACCACCACGCGCATGCCGATCATCATCCCGGCTTCTTCGCGCGCTGGTTCATGTCGACCAACCACAAGGACATCGGCACGCTCTACCTGATCTTCGCGATCGTGGCCGGCATCATCGGCGGTGCGATCTCGGGGCTGATGCGCGCCGAACTCGCCGAACCGGGCATCCAGTATCTGGGCACCTGGGCCTCGCTGCTCCATGGCGGCCCGCAGAGCCTGGACCAGTCGCTCCACCTGTGGAACGTGCTGATCACCGCGCATGGCCTGATCATGGTGTTCTTCATGGTCATGCCCGCGATGATCGGCGGCTTCGGCAACTGGTTCGTGCCGATCATGATCGGTGCGCCCGACATGGCGTTCCCGCGCATGAACAACGTGTCGTTCTGGCTGATCGTGCCGGCCTTCACCCTGCTCCTCGCCTCGCCCTTCTTCGGCGGCGCGGGCGTCGGCTGGACCGCCTATGCCCCGCTCTCCACCTATGGTGAACCGGGGCCGAGCGTGGACATGGCGATCCTGTCCCTCCACCTCGCCGGCGCCTCCTCGATCCTGGGCGCGATCAACTTCATCACCACCATCTTCAACATGCGCGCGCCGGGCATGACCCTGCACAAGATGCCGCTGTTCGTATGGTCGGTGCTGGTCACCGCCTTCCTGCTGCTGCTCTCGCTGCCGGTGCTGGCGGCCGCCATCACCATGCTGCTGACCGATCGCAACTTCGGCACCACCTTCTTCGATCCCGCCGGCGGCGGCGATCCGGTGCTGTACCAGCATCTGTTCTGGTTCTTCGGCCACCCAGAAGTGTACATCATGATCCTGCCGGGCTTCGGCATCGTCAGCCAGATCATCGCGACGTTCAGCCGCAAGCCGGTGTTCGGCTATCTCGGCATGGCCTATGCCATGGTCGCGATCGGTGTGGTCGGCTTCGTCGTGTGGGCGCACCACATGTTCGCCACCGGGCTCAGCGTGAACATCAAGATGTATTTTACCGCCGCGACGATGATCATCGCGGTGCCCACCGGCATCAAGATCTTCTCGTGGATCGCGACCATGTGGGGCGGCTCGCTGTCGTTCCGCACGCCGATGGTCTGGGCGATCGGGTTCATCTTCATGTTCACCGTCGGCGGCGTCACCGGCGTCGTCCTCGCCAATGGCGGCATCGACGATTACATGCACGACACCTATTATGTCGTGGCGCACTTCCATTACGTGCTATCGCTGGGTGCGGTGTTCGCGCTGTTCGCCGGCTTCTACTACTGGTTCCCGAAGATGTCGGGCAAGATGTACAACGAGTTCCTCGGCCAGTTGCACTTCTGGGTGTTCTTCGTCGGCGTGAACGTGCTGTTCTTCCCGATGCACTTCCTGGGGCTGCAGGGCATGCCGCGCCGCTATCCGGACTATCCGGATGCCTATGCGACGTGGAACGCGGTCGCGACGCACGGCTATGAGATCATGGCGGCGGGCATGGCGATCTTCTTCGTCAACCTCGTCTGGTCGCTCGCAGCCGGCCGCAAGGCGCCGGACAATCCCTGGGGCGAAGGCGCGACGACGCTGGAATGGACGCTGTCCAGCCCGCCGCCCTACCACCAGTTCGAAACCCTGCCGAAGATCGACTGAGTCGAGAGGAGGCTATGCCTCCCCTCGACCGGCCGGCCTCGCGCAAGCACGAGGACCGACAACACGGGATTTACTCCCGTGTCGTGCCAAACACGAAAACGCCCCGGCTTAACCCGGGGGCGTTTTCGTATGTGCGCGTAAACGCAAAGAATTCGGTTCGCGCGGAGGCGCAGAGAACGCAGAGATCGGGCGTCTCTCCAACCGCGTATCCTTATCGTCTTCTCCGCGTCCTCTGCGCCTCCGTGCGAACCATCTTCCTCAACCTGCAATCAACACGGCGCACAAGTTACGTTACACCATAACAATTTGAAAACTCTTTCCCACTCCTCTGGCGAACCGCAAACCGCACCCCATATCGCGGCCCGCGGCTTCCCCAGCCGCCCGATCCCCAGAAGGAGCTTCCATGCCCACCCCAGCCAAGGCCTATGCGGCCCAGTCGGCGACCACGCCGCTTGCCCCCTTCTCGTTTGAGCGCCGCGACCCCGGCGCCAAGGACGTCGCGATCGACATCCTGTTCTGCGGCGTCTGCCACTCCGACCTCCACACCGCCCGTGCCGAGTGGGAGGGCACGCTGTTCCCCTGCGTGCCGGGTCACGAGATCGTCGGCCGCGTCACCGCAGTCGGCAGCGACGTCACCAAGTTCAAGGTCGGCGACATCGCGGGTGTCGGCTGCATGGTCGACAGTTGCGGCCACTGCGCCTCGTGCAACGACGGTGAGGAGCAATATTGCGAGGGCACTGGTTTCGTCGGCACCTATAACGGCCCCGATCCCGTACTCGGCGGCCACACCTTTGGCGGCTATTCCGACCATATCGTGGTCGATGAGGGCTTCGTGCTGAAGGTCGGCCACGATGAAAAGGATCTCGCCGCGGTCGCGCCGCTGCTGTGCGCCGGGATCACCACCTACTCGCCGCTCAAGCACTGGAAGGTCGGCCCCGGCCAGAAGGTCGGCATCGTCGGGCTCGGCGGGCTCGGCCATATGGGCGTGAAGATCGCCGCGGCGATGGGGGCGGAGGTCTATGTCTTCTCCACCTCGCCGAACAAGCGCGACGACGCCCGGCGGCTCGGTGCCAAGGAGCTGATCGTGTCCAAGGACGCCGACCAGATGGCCGAGCATGCCAACAGCTTCGACTTCATCCTGAACACGGTCGCCGCCTCCCATGATCTCGACCAGTTCCTCGGCCTGCTCAAGCGCGACGGCACGATGACGCTGGTCGGCGTGCCGGAAACGCCGCACCCCTCGCCCTCGGTCGGTAACCTCGTCTTCCGCCGCCGCGCCCTGGCCGGCTCGCTGATCGGCGGCATTGCCGAGACGCAGGAGATGCTGGACTTCTGCCAGGCCCATGGCCTGACCGCGGATATCGAGATGATCGACATGCAGGACATCGAGACGGCCTATGACCGCATGCAGAAGAGCGACGTGAAGTACCGCTTCGTCATCGACATGGCATCGTTGAAGAACTGACCCAAACCCCTCTCCCCACGGGGGAGCATCAGGTGAACGGCGCCCCGCGCTGTTCGGCCCATGCCGGGGGCATGGGCGACCTGATGCTGGAGGGGCCCGCTGCCGCAAGGCAGGGAGAGGGTTGAGGGGGAGCCCCACCGCGCCGCGCCGCGGGACGCTTCCCCCGCCCCCCCGCACCGGGTATAGCCGGTGCCGACGATGACCCCGACCCAGCCCCTCCTGCCCCCCGCCGACTGGCGCGACTTCCTCGCGCTGACGAAGCCGCGCGTGCTGACGCTGGTCGTCTTCACCGGGTTGTGCGGCCTGCTCGCCGCGCCGATCATGCCCGATCCGGTGATCGGCTTCACCGCCATCCTGTGCATCGCGCTCGGTGCCGGCGCGGCCGGCACGCTGAACCAGTGGTACGAGGCGGACCTCGACGCCATGATGCGCCGCACCGCGCAGCGCCCCCTGCCCGCCGGGCGCATGGATCGCCAGTCGGCGCTGCATTTCGGCGTCGGGCTCGGCGCGTTCTCGGTCATCCTGATGGGGCTGGCGGTGAACTATACCGCCGCGGCGATCCTTGTCGTCTCGATCCTGTTCTACGTCCTCATCTATACCGTCTGGCTGAAGCGGCGGACGCCGCAGAACATCGTCATCGGCGGTGCCGCTGGTGCCTTTCCGCCGCTGATCGGCTGGGCGGCGGCGACCGGCCATGTCGCGCTCCTCCCCTTTCTGATGTTCCTGCTCGTCTTTTTGTGGACGCCGCCGCATTTCTGGGCGCTCGCGCTGTTCGTGAAGACCGACTACGCCAATGCCGGCGTGCCCATGCTCCCCGTCGTCGCGGGCGAGGTGGTGACGCGGCGCCAGATCGGTCTGTACACCATTCCCATGGCCGCCGCCGCGGTGCTGCCATGGCCGCTGGGCCTGACCGGCGCGATCTATGGCGGCGTCGCCACCGTCGGCACCGCGCTGTTCGCCTGGTATGCGCTGGTCGTCGCCACGCGCCGCACGCAGGCGGACGATGCGATGAAGCCGGAAAAGCGGCTGTTCAAATATTCGATTCTCTATCTTTTCCTCCTTTTCGGCGCGCTGGTCGCCGACCGGTGGCTGGCATGACCCCTGACGATCCCGATCTGATCCGCAAGCGCCGCCAGGGGCGCTCGCTCGTCATGGCGCTGCTGCTCGGCGCGCTCGTCATCCTGATCTTCTTCGTCACCCTGTCGAAGATCCGGGCGGGGATGCACTGATGCGCCTATCCCGTCAGGCACGCACGGTCGTCTTCGCGGTGCTGGGCGTGGTTTTCATGACGGGCCTCGCCTGGGGCAGCGTGCCGCTCTACCGCCTGTTCTGCCAGGTCACCGGTTTCCAGGGCACCACCCAGCGCGGCGACGAGGCTCCCGGCAGCGTGCACCACAAGATCCGCATCGATTTCGACGCCAATGTCAGCCCGCATCTGCCCTGGAGCTTCAAGCCCGAGAATCCCAGCGAGACGATCGACATCGGCGCGCGCGACATGGTGTTCTTCACCGCCACCAACCGTTCGGACAAGCCGGTGACGGGCACCGCCACCTTCAACGTCACGCCGATGCAGGCGGGCAAATATTTCACCAAGATCCAGTGCTTCTGCTTCACGCAACAGACGCTGAAACCGCACGAAACCGTGCGCATGCCGGTGATCTTCTTTGTCGATCCCAAGATCCTTTCGGACCCGGATGCGCAGGGCGTGGAAACCATCACGCTCTCCTACACATTTTACCCGGTGGATTCGGGCGCGCGCACAAGCTAGCATCGCCACCAGAACAGAAGCGACGATACCGCTACAGACAGGGATTGAGGAACCATGGCCGGCGCCAAGAACCACGATTATCACATCCTGCCTCCCAGCCCCTGGCCGCTCGCGAGTTCCTTCTCGGCGCTGCTGATGGCGGCGGGTGCGATCATGTGGATGCATGAGGCACCGGGCGGCGGCTGGGCGTTCCTGGCCGGCCTCGCCGCGGTGCTGTTCTGCATGGGCTCCTGGTGGGCCGATGTGGTGCGCGAGGCGCATGCCGGCGACCATACCCCCATCGTCCAGCTGCATTTCCGCTACGGCATGATCCTGTTCATCGCCTCCGAAGTCATGTTCTTCGTCGGCTGGTTCTGGGCATTTTTCGACTTCTCGCTCTTTCCCACCGCGATGAGCTTCGTTGACGGCCAGGTGGAACGCGCCACCGAGGGCGCCGCCGCCATCGCCGCGCAGTGGCCGCCCCAGGGGCTGGAGGTCATCAACGCATTCGAACTGCCGCTGCTCAACACGCTGATCCTGCTGACCAGCGGCACCACCGTCACCTGGGCGCACCATGCGCTGATCCATAACCAGCGCGGTGGCGAGAAGCGCGGCCTGTGGGGCATGCTCGGCGTCGGCGACCGCGACGGCGTGCTGAAGGGTCTGTGGCTGACGGTCGCGCTCGGCGTGATCTTCTCGTCGATCCAGGCCTATGAATACATGCACGCGCCCTTCCCGTTCAAGGGGATCAACTACGGTGCCGCCTTCTTCATGGCGACCGGCTTCCACGGCTTCCACGTCCTGGTCGGCACCATCTTCCTGATCGTCTGCCTGATCCGCGCCTATCGCGGCGACTTCACCCCGCGCCAGCATTTCGGGTTCGAGGCGGCGGCCTGGTACTGGCACTTCGTCGACGTCGTCTGGCTGTTCCTGTTCGTCACCATCTATGTCTGGGGTGGCTGGGGCGCGCCCGTCCACGGTGGCTGATGATGTCGAACGGCCCGGCCCGTCCCTTGGCGCGGTCGGGCTGAAGGGCCTGTGCCCGCGCTGCGGCGCGCCCACGCTGTTTGCCGGCTGGGCGCGTTTCGCCGATCGTTGCGGCCAATGCGGGCTGGATTATGAGCAGTTCAACGTCGGTGACGGCCCGGCCGCCTTTCTCACCCTCATCATCGGCACGATCATCACCGCGCTGGCGATCGCGCTGGAGTTGACCGTCCACCCGCCGCTATGGCTGCACATGCTGATCTGGGTACCGGTCACGGCTGCCGGCGTCCTCTACGCCCTGCGGCTCGCCAAGGGCGCGCTGCTCGCCGCTGAATATCGCAATGCCGCCAAAGAGGGCCGCATCCGCCAGGACGCCTCCTGATGCGCCGCATACCCGTCATCCCCACCCTTGTCGTCGGCGTGCTGATCGCGGTGATGCTCGCCCTCGGCTTCTGGCAGTTGCTGGACCGCGCACCGAAAAAGGAAGCGTATCTCGCCCAACTGGCGCAGAATCCGGCGCGCGCCCCCGTCGCCTTTCCGCAAGCTCCCGACGACCGCCTGCTCTTCCGCCGCACCACCGCCACCTGCCGACCGCCGGTCACCATCCGCCGCGCAGGCGCCGGCTCGGCGGGCTTCCGCCTGATCGCCGAGTGCCGGGGCGGCATGCTCGTCCAGCTCGGCACCAGTCGCAACCCCCGCGCCGAGGTGCCGTGGCAGGGTGGCGCGGTGTCCGGTTACATCAGCCACGCCCCCGATCACCGCTCGATGATCGAGTCGCTGATGCGCCCCCGGCCGCAGCCGATGCTGCTCGTTCTCGACCGGCCGGCCGCCGGCCTGTCGGCCAATCCGCGCCCCAGCACCGATGCCGTGCCCAACAACCACGTCGCCTATGCGGTGCAATGGTTCCTGTTCGCGCTGGCTGCCGCAATCATCTATGGTCTGGCGCTGCGCAGACGCAATCGCGCGGTTGTGGAGCGTGCCCGCCCCCGCTAATCCGCCGGATCATGCGTTATCACAGCACCCGCGGCACCGCCCCCGTTCTCGACTTTCGCGGCGCCACGCTCGCCGGCCTCGCCTCGGACGGCGGCCTGTATATTCCGGAGGCGTGGCCGACGCTGTCGGCCGACGCGATTCGCGACCTTGCCGGCCTGTCCTATGCCGAGACCGCGGTGCGCGTCATGCTGCCTTTCGTCGGCGATGCGCTGACCGAGGGCGAGCTGCGCGAACTGTGCACCGCCGCCTATGGCCGCTTTTCCCACGCCGCCGTCACCCCGCTGGTCCAGCTCGATCATGACCAGTGGCTGCTGGAGCTGTTCCACGGCCCCACGCTGGCGTTCAAGGACGTCGCGCTGCAACTGCTGGGTCTCCTGTTCGAGCGGTTCCTGACCGGCACCGACAAGCATCTGACCATCGTCGGCGCGACCAGTGGCGATACGGGCTCGGCCGCGATCGACGCGGTGGCGGGGCGTGAGAAGATCGACATCTTCATGCTCCACCCCGCCGGCCGCGTCACCGACATCCAGCGCCGCCAGATGACGACCGTCCTCGCCCCCAACGTCCACAACATCGCGATCGACGGCAATTTCGACGATGCGCAGGCGCTGGTGAAGGCGATGTTCAACGACCGCGCCTTTGCCGATCGCTACAGCCTGTCCGCGGTCAATTCGATCAACTGGGCGCGGCTGATGGCGCAGGTGGTCTATTATTTCTACGCCGCCGTACGCCTCGGCGCGCCGGAGCGGTCGGTCGCCTTCTCGGTCCCCACCGGCAATTTCGGCGACGTGTTCGCCGGCTATGTCGCGGCCAGGATGGGCCTGCCGGTGGCAAAGCTGATCGTCGCCACCAACGTCAACGACATCCTCCACCGCGCGCTGTCCGCCGGCGATTATTCCAAGGGGCAGGTACAGGCGACGCCCACCCCCTCGATGGACATCCAGGTGTCCTCCAACTTCGAACGCCTGCTCTACGATCTGGGCAACCGCGACGGCGCAGCACTCGCCGCGCAGATGGCCGGGTTCGAGGGCACCGGCGCGATGCGGCTGACCAACATGCAGAGCCAGGGCGCCGCCGCGCTGTTCGGCAGCGACCGGGTCGATCTGGACGACATGACCCGCGCGATGCGCTGGGCCGCCGACCGCGCCGGGCAGATCATCGATCCGCACACGGGAATCGCGCTCGCCGCCGCGCGCCGCCTGGACAGCGACGTCCCCGTCGTCACGCTGGCCACCGCGCACCCCGCCAAGTTCACCGACGCGGTGGAGCGCGCCACCGGCACCCGCCCGCCGCTGCCCAACCGCGTCGGCGACCTGTTCGAGCGGGAGGAGCGCTACGAATCGCTCCCCGGCACCTTTGACGCGGTCACCGGCTTCATCGCCGCGCACGCACAGGCCTCGGCATGAAGCTCGACACGCTGATCGGCGAACCCTGGGCCGATTACGGCCTAGTCGATTCGGGCAATGGCAAGAAGCTGGAGCGCTACGGCCGCTTCCGCTTCATCCGTCCCGAGCCGCAGGCGCTATGGGCCCCCGCGACGGACGACTGGCGCGCCGCGGGCGAGTTCGTCCCCGGCTCGGACGAGGAAGGCGGCGGCCGCTGGATCCATCACGAGCAGACCCCGCGCGAGGGCTGGCCGCTGCGCTGGAGGGAAGTCAGCTTCACCGCGCAGACCACCCCCTTCCGCCACCTCGCCTTCTTTCCCGACATGGCCCCCGTCTGGGGCTGGATGCGCGAGCGGCTGGAGGGCACCACGTCGCCCGAATGCATGAACCTGTTCGGCTATACCGGCGTCGGCACGCTGGCCCTGTCGGCGGCGGGTGCGCGCATGGTGCATGTCGATGCATCCAAGAAATCGGTGGAGGCGGCGCGCGGCAATGCGGCACTGTCGGGCATGGCCGACGCGCCCATCCGCTGGATCGTCGACGATGCGGTCAAGTTCGTCGCGCGCGAGGTGCGTCGCGGCCGCCGCTATGACGGCATCCTGCTCGATCCCCCCAAATATGGCCGCGGCCCCGATGGCGAGATCTGGCGGCTGGAGGAGGATCTGCCCGACCTGATCGCCGATTGCCGCCAGCTGATCGACGCGGATTCGCGCTTCCTGTTCCTTACCGTCTATGCGGTGCGCATGTCCGCGCTCGCCATCGGCGAGATGCTGCGACAGGCCTTTGCCGACCTGCCCGGCACCGTCGAGGCCGGCGAACTCGGCGTGCGAGAGGAGGCCCGCGGCCTCACCCTGCCCACCGCCATCTGGGCGCGCTGGAGCCGGTAAAAGGGAACACCCGCGCGCGCCGGCTCGTTCGCCTGACCTGTATGAACAGGAGAATGGCATGAAGCGCGGTTGTTTGTTGTGGTTGTTCGGTGTTCCCCTGCCGGTCGTGTTGTTGCTCTACTTCCTGTTCTTTCGCTGACGGTTGCGGCGAGGGCGGCGGTTACCGCATCCCCGCCCGGATCGCCCCGCCCGCCACGAACGGCGCCCCCGCCACCAGCAACAGCGAGACCGCGGCGAGCAGCTTGAACGCGCCCGCCCCGCCCTCCAGCGCGCCGGCGCCGAAGATCAGCACCGGCACCGCCAGCGGCAGCATCACCACCCCCGCCAGCGCGCCCGCCCCGCGCAGCGACGCGGTCAGCGCGCCCGTCGCCACCCCCAGCGCCGCCAGCCCCGGCGTGCCCAGCAGCAACCCCAGCTCGACCCGCAACAGCGTCGCCGCCGACAGATCCAGCAACCCCGCCGCCGCCACCGCCGCCACCATCATGAGCGGCGCGAACCCGATCCAGTGCGCCAGCATCTTTGCCGCCGCCACCGCCACCAGCGAATGTCCCCGCACCGCCAGCTGATCGAATACCCCCGCCTCCAGATCGGGCGCCACCAGCCGCTCCACCGGCAACAGCGCCGCCAGCAGCGCCGCCGCCCAGATCACGCCTCCGCCGACCCGCGCCAACACCGCGCCGTCCGGCCCGATCGCAAAAGGAAACAGGATGATGACGAGCAGGAAGAAGCCGATCACGATCGTCGCGGTCCCGCCGCTCAGGCCCCGGCGCACGTCGCGCAGGATCAGCGCGGTCACGCCGCGCCGCCCAGGCGCACCGCCACCGCATCGCCCAGGTCGATCGGCTGATGCGTCGCCACCAGCGCCACGCCGCCCGCCGCCCGGTGGCGGGCGATCAGCGCCGCCAGCATCGCCACGCCGTCCGCGTCCAGCCCGTTGGCCGGCTCGTCCAGCAGCCAGATCGGCGCCCGCGTCGCCACCACCCGCGCCAGCTCCACCCGCCGCCGCTGCCCCGTGGACAGCAACCGCACCGCCAGATCCGCCTTCGCCGCCAGCCCCACCGCCGCGACCGCCCCGGCGACGCGCGCGTCCATGTCCGGCTCCCCGTCCAGCCGCGCCCACATCGCCAGCGCCTGCGCCACCGTCCGCTCCCCGTCCAGCGCCGCCCCCTCGGCGAGCAGCGCGACCCGCCCGCCCCGCTCCACCGTGCCGGCGGCAGGCGGCAACAGCCCCGCCGCGATCCTGAGCAGACTCGATTTGCCGATCCCGTTCGGCCCCGTCACCACGCCCGCCCCGCCCGGCGCCAGCGCGATGTCGACGCCCTCGAACAGCATCCGTTGCCCGCGCGCGCCCGCCACGCCGCTAAGGGCCAGCATCACGCGTCCGCCACCGCGTCTTCCAGCGCGTGCATGTCGTCGTCCGACAGGCCGAAATGATGCCCGATCTCGTGAATCGTCACATGCGCGACCAGCTCGTCCAGCCGCACGCCGGTTTCGATCCATTCGTCCAGGATCGCGCGGCGATACAGGTGGATGCGGTCGGGCAGCGCGCCGGAGTCCATCGACGATTTCTCGCCCACCGGCCGCCCGTGATACAGGCCGGTCAGGTCCAGCGGATGTTCGATCCCCAGGCTCGCCAGCGTTTCGTCATCGGCGAACTCCTCGATCAACAGCACCACGTCGCCCAGATGCTCGGCAAAGGCTTGCGGCAGCTTGGCGATCGTCGCGCGTGCCAATGCCTCGATCGTGTGCGCGTCCGGTGCCGCGCCGATGCCGTCTTGCCCGCCCATGCATCAGGCCATACCCGTGGCCCGCCGGAACCGGCAAGCGATATAGGGGATTGGGATGATCGAGCCGCTCAGCGAAATGGACCGGGCCGAGGCACTGGACGGCCTGCCCGACTGGGATCACGACGAAGCACGCGATGCGATCACGCGCACGGTGGTGTTCGCCGATTTCGTGGAAGCGTTCGCCTTCATGACCCGCGTCGCGCTGATCGCGGAGAAGATGGACCACCATCCCGAATGGAAGAATGTCTGGAACCGCGTCGACATCCTGCTGACCACCCACGACGCCGGCGGCCTGTCGGGCCGCGACATCGAACTCGCCGAGGCGATCGACGCGATCATGGGCGAGTAGCGCCAACAAAAAGCCCTCTCCCCTTCGGGGAGAGGGAGGGGCCCGCCGCGCAAGCGGTGGGAGGGTGAGGGGCAGCCCAACAGCACAGCACTGTTTGTCTGCGCCTCACCCTCCCCACGGCTAAAGCCGCGGGTCCCCTCCAGCATCAGGTCGCCCATGCCCCCGGCATGCGCTGAACAGCGCGGGGCGCTGTTCACCTGATGCTCCCCGGTTGGGGAGAGGGCCGTAAACGCCCTACCGCCCCCCGCGCATCTGCCGTCGCAGCTTGCCCGGCATCCACCGCGCCGCGAACATCATCCGCCGCGCCGTCCGGCCCACCGGGGTCAGCACCCGGTCGCCATGCACCGCGTCCCATGCCGCCTGCGCCACGGTCTCGACCGGCGTGAACTCCAGCCCCTGCGCCCGCACCCGCTCGCGCGCGGTGCCCTTGCCCACCATCGCATCCAGGAGCGGCGTATCGATGAAACTGGGCATGATCGCGCGCACCTTGATCCCGTCCGCCGCCCATTCGCCGTCCAGCGCCTCGGTCAGCCCGCGCACCGCGAACTTCGTCGCCGAATAGGTCGCCAGCCCGGCCGATCCATAGATGCCCGACGCCGACGACGTGTTGAGCAGGCACGATCCCGGCGTCGCCTTCAGATGCGGATAGGCGACCCGCGCACCGTAGACGAGGCCGCGGAAATTGATGTCGATCACCCGGTCCAGCGCATCGATGTCGATCGCGCCGAACGGCCCGCCCGCGGCGATACCGGCATTGTTGAACAGCACGTCCAGCCGCCCGCCCGCGATCATGAAGCTGGCCAGCTCGCTTTCCCACGCGCCGACGTCGCGCACGTCCATCACATGCGTGCTGTGCGGCCCGCCCAGGCTCGCGGCGACCTCCGCCAGCCCGGCCTCGTTCCGGTCGGCCAGCCCGACGCGCCACCCGGCCTTGGCGAACAGCGTCGCGGTGGCCCGCCCGATGCCCGATGCGGCACCGGTGACGAAGATCGCCTGCATATCCTCTCCTCTTGTGATCGCCGCCAATCGTTTGACGTTTCGGGCATCATTCCGCATCATCGCCGCCGATGCCAGCCCCGATCATCGCGCTTGACCGCGTCACCCGGCGCTTCGGCGCAACCACCGCGGTGGACGACGTATCGCTCGCCATCGCGCCCGGCGCCTTTGTCGCGCTTGTCGGCACCTCGGGCTCGGGCAAGTCGACGCTGCTCCAGACGATCAACGCGCTGGTCCGCCCCGACGCCGGCACCGTCCAGGTCGAGGGGCGCGACATCGCCGATGGCCCACCCCATCTGCTGCGCCGTCGCATCGGCTATGTGTTTCAAGGCGACGGCCTGTTCCCGCACATGAGCGTCGCGCGCAACATCGCGGTCGGCCTGCGCCTTGCCGGCACGCCCACGGGCGACCGCGTCGCCGAAATGCTCGATCTGGTCGAACTGCCCCGCGACCTCGCCGACCGCCGCCCCGACCAACTCTCCGGCGGTCAGCGCCAGCGCGTCGCCATCGCCCGCGCGCTTGCCCCCTCGCCCGCGATCCTGCTGCTCGACGAGGCGCTTGGCGCGCTCGATCCCGTCACCCGCGACGGGCTCGGCACCCGCCTGCGCGCACTGCATGATCGTCTCGCCCTCACCACGGTCCTCGTCACCCATGACATGGCGGAGGCGCTGCTCCTCGCCGATCGGGTGCTGGTGATGGCAAAGGGTCGCATCGTCGCCGACGCCACGCCCCGGCAGCTCGCCACCGGCGGCGGCGGTGAGGGGGCGCAGGCGCTGATGGCGGTTCCCCGGCATCAGGCCGAACGGCTGGCGGCGCTCAGCCGATGAGCGCGTTCCTCGATGCGCTGGCCCGCGTGCCCCCGCTGCTCGCCCAGCACGTCCTGCTTGCCATCGCCGCGCTCGCGCTCGGCATGGTCGTCAGCCTGCCGCTCGCGCTGCTCTCTGCCCGCCGGCCGAAGCTCGGCCGCATCGCGCTCGCCCTCGCCAGCCTTGTGCAGACCATCCCGTCGCTGGCGCTGCTCGCGCTCTTCTATCCGCTGCTGCTCATCCTGTCGGGGCTGGTCGGCGGGCGCATCCCCGCGCTCGGCTTCCTGCCCTCGCTGCTTGCCCTGTCGCTCTATGCGGTGCTGCCGATCTTGCGTAACGGCGTCACCGGGCTGACCGGGCTCGACCCCGCCGTTACCCGCGCCGCCGATGCGGTCGGCATGACGCCTGCGCAAAAGCTGTGGCAGGTGGAACTGCCGCTCGCCGCCCCCGTCCTCGTCGCCGGTATCCGCACCGCCGCGGTTTGGACGATCGGCGCCGCCACCCTGTCCACCACCGTCGGGCAGCCGAGCCTCGGCGACCTGATCTTTGCCGGGCTCCAGACCCAGGCCTGGGCGCTCGTCCTTGCCGGTTGCCTTGCCGCCGCCGCGCTCGCGCTCGGCGTCGATGCGGTGATCGGCATGATCGAACGCGGCCTTGCCCACGACCGCCGTGCCGTCTGGCTGACCGGCGTGGCGCTGCTCGCCGGCGGGCTCGCGCTCGCCACCGCGCCGCTATGGCCGCGCGGCGGCGATCGCACGGTCGTGATCGGCGCCAAGAATTTTTCCGAGCAATATATCCTTGCCCGCCTGATCGGCGACCGGCTGACGCAGGCCGGTTACCGGGTCCGCTACCGCGACGGCCTCGGCTCCGCAGTGATCTTCGGTGCCGCCCGGGCCGGCGATGTCGATGTCTATGTCGAATATGCCGGCACGCTGTGGACCACCGCGATGCACCGCAGCGACGTGCCGCCGCGCGCCGCCATGCTCGCGGACCTATCCCGCTGGACGAATGGTCAGGGGGTTCGGCTGCTCGGCCCCCTGGGGTTCGAGAATGCCTATGCCTTTGCCATGCGCGGGGATGATGCGCGCCGCCGGGGTATCGCCACCCTGTCCGACCTGTCCGCCGCCGCGCCCGCGTTGCGCCTGGGCAGCGATCTCGAATTTCTCGACCGGCCGGAATGGACGGCGGTGCGGGACGCCTATGGCCTACGCTTCGCGGCGATGACGCCCTACAGCCCGACCTTCATGTACCGCGCGCTTGCCAGCGGCCGGGCCGACGTCATCTCCGCCTTCTCCTCCGACGGCCGCATCGCCGCGGACGGCCTCACCGTCCTCACCGATCCCAGGCGCGCGATCCCCGGCTATGACGCCGTCCTGCTCCTCGGCCCCGCCCACGCAACGGACCCCCGCCTCCTCGCCGCCCTCCGCCCCCTCCTCCACCGCATCCCGGTAGACGCCATCCGCCAAGCCAATTACCGCGTTGACCGCGACGCCGGCAAACAGACGCCGGAGGCCGCCGCCCGCTGGCTCGCCGGGCGGATCGGGCTTCAGGAAAACAGCTTGCGCACCGACAGCCGCACCGTCCGCCCCAGCGGGTCCAGATAACCGGGCTGGTACCGGTTCGGCACCACGCCGGTGGCATCCCGCACCTCCTGCCGCTGGTTGAACAGGTTGTTGACGTACAGGCTGACCCGCACCCCGCGCAGCCAGGGCCGTTCGCGCACCAGATCCAGCCGCTGGCCCAGATCGGCAAACAGCCGCAGGTTCGCCGTCGCCAGGCTGCCGAAGGTCAGCGCCTCCGGCGCCTCCGCCGTGCCGCCGTTCACCCGCGTCGTGCTCTGCCAGTTGCCGGACAGGCGCGCGCCCAGGCCGTTATTGCTGTACCCGGCCTGCAACTCGACCTGATGGCGCGGCGATCCGCCGCCATTGCCGATCGCGCCGCCGTCCAGCAGGTCCAGCACGGGCCCGCCATCCGCCAGCACGCGCCGGTCCTTGAACGCCACCGTGTGATAGAGCGCGAACTGGATGCGCCCCCCGCCCTGTCCGCCACCCGGCCCCCGGCCGCCAAAGCCGCCCGGACCGCGAAAGCCTCCACCCGGCCCACCGGGCGGCGGCCCGCCCTCGGCGCGAGGGCCGTCGCCATCGCCGCGCGCCGGCGCATCTCCTTCGCGCGGCGTCCGCGGCCGGTCGCCGTCCGCGCCGCCGCGCCGCCGCTCGCCGCCCGGCGGGCGCAGTCCCTCGAACGGATTGGGACCCTGGCCCGCGCGATAGGCCTCGATCTGCCGCTGGATCTGCGACTTGATGGGCTTGGAAAAGTTGAACCCCCAGCGTAGTTCGGACCGCTCGGTCCGCGCGAAATTGATCGGCCGCGTATCCAGCCGCACCAGCGCCCCCGTCTCGTCGCGCAGGAAACGGTCCGGGAAGGCGGCGGCGATCTCGGCGGTCACCGCCGTCAGGTCGATGACCGGATCGTCGGTCCGGCTGTTCACGAAGCTGGCGGTCAGGTTGAGATCGGTCTGGCTCCACGGCTTCAGCGTCAGGCCCAGCCGCTCGACATGCCGGTTGCTGGCGCGCAGCAGCGGGTTGCCGCCGCCGATGGTCGTCACCGTCGCGGTTTCGCCGCGCACATAATCGAACACGCGGACATTGGGCGTGGTGATCTGCGGATTGCCGAGCTGCGTGGGCGACGGTGCGCTGTCGGCATCGGTGACGTTGGCGATCAGCCGAAGCCCCTCGATCGGCGACCAGTTCGCGCCGTAGCCGATGGTGGTCAGCGTGCCGAAATCCGATACCTCGTTCACGCCGGCGTTCAGATTCAGCGACAATTGCCGGAGCGGCGACAGCACGCCGCGCGTCCGGCTGGCGATCGGCAGGTCCAGGTTCACCTGTCCGTTCACCGTATCGCGCGAAATGTCGGCGCTGCGCAGTTCGCCGAAGCGGAAGGAGCGGCTGTCCACCGAATTGGTGTCCGCCCCCACCTTGATGCTGGTCGAAACGTCGCCCGCGGGCAGGCTGAACAGACGGCCGTTCAGCAGCGCGTCGACCGATCCGGTCTGGGCGGTCGAACGCGCGAAGTTGCGCGCCGCCAGCGGCAGGTCCACCGGGGTCAGCGGCCCGAACGGGTTGGCGCCCGGATCGCCCGCCGCCAGCCGCGTGTTGAAGTCGCCCGCATCCAGCCCGGTATCGGTCGCCACCCGGCTTTCGCTGCGATCATAGGCGCCCGTCAGCGTCCAGCGCCACCGCCCCAGTTCGCCGTTCAGCGCGGCACCCAGGCGCCCGGTCAGCGCGTTGTTGCGCTGGCGCAGGGGCGAGAAGTCACCGTCGAACCCGCGCGCGACCACCACGTCGGTCCCGAAGGGCGAGAAGGGGTTGCCCGAGGGCAGCGCCAGTTGCGCGGTGGGCAGGCCTTGCAGGCTGGTGCTCTGCGTCGTCTGCACCTGCGCGTTGATCGAGGCGGAGATGTTGCCGAAGATCGGCTGCGCATAGGTCACATTGGTGCCGAACTGCCGCTGCGCACCCTGCAGGGTGCGGAAGCGGGTGGCGTCCAGCAGATCGGCCGGCGTGCCGGCGAACTGCGCCAGCGTCGGATCGGCGACCCCTGCGGGCACCCCGACGATCGTCGTCGCGGTGCCGGTCAGCGCGCTCAGCGCCGGGTCGATCTCGCCGCGTCCGCCCGCGCCCAGCACATTGCCGCTCAAGCCGAAATTGGTCTGGGGCGCCGTGATGCCGCGCTCCGCCTCGGTCAGGGCGGAGCTTTCCTGATATTCGGTATGCAGGCTGAACCGCTTGTCGCGCCGGATCTGCACCAGATCCACCTCGCCCTCGCCGAACACCTGCCCGCCCTGTGTCGGCACCCGCCCCGTCGCCTCCACCACCGTCGAGCGGAAGCGATTGCGCAGCACGAAGTTCACCACCTTCTGGTCCGCGCTATAGCCATATTTCAGCGCCACCTCCTCGGGCAGGATCTCGACGCGGCTGATCGCCTCGGTCGGCAGATCGCGGATTTCCTGGAATCCCGAGATGCGCTTGCCGTTCAGCAGCACCACCGGCGCGCCGCCGCGTCCGCTCGTCGTCTGCGGCGTCAATTCGGTCAGCAGGTCGGCGATCGAACTGACGCCGTAGGAGCGCACGTCCGCCGGGCTCAGCGTCTGGTCGGGGGGAATGTCGCCGATCACGGAGCCGCGCGGCCGGGCCCCGGTGACCACGATATCCGCCTCGCCGTCCGCGGCCTCGTCGGCGCCGCCCGCACCATCGGCGCCCTCCTGCGGATCGCTCTGGGCCGCGGGTGTCGTGGTCGACGGTGTCGCGGGCGCGGTCTGCGCGGTCGCCATGGCCGGCCATGCCACCGCCCCCATCAGCATCGCTGCCATCATGCTCCGCATCGTCACGCTTCCCCGAACTGATAATCGAGGGGCCGACTAGGGGCGATTTGTCGCAGAATTATGCCCGGCGCATATAAACGGGCAAAACTGTGAGAATCAGTCGCGCGGTGCCTCGCGCAGCATCGCCTCCAGCGTGGCCCGCGCCGCGCTGTCCGCGGCGGAGGTATCCACCACCCCCTCCAGCGCGCGGTACGCGGCCAGCACGCGTGCGCCCTCCGGGGTCAGCCGCGCCCCGCTATCCGCGCCGCCGCCGCGCGCGGTGGCGACCAGCTTCGCCGACCAGCAGCGATTCATCTCGTCCACCAGCAGCCATGTCCGGCGATAGCTCATCGCCAGCGCGCGCCCCGCCGCGGAGATCGACCCGTGCTGCCGGATCGCCTCCAGCAGGTCCGCCTTGCCGGGGCCCATCGCGATCACTTCGCCGCACAGGATCTGCAGCTTCAGCTTCAGCGGGCCCCGGCGCACCGACATTATCCGGCAAAGGCCTTTTCGATCACGTACGCGCCCGGCTGCGCGTTCGACCCCTCGGGGAAGCCCATCGCCTCGAACTGCGCGCCCAGGCTCTTGATCATGTCCATGCTGCCGCACATCATGATCCGGTCCGTCTCCGGGTTGAACGCGTGCCCGCTCGGCAGGTCGGCGAACAGCCGCCCGCTCTCGATCAGCGCGTCGATCCGCCCCGTCGTGTGGAACGGCTCGCGCGTGACGGTGGGGACATAATGGAACTTCTCCGCCGCGACTTCGCCGACCAGCGGATCGTCGGCCAGCTTGGCCGACAGCTCGTCATGATAGGCCAGATCGCTCACCCGACGCACCGAATGGACGATCACCACCTCGTCGAACAGGTCGTAGATGTCCGGATCGCGCGCCACCGACAGGAAGGGGGCCAGCCCGGTGCCCGTCGACAGCATGAACAACCGCTTGCCCGGCAGCAGCGCGTCGGCGACCAGCGTGCCGGTCGGCTTGCGCCCCAGATAGATCTGGTCGCCCGGCTGCACCTTTTGCAGCTTGGAGGTCAGCGGGCCGTCCGCCACCTTGATCGACAGGAAATCCAGCTTCTCGTCATAGGACGGGCTGGCCACCGAATAGGCGCGCAGCAGCGGCTTGCCCGCGTCGCCGGGCAGGCCGATCATCACGAACTCGCCGGACCGGAAGCGGAAGCTGTCGGGACGCGAGATGGAGAACGAGAACAGATGCTCGTTCCAATGGTGGACGCTTTGCACCGTCTCCACGCTCAGCGCCGCGGTGGGCGCCAGTTCGACCTTGGTTTCCGTCAACACACTCATGCTCCTTGGGACCGGCGCCGGGCGCCGTCCTCCACTTCTCGATCCTGCAAGCGATGACGCGCCCTTACCATGCGAAGCGCAGGCTGCCCACAAAGGTCCGCGATGCACCGAAATAGCAACTGTTGTTGAAAAAACAGGAGGCGATGTGCCGCGTGTCGAACAGATTGTTCACATTGGCGGTAAAGGTCAGCCCGGTCATCGCCGCATCCAGCCGGCCCAGGTCATAGCCCAGCACCGCGTCCGCCAGCACGAAGCCGGGCGACCGGAACCGCTCCACCACCGTCTGGTTGGCGCGCACGAAGCTGGCGGTACCGTCCGATTCGCCGACATAGCGGACACCGCCGCCGATGGTGACGCCGCCCAGCGGCCCGGCGACGCCCGCCCTGGTCAGGTCGTAGCTGACGAAGCCGGACGCGCTCCACTTCGACACGCCCAGCGGCCGCGTTCCGGTGACGCCGGCCAGTTGTGCGCCGCTGCCGACCACCGGCGTGCCGCGCGTCACCAGCGGATCGGTGTAGGTGCCCGCCACCGTCACATCCAGGCCCGGTGCGATCTCGCCGCGCCCGTCCAGTTCGATGCCCTTTACTGCGACCTCGCCCACCTGCACCTGCGCGCCGGTCGGTATGCCCGCCACCACGCCCGCGCGCGGATCGCCCACCGGCACGTTGCGCCGCCGCAGGTCGAAGAAGGACAGGGTGAACAGCGCGCTCGTCCCCGCCGGCTGGTATTTCAGCCCGCTTTCATATTGCCGCCCGGTCACCGGCACGAACGGCGCCGTCGTCACGCTGCCGCCACCAATCGTGTAGAACACGCCGGCCTGTGGCTCGAAACTCTCCGAATAGCTGAAGAAGGGCGACAGCCCGATCTTCGATTCGTACAGCGCGCCCAGCCGCGTCGTGAACGCGGTCTGCGACAGGCGGGCCAGCGCATTGGTGTTGCCCGGCGCCAGATTGCGGTTGATCGTCGCCTGATTGTACCAGTCCCACCGCCCGCTCGCGATCAGCTGCAACCGCCCGATCGCAATCTGGTCCTGCAGGTACAGCCCGACCTGATCGATCGCGCGCCGGTTGCGCGTCTGGAGCAGCGGGAAGTTCGGCTGCACCCCGCCATAGACCGGGTTGAACAGGTTCAGGTTCGCAATGCTGGTCGCCGGGTTGTTCGTCACCCCGGTGTTGAACTGCTGGTCGTTCACACCGCGGTTGTTCTGCCAGTCGACGCCCGCCAGCAGCGTATGGCCGACCGGCCCGGTGCCGAAGCTGGCGGACAGGTGGTTGTCGATGGTGATCGTCCGGAACGATTCGTCCGATCCGCCACCGCCGCGCACGATGGTGGAAAAATCGGTCTGCCGCGCAGCACCCGCGCCCGTGGTCGCAAAGGCGGACAGGTAGATTTGCCGGTAATGCAGGTCGACATCGAAATAGCGCGCATTGGTCGTCCAGCGTACCGCATCGGACAGGTCGTGGCGGATCAGCAGCGTCGCCGACTTCTGCTTGCGGTCGAACGCCTCATACGCCGGCTCGGACACGTTCAGGTCGATCGGAAACCGCCCGAACGGATTGGGCAGCGCCGATCCGTAAACCGGCACGCCGCTATAGGATGCCGCCTCCGGATCGCGCTGATAGCTCAGCAGCAGCGAGATGCTGGTCCGGTCGTCCGGCGCGAAGGTCAGCATCGGTCGCGCATAATAGCGCCGGTTGCGCGTGCGGGCGACGAAACCGTCCGACTGCTCGGCCCCCGCGATCACCCGGAACAGCCATGTGCCGTCCCGGTCCAGCGGCTGGTTCACGTCGATCGCCGAGCGGACCAGATCGAAATTGCCCCCGGCCAGCTCGATCCGCCCGCCCGCCTGCGCATAGGGCAGCTTGCTGGTCAGGTTCACCAGACCGCCCGGCGTCGCGCTGCCATACAGGACCGACGCCGGCCCCTTGATGACGTCGACGCTGTCGACCAGATGGAAATCGATCTGCGGGATCGCATACACGCCGCCCTGCAACCGCATCCCGTCCATGAAGATCGCCGGCGAGAAGCCGCGCACGAACAACTGGTCGTAACGGGTGGCGACGTTGCCGCGCTGGTTGGGCGATACGCCCGCGACATAGCTGAGCGCCTGGTTGATCGACAGCGCGTTGCGCCGGGTCAGTTCCGCATTGTCGATCGCGGTGATCGTCTGCGGCGTCGCGATCAGCGGCGTGTCGGTCTTGGTCCCCGACTTGGCCGAGGTCTCGTCGCGCTGGCCGTTCACCACGATCTCCTCGGCAGAGCGCGTCTGGGTGTCGTCGTCCGGGGCGATCGGGTCGGCGCCGGCCGGCGCCATCACCATGCCGGCCAGCATCGTTCCCGCCAGCCATCCCGCCAGGCGCATAAATTTTCCCCCGTGATATTGATAATGACTCGCAGAGGCTGCTAAAGGGAGCCGATCACCGTGACAAGGAAAATTCGCCACTTATGTCCGCCGGCCCCGTTCCCGCCTCTCGCCATGCCGCCGCGCGCCACAGCGCCGGCGTCGTCTGGCGCTGCGTGACGGTGCTGTTCGGTGGCTACGCCTTTGCCGCGGTCGGCGTGACGCTTCTCGCCCGGCTGCTGCCGATCGACCGGGCGGAGGCGACCGGATGGGGCATGGTGCTCAGTTTCCTCGTCTTCGTCTCGGTCGGCCTGTGGGGGCTGCACGACCACCGGCTGGGCCGCGTGTCGCTGGTGATCTGGGGCGGCGCGGCGCTGGGGTTCGCCGCGCTCCGCCTGCTGGGCGTCCGTCCGTGAGTGCCGCGGCGATCGGCCTGCGCCAGTCGATGGCGACGATCCATGGCTGGCTGGGCCTTCTCGCCGGCTGGATCCTGTTCACGATGTTCCTGACCGGCACGGCCAGCTATTTCCGCCCGGAAATCACCCAGTGGATGCAGCCGGAGATCCGCCCCGCCGCCGTCTCGCCGTCGCAGGCCGCGGGCGCCGCGGTCCGCCGATTGAACGCGGACGGGCCGGACGATGTGCAATGGTATATCTACCTGCCCGACGACCGCACGGTCGCCACCCGCGCCTTTCGCCTGCTCGCCCCCGGCCCCGACGGCAAGCCGCAGCGCGGCCCCGGCGAGATCACGCTCGATCCCGCCACCGGTGCCGATCTCCACGCCCGCGACACGCGCGGCGGCGAGCATTTCTACCGCTTCCATTTCCAGCTTCAGCTGCCGCACCCCTGGGGCCGCTGGCTGGCCGGGCTGTGCGCGATGTTCATGCTCGGCGCGATCATCTCGGGCGTCATCACCCACAAGCGCATCTTCGCCGACTTCTTCACGCTGCGCTGGAACAAGGGGCAGCGGTCATGGCTCGACGCGCACAACGTGTCCGCCGTCCTCGCCCTGCCCTATCATGCGATGATCACCTATACCGGGCTCATCACGCTGGTCGCGATGTATATGCCCTGGCCGGTGGCGGCGAACTACGCCAAACCGCTCGCCTTTGCCGAGGCCGCCTATGGCCTGCCCGCCGAGGGCGAGGCAAGCGGCCGCCGCGCCCCGCTGGTCGATGTCGCCGCACTGGTGCGCGATGCGGAGGGCCGCTGGGGCAAGCCCGCCACCCGCCTCGTCGTCCGCCACCCCAACGACGCCGCCGCCACCGTCACCGTCAGCCGCCACACCCGGGGCTCGATCAACGCGCGCACCCCCTCCATCACCTATGACGGCGCCACCGGCCGCGTCCTCGCCGTCGCCCCCGACGCCGGCCCCGCGCTCTCCACCGCCGGCGTCATGCTCGGCCTGCACATCGCCGGCTTCGCCGGGCCGGCGCTGCGCTGGGCCTATTTCGCGCTCGGCCTGACCGGCGCGGCGATGGTCGGCACCGGCCTGTTGCTCTGGACCACCAAGCGCCGCCGCCCGAACGCCGCGCCCTTTTTCGGCCTGCGCCTGGTCGAACGGCTCAACATCGCCGTCGTCGCCGCCTTTCCGATCGGCATGGCCGCCTATCTGCTCGCCAACCGCCTGATCCCGGCACAGGCACAGGGGCGCGCCGCCACCGAGGTATCCGCGATGTTCTGGGTCTGGGGCATCCTGTCCCTCGTCCAGCTCGCCCGCCCCGCCCGCCGCGCCTGGGCCGAGCTCTTCGCGCTCGGCGCGCTGGCCTGGGCGGCGATCCCCATCGTCGATGCCGCGACCACCGACCGCGGCCTGTTCCACGCGCTGGCGACCGGCGACATGGTCTTTGCCGGCGTCGACATCGCCACCCTGGTCATCGCCCTCACCCTGGCGCTCGCCGCCTGGCGCGCCAGCCGCCGTCCCCCCGCGCCGAAAGGGCGCCGCACCACCGCCCCCCGACAGGAGCAGCTCGTCCATGCCTGACGCCATCCTCTTGAGCTTTCTCGGCCTGTGGCTGATGGCCGCCGCCTCGCACAAGCATTGCCGGGAGGCCGGGGTCTGCGATCCCCGCGCCAAGCGTGCGCTGCGCTTCCTCGGCAGCCTCGCGCTCGTTCTCGCCTTCACCACCTGCGGCACAGAACTCACCGGCGAGCGCGTCGTCCGTGCGCTGGGTGCCGCCTCGGTCGCGGGTGTCGCGCTCGTCCTGCTGCTGTCCTTCCGCCCCGCGCTCGCCTTTGCGCCCCTGCGCCGGGCACTGGCGCTCAGCCGGGGTCGAACACCGACCAGCCCGTCCGCTGCACGAGCCGTTCCAGCGCGAGTGTCCCCAGCTGCGAATTCCCGCGGGCGTTGAGCCCCGGCGACCACACGGCGATCGATGCCTTGCACGGCGCGATCGCCAGGATGCCGCCGCCCACGCCCGACTTGCCGGGCAGGCCGACGCGAAAGGCGAACTCGCCCGATCCGTCATAATGGCCGCAGGTCATCATCACCGCATTGATCCGCCGCGCCCGCTGCGGCGACACCACCAATCGCCCCTTTCCCCGGCGGTGGCGCCGGGCTGCACCCCGCGCGCCATCAGGTAGCGCCCCGCCAGCGCCAGTTGCCGGCAACTCATCGCCAGCGCACATTGGTGGAAATAGAAACCCAGCACCCGCTCGACCGGGTTCTTCAGGTTGCCGAAGGCGTGCATGTAATGCGCCAGCGCCATGTTGCGGTGCCCCGTCTCCATCTCGGCGGCGGCGACGGCGCGGTCGACGATGATGTCCTCCTCCTCCGCCAGCCCGCGCACGAAGCGCAGCATCTCGCCGATCGCCTCGCGCGGTTCGTGCCGGCCGAGCAGCACGTCCGACACCACGATCGCGCCGGCATTGATGAACGGGTTGCGCGGGATGCCGTGTTCGGTCTCAAGCTGCACGATCGAGTTGAACGCGGTGCCCGACGGCTCCCGCCCCACCCGCGTCCACAACTGGTCGCCCACCGCGCCCAGCGCCAGCGTCAGGGCGAAGACCTTGGAAATGCTCTGGATCGAGAACGCCTCTTCCGCGTCGCCCGCCAGATGGCACGTCCCGTCCATCTCGATCACCGCCATCCCGAACCGCGCCGGATCGACGTCGCGTAAACCCGGAATATACTGCGCCGGCACCCCCCGGTCGGGCGCCGCCTTCATCTCCGCGGCGATCTCGGCAATGACGGCGGACAGGTCGACCATGCCCGATCCTAGGGCATCGATATCCGATCCACCACCTCCGTTCGTGCCGAGCGAAGGCCATCCACCCGTCGAAGCACGCCAGTAGGCCGCCATCACCTCCGTTCGTGCTGAGCGAAGTCGAAGCACAAGCGGTACGGCGTGGCCTTCGACTTCGCTCAGGCCGAACGGATGTTGGGAAGGGGAAGCGCGAACCGCCACCGCAAATACCCCCCTTGGGTCACCCCCTTCGATGGTGTACGCTCCAACCCATTGATGTCGCCCGGTTCCGACAGCCCGATGCGCGCCGCCCTCGCGCAATGCCGCCGCCATTTCGCCGCGGCGGCGGTGTTCAGTGCGCTGCTCAACCTGCTCTACCTGGCCCCCACCCTCTACATGCTGCAGGTCTATGACCGGGTGGTGCCGACCCGCGGGGGGCAGACCTTGCTCTTCCTCACCCTGGTGCTGCTCTTTGCGCTGCTGACGCTGGCGCTGCTCGATCGCACCCGCACCCGCCTGCTCACCCGCGCCGGGGTCGCGCTCGACGCCGCGGTCGCCCCGCATCTCCTCGATGCCACGCTCGGCCGGCCCGAGGCACCCGAGGCGCGGCAGGCGTTGCGTGATTTCGACCAGTTCCGCGCCACCCTTACCGGCCCGGCGATGCTGGCGCTGTTCGACGCGCCGTGGCTGCCCTTCTACATCCTCGTCTGTTTCGTCGTGCATCCCTGGATCGGCGCGGTCGCGCTGCTCGGCGGCATCGCCCTGCCGCTGATCGCGCTCGCCAACGAACGTGCCACGCGCCCCCGGCTCGATCAGGCACAGGCGATCGCCGCGCGCACCTATGCCGCGCAGGACGCCGCGCTCTCCTCGGCGGAGGCGGTGCGCGCGCTCGGCATGCGCCGCGCCCTTGTCGCCCGCCAGCAGCGCGAGCGCGATGCGATGCTCGTCGCCCAGACCGAGGCGGGACTGGCCGGCGGCAGCTACCTGACGGCCACCAAATTCACCCGCCTCGCGCTGCAAAGCCTGGCGCTCGGCCTCGGCGCGCTGCTCGCCATCGACGACATGATCTCGGCCGGCGCGATCTTCGCTGCCTCCTTCCTCATCGCCCGCGCGCTCGCCCCCATCGAACAGCTCGTCGCCACCTGGCGCAGCATCGCGCAAGCCCGCAGCAGCTACGCCCGCCTCGACACCATGCTCGGCCAGGCCCACGCCCAGCCCTCGCCGACCACCCTCCCCCCACCGCGCGGCGCCCTCGCGGTTGAGGGCGTCACCGTCCTCGCCCCCGGTGGCGACCGCGCCGTCCTCACCAACATTTCCGTCTCCATCCTGCCCGGCGAGGTCGTCGCCGTCGTCGGCGCCTCGGGCGCCGGCAAGTCCACCCTCGCCCGCCTCCTGGTCGGCGCCATCCGCCCCGATCGCGGCATCGTCCGCCTCGACGGCGCCGACCTCGCCGACTGGGACCCCGAACGCCTCGCCCGCCACCTCGGCTATCTGCCGCAGGACACCGCCCTCTTCGCCGGCACCGTCGCCCAGAACATCGCGCGTTTCGCCGGTGACTTGGGGGAGGACCGCGCCACGATCGACGCCGCCGTCATCGCCGCGGCCGATGCGGTCGGCGCGCGCGACCTGATCCAGCGGCTGCCCCATGGCTTCGACCACCGCCTGTCGCTCGGCGGCCGCGGCGTCTCCGCCGGACAGGCGCAGCGCATCGCGCTCGCCCGCGCCCTTTACGGCGATCCCGCGCTGCTGGTCCTCGACGAGCCCAACGCCCATCTCGATTCGGATGGCGATGCCGCCCTTGTCGCCGCACTCACCCGCGCCAGACAGGCCGGCCGCACCGTGGTCGTCGTCTCGCACAAGCTCAGCATCCTGCCCGCGGTCGACAAGCTGCTCGTCCTGCGCGACGGCCGCGTCGATCTCTACGGCCCGCGCGACGAGATACTGCCGCGCATCACCCCGCCCAAGCTTCGGGCCACGCCCGCCCCGCCCGCCATCCATGGCTGACCCCGCCGCCCCGCCAATGGCCGATCCCGGCCGCGACATCCGCACAGGCGGCATCGTCGCCGTGCTGTTCTTCGTCCTGTTCCTCGGCTGGGCCGCCTTTGTCCGCCTCGACGCCGCCGCCTATGCCCCCGGCACGCTGGTCGTCTCCGGCCAGCGCCAGACGGTGCAGCACCGCGACGGCGGCGTGCTGCGCCAGATTCTGGTCCGCGAAGGGCAGCGGGTGGCAAAGGGCCAGCTTCTCGCCAGCCTCGCCGCCGCCGACGTCGTGGCGCAGGAACGCGCGCTCTCCGCACAAGCCATCCGCCTGCTCGCCCAGCGCGCCCGGCTGGAGGCCGAACAGCTCGGCGCCACGACCGTCGCTGCGCCCGCCGAATATGCCACGCTGATCCCGGAGGATCGCGACGCCGCCCGCCTGGCGCTGCGCCTGCAACAGACCGAACTCGATGCCCGCCGCGCCACCCTCACCGCGCAGCGCCAGGCACTTGGCCAGCGCGCCGCGCAGTCGGGGGAACAGGGTCGCGGCTACGGCACCCAGGTCGTCTCCGCCAGGGAACAGCTCCGCCTGATCGACGCGCAACTCGCCGCGCTCCGCCCCGTCGCGGAAAAGGGTTTCGTCTCGCAGACCCGCCTGCGCGAGCTGGAGCGCCAGCGTGCCGAGATGATCGGCCAGCAGGGCCAATATGCCGCCAGCGTCGCGCAGACCCGCGAGGCCGCCCGCGAAAGCCGCTATCAGGTGCTGGAGGCCGAGCGCACCTTTCGCGAACGCACCGCCGCCGACCTGCGCGAGGTGGAGACGAGCCTGGGCGAGATCCTCCCGAAACTCGCCGCCGCGCGCGACCAGCTGGCGCGCACCGAAATCCGCGCGCCCGTCACCGGCGCCGTCGTCGGCCTGTCGGTCTTCACCCCCGGCGGCGTCATCGCGCCCGGCCAGACGCTGATGGACATCGTGCCCGAGCGCACCCAGCTTCTGATCCAGGTCCGCATCAGCCCGGACGATGCCGACGATCTTGCGGTGGGTCAGGCGACGCGCGTGAAGTTTCCCGGCCTGCACGACCGCGCCCTGCCCGATCTCGACGCCCGCCTGACCCGCCTGTCCGCCGACGCGCTGACCGACGAGAAGACCGGCCAGAGCTTCTTCACCGGCGAGGTCACCGTCCCGCCGGCGCAACTCGCCCGGCTGAAGGACGGCACCGGCAAGCCCTATGGGCTGCGCCCCGGCATGCCCGCCGAGGTCCTTGTGCCGCTCCGCCGCCGCACCGCACTCGATTACGCGCTGGAACCGCTGGTTGGCGCCTTCTGGTCCTCTTTCCGCGAGCATTGATGCGCAAAAGCGCGCTACGCTGCTCCGATGACCCAGGCCCCCACCCTTCACACCGACCGGCTGACCCTCACCGCCCATCACCCGGACGATCTCGACGCGCTCGCCGCCATGTGGTCCGAACCCGCGGTGTACGCGATGATCGGCGGACAGCCCCGTTCGCGCGAAGAGGTGTGGCTCCGCCTGCTCCGCTCGATCGGCCAGTGGCAGGCGTTCGGCTATGGCTCATGGGTCGTGCGCGAACGTGGCGGCGGCCCGCCGATCGGCGATATCGGCCTGCTGGAGGCGCGCCGCGCGATCGATCCGCCGCTGGACGCGCCCGAACTCGGCTGGGCGCTCGCCCCCGCGGTGCATGGCCGCGGCTTTGCCGGGGAGGCGCTTGCCGCGATCCTCGCCTGGGCGGATGGTCACGGGGCCGACGGCCGCGGCATCGCGCGCACCTGCTGCATCATCGATCCCGCCAACGCCCCCTCGCTGCGCCTCGCCGCCCGCCTCGGCTACCGCCCCGCCCGCGACGCGCTCTATGCCGGCCACCCGGTCCACATCCTCACCCGCCCTTCCCCCGCCACCGCGAACCGCGCATAATCCCCCGCGCAATCGTTTTCGGGACCCACCGACCATGAACGGCGAGCAGCGTCTCCTGCGCAACTCGATGATCGTCACCGTCATGCTGGCGGGGGTGGGTGTCGTCGTCGGTACGATCGCCGGGTCGGACGCGATCGTGTTCGACGGCATGTATTCGCTCGCCGACGCGGCGATGACCGCGCTGGCGCTCGGCGTCGCGCGGCTGATCGCCGCCTCCAACGCCGCGGATGCCGCGGGCGGGCGGCTGCACGAGCGGTTCACCATGGGCTTCTGGCATCTGGAGCCGATCGTGCTGGGGCTGAACGGCGTGCTGCTGACGGGCGCGTCCATCTATGCGCTGGTCAATGCGATCACCGCCCTGTTGTCGGACGGGCGGCCGCTCTCCTTCGGCCCGGCCATGGCCTATGCCGCGATCGGCACCGCCGCCGACATCGCGATGGCGGTCTATGTCACCCGCGCCAACCGCACCGTCCGCTCGCAACTGGTCGCACTGGACGGCAGGGCATGGATCATGACCTCGGCGCTGGGCGCCGCGCTGTTCGTCGCCTTCGCGCTTGGCGCCATGCTCCAGGGGACGCGCCATGCCTGGATGACGCCCTATGTCGATCCCGCCGCGCTTGTCGTCATCTGCCTCGTCATCATCCCCGCCCCCTTTCAAACCATCCGCGCCGCCGTCTCCGACATCCTTCTCGTCACGCCCCCCGCGCTCAAGCTGCGGGTCGACGGCATCGCGCAGGCCACCGTCGACCGCTATGGCTTCGTCTCCTACCGCGCCTATGTCGCGCGCGTCGGGCGCGGCACCCAGATCGAACTGAACTTCATCGTTCCCCCCGACACCCCCGCCCGCCGCCTCGAGGAATGGGACGCGCTGCGCGACCGCATCGGCGAGGAACTGGGCGACGACACCCCCAATCGCTGGCTGACCATCGTCTTCACCACCGATCCCGAATGGGCGGTGTGAGAGGACATGCGCCACGATGGTTCGAACAGGATCGATGGTTCGTTCGGCGGTGCGTAAACGCATCCGGCCATGCCCATATTTTGCCCGCCGGTCCCCTTGCGCATGATTTCGACACGAAACATGATGCCGCCATCGTCAAGGGGGAGGATCGTCATGCGTCGCAGCGTTGCAGCACTGGCCATTGCCGTGGGTGCGGTCACACTCTCCCCGGCAAGCGCGGCCGATGGCGGCAAGTTCGGCGACGCGCTCAGGGTGATGCTGTCGGGCACCGCCGCCGGGCAGTGCCCCGCCGATGTGATGGGGGATGCGCTGCTCGCCGCCTGTCGGGAACAACTGCCCGCCCTGCAATCCAGTCTCGCCGCTGCCGGTGCGATCAAGGCCATGACCTTCGTTGCCGCAACCGGCGGCGATGCCGATCGCATCGAAACCTACACGGTCACCTTCGAAAAGGGGCCGCCCACCACCTGGCAGATCGGCCACCCGAACAACGGTAAGTTCGATATGGCCTATTCCGCCGGCTGACGGGAAGACGAGGGGGGTGGAACCACCCGCCCCCCCCCCCCCGCACGGCGGTTCGGCGGGGCGCCCGACCGGCAGCAAGGATGCCCGTCAGGAAGGATGCCCCTCCGCCTCGTTGCCGTCCACCGCCTGCACGCGCGCTTCGGCATCGGCGTCGCGGTCGCCGGCATCCACCCTCGTGTCGATCGGTGCATTCGGCGAGGTCCCGGCCGGCGTCCGCCCCGATCCGCTCAGCACGTCGGCGGCCGATGCTCCGCCCAGCCCGCCGCCGCCCGGTGCGCCGTCCATCTGCGCACCCGACAGGATCGCCGCGGCGCTGCCTTCCTCGCGCGGGGCCTCGGGCATGTCCTGTGCATTGTTCGGCTCGTTGATCGCCATGATCCACACTCCTTGCATCTCTCCGCGCCGACAACGACCGACATCGCAAAGCCGTTCAATCGGAGAGCGTGGTCGGAAGGATCGCGAACGGGCGAATTTCGCGGCAGCGCCGGTCCCGGGCGCATTTCCGGACGGACACCCAGCCCGCGATCGGCTACACTGGCCGGCGTGATCCTCGCCATCCTCCTGTCCGCGCTTGCGATGACTGCGATCGTCGGCATCCGCTACCTGATCGTGTCGGGGGCGTTCGCCTTTGCCACCCGCGTACGTCACCCCCGGCTATATGCCGGGCTGGACGCGCAGATGCGGCGCGAGATCGCATGGAGCCTCGCCTCCGCCGCCATCTACGGCCTGCCTGCCGGCATCATCGCCTGGGGCTGGCAGAATCACGGCTGGACGCGGATCTACAGCGACCTTCATGCCTGGCCGCTCTGGTACTGGCCGGTCTCGGTGCTGCTCTACCTCTTCGCGCACGACACCTGGTTCTACTGGACGCACCGCTGGATGCACCGGCCAAAGGTGTTCAAGCTGGCACACGCCGTCCATCATGCCAGCCGCCCGCCCACCGCCTGGGCGGCGATGGCCTTTCACCCGGTGGAGGCGGTGACCGGCGCTGTGGCAATTCCGCTACTGGTCTTCGCGATTCCGATCCATGTTAGCGCACTCGCCTTGGTCCTCACCGTCATGACCGTTATGGGGGTGACGAACCATATGGGCTGGGAGGTCTTTCCCCGCGCCGTGTGGCAGGGGCCGCTGGGGGGCTGGCTCATCACCGCCAGCCATCATCAGCGGCACCATGAACAATATGGATGTAATTATGGCCTCTACTTCCGCATCTGGGACCGGCTGTGCGGCACCGACCGGGGGCTGGGCGATTTCGCCCGCGCGCATGCGCAGGCTGAGCGGCGCGGGCGCGCTGCTGGCGGCGGCGGGCCTGATACTGGGCGCAGCACCCGTGTCGCGGCTCGACGTCGGGGTTGATCACCTCCGTTCGGCCAAGGGGATGATCCGCGTCTGCCTGACCGCGGACCCGGACAATTTCCCCGCCTGCGTCGACGATGTCCGCGCCGTCACCCGCTCGGTCCCCGCCGACCAGAGCAGCATCCATTTCGACGGTCTTCCCCGCGGTGCCTATGCGCTGGCCGTGATCCATGACGAAAACGGCAATGCCAAGCTCGACACCATCGCCGGCATCCCGCGCGAAGGCTTTGGATTCTCGCGCAATCCCGCGATCCGCTTCGGCCCGCCGCGCTTTTCGGCGGCGCGCTTCACCCTGGCCGATGTGACCGATCGGCAACAGGTACGGATGCGTTACATCTTCTGACGGGAACGCTTCGGACACAAACTGATTGCAGGGCGTTGCGCCCTGGATAATCGTACAGGGAGTTTTCCGTCTTGCGCTCCGCCGCCTTCCGTTTCCTTGTCCCGGCGCTCGCGCTCGTGGCCGCCACGCCTGTCGCCGCGCAGGACGCCAGCACCCCGCCGGACGCGTCGCGCGCCCCGACCGGCGTCGATCCCGAAGACTTCGACCGCGACACCGTCACCGTCGCAGTGGCCGCGGCCCTCATCACCGACTACGAAGGGTCGAACGATTACCAGTGGACGCCCGCGCCCGGCGTTCTGGGTTCGGTTGGCGGCTACAACTTCACCGTCATCGGAAACCGCGCCTCGATCGACCTGATCCCCAACCGGCCCGGCCCCAACTGGGATTTCCAGGCCGGTCCGATCGGCGTCATCAACTTCAACCGCAACAACGTCGACTCGATCGACGACGCGCGCGTCCGCGCGCTTGGCGAGGTGAAGACCGCGATCGAACTCGGCGGCTTTGTCGGCATCGGCAAGACCGGCGTCATCACCAGCCCGTATGACCGCCTGTCCGTCTCGCTCAGCTACCGCCACGATGTCAGCAATGCCCATGACAGCGCGATCTGGCAGCCGACGATCAACTATTTCACCCCGCTCAGCACCAAGGCGGCGGTGGGCCTGTTCGCCTCGGCCGAGCATGCCGGGGCCGGCTATGCCCGCACCTATTTCTCGATCGATCCCACCCAGAGCGTCGCCAGCACCCTGCCCGTCTATAATGCGCGCAAGGGCTGGAAGAACTGGGCGCTCGGCGCGATGGGCACCTATTCGATCACCGGCAATCTGCTGAAGGGCTGGAAGGTCGTCGGCGGTGTCGTCTACCGCGACATGCTCAACGACTTCGCCGACAGCCCCGTCGTCTCGATCGCCGGCAAGCGCAGCCAGTGGATCGGCGCGCTCGGCATCGGTTACACTTTCTGATTGAACGCGCCGGTGCGCGTTCGCGGCGCCGGCCCGCTCCCCCACCCGACCTCCCACAGAGTATCCTTGATGGGAGGCCGGGTGAGGGTAGCCCTGCAAAGTATTACTTTGCAGGGACCCGTGGGGGAGCGGGCCGGCGCCGCCTCCAAACTCGCTCTTCCGCGAGTTTGCGAGTCAAGTCGGCCCCTTTTTGTTTGGCGTTCAGGCGCCGACCCCCTATGCTCCACGCCATCCCCGGGGGACCGCCGATACTGCGGTTGAGAGGGAGCGAGGACGCTCCGACCCGCCGAACCTGATCCGGTTGACACCGGCGTAGGGAGTGGAAGTCGGCGCAACCCCTCCGGGCTACCCGTCTCCCTCCCCAAAGGAGAGAAGAGATGGCAGACGTACCCGCCCGTACCGAAATTGGCGTCACCACCGGCCCGATCCGCGGATCGAAGAAAGTCCATGTCGGCCCGCTGAACGTGGCGATGCGCGAAATCCATCTCGACCCCTCCTCGGGCGAGCCGCCGCTTCGCGTCTACGACACCTCCGGCCCCTATACCGACCCGGACGCCCGCATCGACATCATGGCCGGCCTGCCGCAACTGCGCCGCAACTGGATCGAGGCGCGCGGCGACGTGGAAAGCTACGACGCCCGCGAAATCCGCCCGGAGGATAATGGCCAGCTCGGCCCCGACCGCTCCGGCGGCGTCCCCCAATTCCCCCGCCTGATCAAGCGCCCCTTGCGCGCAAAGCCCGGCGCCAATGTCAGCCAGATGCATTACGCCCGGCGCGGCATCATCACGCCCGAGATGGAATATGTCGCCACCCGCGAAAATCTCGGCCGCCAGATGCTGAAGGACTATGTCCGCGACGGCGAAAGCTTCGGCGCGGCGATCCCCGACTATGTCACCCCCGAATTCGTGCGGGACGAGGTCGCCCGCGGCCGCGCGATCATCCCCAACAACGTCAACCATCCCGAATCCGAGCCGATGGCGATCGGCCGCAACTTCCTGGTCAAGATCAACGCCAATATCGGCAACAGCGCGGTCGCCAGCAACGTCGCGTCGGAAGTCGACAAGCTCGTCTGGTCGATCCGCTGGGGCGCCGACACGGTGATGGACCTGTCGACGGGCCGCAACATCCACGACACCCGCGAATGGATCATCCGCAACAGCCCCGTGCCGATCGGCACCGTGCCGATCTACCAGGCGCTGGAAAAGGTCGGCGGCATCGCCGAGGACCTGACCTGGGAGATCTTCCGCGACACGCTGATCGAACAGGCCGAGCAGGGCGTCGACTATTTCACCATCCATGCCGGCGTCCGCCTGCCCTACATCCCGATGACCGCCAAGCGCGTCACCGGCATCGTGTCGCGCGGCGGCAGCATCATGGCGAAATGGTGCCTGGCGCATCACAAGGAGAGCTTCCTCTACGAGCGCTTCGACGAGATCACCGAGATCATGAAGGCGTATGACATCGCCTATTCGCTCGGCGACGGCCTGCGCCCCGGCAGCATCGCCGACGCCAATGACGAGGCGCAGTTCAGCGAGCTCTATACGCTGGGCGAGCTCACCCACCGTGCCTGGGCGCAGGACGTGCAGGTGATGATCGAGGGCCCCGGCCATGTGCCGATGCACAAGATCAAGGAAAACATGGAGAAGCAGCTTCAGGTCTGCGGTGAGGCGCCCTTCTACACCCTGGGGCCGCTCACCACCGACATCGCGCCCGGCTACGACCATATCACCAGCGGCATCGGTGCCGCGATGATCGGCTGGTACGGCACCGCGATGCTCTGCTACGTCACGCCCAAGGAGCATCTGGGCCTGCCCGACCGCGACGACGTGAAGGTCGGCGTGGTGACGTACAAGCTCGCCGCCCACGCCGCCGATCTCGCCAAGGGCCACCCGGCCGCGAAACTGCGCGACGACGCCCTGTCGCGCGCCCGCTTCGACTTCCGCTGGCGCGACCAGTTCAACCTGTCGCTCGACCCCGACACGGCCGAATCCTACCACGACCAGACCCTCCCGGCCGAAGGCGCCAAGACCGCGCATTTCTGCTCGATGTGCGGCCCCAAATTCTGCTCGATGAAGATCACGCAGGAGGTCCGCGAGTTCGCCGCCAAGCAGAACGCGCCGGTGGAAACCTTCGTCGCCACCGAGGAAGCGGAAGCCGGCATGGCGAGGATGAGCGAAACGTTCCGCGAGAAGGGCAGCGAGGTGTATCTGCCCGCAGCGGAGTAAGCCGCCTCGAACATCCCTCCCCTTCAGGGGAGGGGCCGGGGGTGGGGCCTGTCCACGGGCGGATCGCTTGAACCGCCCCACCCCAACCCCTCCCCCTGAAGGGGAGAGGCTGACAGCTTGTTGAACGGCTACAGCCAATCGTCAGGCGTGCCGGATCAGTTCCCACGTAACGGCTTGACCATTGTAGGGAGGCATCCGATTGCCTTTCGAAATCGGCGCGGTAGTGGAAGGACTGGAGATGGCCTTCCAGACCCCGACTCCGGACAGCTTTCGCCGGTACGAGCGCGTGTGCCGATGGGTTTGCGAGTGCTCATGAATAATCGCCTTCAGTTCCAGCCCCGGCACCAAGGGCTGGTTGACCTGAGAACAAAGGCCCACTAAATTCTCGCACGCTTGCAAAGAGCACGAGGTGGGATGCCTGCCTTCATTAGGGTCGCTGCGCCAACAGCGGCCCTAATTTCGTTTCGGTCCCCGCTAATGCGGGGGAGTGATATTCCCCTCGCATCGGTACGACGACCTATCGTGGGATATCCCCTCGATGAGAGGAAAAGTTGCCGAAACGCGCTTTCGAGTCAAACAAAATTTTGCCGTCCAATATCGCATTGGTTCGACGACATATCGGTTTGACGATTTCTAACGCCTCTCATCAACGGGCTATAGTGTGCCACTTATAACGTTGAATTGACAGGTCGACGCTGATGGTTTCACACTTCTAGCAGGTCGTACCGGCTTCAATAATGAAACCGCATAACTGACGTGCGCGCCGATCTGCCCCACCCCCGTTCGTCCCGAGTAACCATCGAGTAGCGGCCGTCAGGCCGCGTATCGAGATGGTGTATCGAGGGGCAGGGCCGCGCACGGAACAATGCCTCGATACGCGCCCTCGATACGGTTTCTTGCGAAGCCTACTCGGTCGCTACTCGGCACGAACGGGGACAAGTGGCGAGCAAGACATGCTCATCCCCACCGCGCATCAAATCCCGCCACAGCGTCCAGCAACCGCCGCGCGTTGTTCGGCGAGGACAGCAGGTACAAGCTCTCCTGCATGCCCGCCCATGTCCGGGCCGATGCAACCACCACATCCTCGCCATCGTCGCAGACGATCCGAACCGGCGCGCCACCCGCGGCGACCATATCCATCACCGCCCCGAAATCGTCATCCGCCTCGGCAAAGCTGATCCTGCGCATTCACGAAGATTGAGCCCGGCGCGCCCAACCGTCAACGCCTCACCGCTTCCGCACAAACTCCGCCCTGAGCACCAGCCCGCGGATCCCGTCGAACTTGCAGTCGATCTCCTGCGCATCGCCGGTCAGCCGGATCGACTTGATCAGCGTCCCCCGCTTCAGCGTCTGGCCTGCGCCCTTTACCGTCAGGTCCTTGATCAGCGTCACCGCATCGCCGTCCGCCAGCACGTTGCCCACCGCGTCGCGCACCTCGACGCCGCCATCGGTATCGCCGCCCGGCGCCCGCGCGGCGGCGTCGGCCGCGCTGATCCATTCGCCGCTCGCCTCGTCATAGACATAGTCGTCCGTGCCATTGCTCATCGTCATGCTCCTTCGCGGCATTCCATGCCCTGATGGATGCCAAAGCGCCACACCCACGGAACGAAACACGAACCAATCCAACAATCGACGGCGCGGGGCTGTCCTACACACCCGCATCCGGTGTTCATTCCCGCGCATGAGCAAGCGCACCGAACCGCCCGCCGCCGGGGATTTCGACCCCGTGCCCGTCCGCCCCCGCGTCGATGGCTGGACGCCCGAGCGCCAGACCGGCTTTATCGAGGCGCTCGCCGCCACCGGCAACGTCGAGGCGGCGGCCAAGGCGGTCGGCATGGGCACCACCTCCGCCTATATGCTGCGCGCCCGCCCCGACGCGGCCAGCTTTCGCGAGGCGTGGGGGATCGCACTCGACTGCGCGGTGCAACGCCTGGCCGATGCCGCGCTCGACCGGGCGATCAACGGCGTCGCCACCCCCATCTTCTACAAGGGCGAACAGATCGGCGAGCGCCGCCACTTCGATGAAAAGCTGACCATGTTCATCCTGCGCCTGCGCGATCCCAAGCGCTTCGGCAAATGGCGCGAGGACCGCGTCCCCTCCTTCCACCAGGACGGCGCCGCCATGCTGCTCCAGGTCGCGATGAACCGGGTGGAGAACGACGCGCACGACATGGAAGCCGGCGTCACCCCGCCCCGGCACAAACCGCTGCCCGAATTGCGGCTGATCACGCTGGAACAGGAGGAGGCGGTGACGATCCTGCGCGGCGAGCATCTGGCCGCGATCCAGCGCCGCCGCGAATACGAACGCTGCTATGCCGCGGACTAGAGCGGTGTCCCGCTCTAAGTGGAGGCGCGAGGGGGGATGTAGTGTCCACTTCCGCGGCCGGCGGCGCGGTGCCCCCTCAAACCTCCGGCAACGCCCAGTCGATCGGCGCCTGCCCCTGCGCTTCCAGGAACGCGTTCGTCCGCGAAAACGGCCGCGACCCGAAAAAGCCGTGCCGCGCCGACAGGGGCGAGGGGTGGGCGGAGCGGATCACCAGATGCCGCCCGCCATCCTGGTCCAGGAACGCGGCCTTTTTCTGGGCATGCGCGCCCCACAGGATGAACACCGCCGGCTGTCTCCGCGCCGCTACCGCATGGATCACCGCATCGGTGAACGGCTCCCATCCGCGTTTCTGGTGCGAGGCGGCGGCGCCCTCGCGCACGCTCAGCACGCTGTTGAGCAGCAGCACGCCCTGCCGCGCCCAATGGTCGAGCAGGCCGTGGCGGCTGCGCGCCACCCCCAGGTCGCTTTCCATCTCCTTGAAGATGTTGACCAGGCTCGGCGGCGGCCGCACCCCCGGCCGCACCGAAAAGGCCAGGCCGTGCGCCTGCCCCGCGCCGTGATACGGGTCCTGCCCCAATATCACCACGCGCACCCGGTCCAGCGGGGTCAGCTCCAGCGCGCGGAACCGGTCCTCCGCCGGGGGAAAGATCGCCTGCCCCTGCCGTGCCTCGTCGTCCAGGAACGCGGCGAGCGCGGCAAAGCGCGGCCCGTCCATCTCCGCCTGCAACGCGGCCTGCCAGTCGGCGGGAAGCGCGGGCATGCCGGGGGGCGTGTGTGTGGCTTGGGTCATATCCCACCGGCCATGCCGCCTTCGTTACGATGGGGCAACCACATCGGCGGCAGCGCGTTGAACCGCCCGACAGGAGGAACCCGATGAACCGTTCGACGCTCACCGCCCTTGCCGCCCTCGCGCTCGCCCCCCTCGCCGCCTGCGGGCAGAGCGACACCGCGGCCGACAACGCCACCCCCGTCACCAATGCCGCGGAAACCGCCGCGGCGGAGGGCATCGACTATGGCACCCGCATCCGCGACCTGCCGGAGGGGCAGCGCCGCGGCGTCCTGTTCCGCGCGATCCGCGATTCCGGACAGGACGGCGCCTCCTGCCAGGCGGTGACGTCGATGAACGAGGCGGCACCGACCAATGGCCTGGCGACCTGGAACGCGGTCTGCGACAACACCGCGCGCTGGGCGATTGTCTTCGCCAATGACGGCACCGCCACCGTCACCGGTCCGCTGGCGGCGCAACCCGCGCGCTCATCGTAAATCCGCAACCATGCCGCGCGCCGCCCGTTTGGGACCGCGGCAACCCTATCCAGGAGAGAGACGATGGGCCTGTTTTCCAAGGACATCCAGACGCTGCAGGATCTCTACATCCACCAGCTCCAGGACGTTTATTACGCCGAGCAGCAGATCACCAAGGCGCTGCCCAAGATGATCGAAAAGGCCACCGACCCCGAACTGCGCATGGGCTTCGAAACCCATCTGCGGGAGACCGAGGGCCAGATCGCCCGGCTGAAGCGCGTGTTCGAACTGGAAGGGCTGGAGCCCAAGGGCGTCACCTGCCCCGCGATCGACGGCATCATCAAGGAAGCCAACGAGGTTGCCGGTGAGGTCGCGGACAAGGCGGTGCTGGACGCTGCCCTGACCGCCGCCGCCCAGGCGGTCGAGCATTACGAGATCAGCCGCTACGGCACGCTGATCGCCTGGGCCGACCAGCTCGGCCGCAGCCAGTCCGCGCAGCTGCTCGGCGAAACGCTGGCCGAGGAAAAGGCCACCGACGAGAAGCTGACCAAGCTGGCCTCGTCCAAGGTGAACGCCAAGGCCGAACTGGCTGGCGCCTGAGGCATCGGGGCGGTCGCGGCGTCGTTACAGGCGCCGCACCGTCTCCCCGTCCTCCCGCCCGCCATAGAAGCGGTCGAGCACGGCCCGGAACACCGCGCCGTCCTCGTCGGCGGCATGCGCGAACAGCGTCATGGAGGACCGCAGCTTGGTCGCATCGATACCCCCCATGATTGCCTCCGCGCTGCCCGGCGCCGCCAGTACCGCTGACGGTCCCCCGGTTTCTCATCCGGGCAGGATGCGAGCTTCCGGACTGCATCCGCCGGGGTTAACCCCGGCGGATGCAGCATATTCGGCTGGCGTCAGCCAGCCAAGCGCCGTGTGAGGACGGCTCTCGTTATAGTCCCACCGCCAGGCCTCGATCTTGGTTCTTGCGTCCGCCAGTGACAGGAACCAGTGGCTGTTCAGGCACTCGTCACGCAGGCGGCCGTTGAACGACTCCACAAAGGCGTTGTCGGTCGGTTTGCCCGGCCGCGAGAAGTCGAGCGTGACGCCGTTCTCGTACGCCCATCGATCCAGTGCTTTCGAGATGAACTCCGGACCATTGTCGACCCGGATGGTCTTGGGCGCACCACGTGTCGCCGAAATCCGCGTCATTGCCGCCACGACCTGTTCACCCTTGATGCCCTGGTCGACATCGATCGCCAGCGCTTCACGGATGAAGGCATCGACCACCGTCAGCGCCCGCAGCCGTCGGCCATCGAACAAGGCATCCGAGACGAAGTCCATCGACCACATCTCGTTAGGCGCCGACGCTGCGGGCTGGCGTTCGCGGTTCGCAGCGCTGACGTTGCGCCGAGGACGTTTGAGCCGGAGGCTCAGCCCATCTTCCCGGTAGAGCCGATAGACGCGCTTATGGTTCACCAGCCAGCCTTCCCTGCGTAGCAGGATGTAGATCCGGAAATAGCCGTAGCGCACCCGTGCCGCCGCCAGATCGTGGATGCGCAACCGCAGCGGCGCCTGGTCAGGCTTGTGCGACACGTACCGCACCGACGAGCGGTCGACGCCGAGCGCGAGGCAGCTACGCCGCTCGCTGACGCCATGGGACGCCTGGACGTGCGCGACGATCTCGCGCCGTCGCCCAGGCGTCAGAGCTTTTTTGCGAGCACGTCCTGCAGGATATGCTTGTCCAAGCTCAGATCCGCGACGAGTTGCTTGAGCTTACGATTCTCGTCCTCGAGCTGCTTGACCCGCCGCAGCTCGCCGACGCCCAGCCCGCCATACACCTTCTTCCAGCGGTAGAACGTCTGCTCCGACACGCCCATCCGGCGAATAACCTCGGCCACCGGCGTGCCCATCTCCGCCTGCTTCAGCGCAAACGCAATCTGCTCTTCCGTGTACCTCGACTTCTTCATGTTCCAGCTCCTTGCCCGCAGGCTTCAAAGGGCCGGAAAACTCTCACTCAACATGGATGAAAAAACAGGGGGGACGTCACCGCCGCACTCGCCTCGCGCAGTCGCGGCCCCAGCACCGGATGCGCCAGATAGGCCCGCGCCTCCCCGATCGAGCCGATCGCATAGGCCCGCGCCATCGCGCTCTGCCCCAGCCCGGCAATCT
Source organism: Sphingomonas carotinifaciens (assembly GCF_009789535.1). NCBI lineage: Bacteria > Pseudomonadati > Pseudomonadota > Alphaproteobacteria > Sphingomonadales > Sphingomonadaceae > Sphingomonas > Sphingomonas carotinifaciens. The sequence continues at coordinate 974,428 of NZ_WSUT01000005.1, read as the reverse complement.
GCGGAAACACGAACCACATCCAATGGCTTCGCTTGGCACCCGCCTTCAACTCGGCCAGCGCGCGGTCGTACGTGCCCGCTTGCGCCGCAACGAAACGTTCGAGATCATGGTCGTCCATCGCCCCGCAACCGCCGGCACAGGCGGAGCGTTCCAAGGGTCGGGCCAAAGGTCAGGAGAGAGAAGCCTCATGCGCCATGCGTCGTTGCCGCGATCGTCCGCCGCCATCCTCCTCGCCGCGCTCGCCCTGGCCGGCTGCGGCGGTGGCGGCACCAGCGAGGATGCCGATCGCGAGGCCGTGGCCGCCAACTTCACGCCCCCCACCACCGCCCGTCCCACGCCGCTCCCCGGCCAGGAACATGGCCAGCCGCTCACCGCCTATGTCGGCCATTATCCCGCCGATGCGGTGTCGGGCGTCACCTTCTACAACCGCACCGAGGTGGCCGACGCCCTCAACCGCGCGGTCGGCGATCAGGCGGTCCGCCGCCAGATCGTCGCCACCGACGCGGTCACCACGCCCATCGTGCTGACCGGCGGCCGCCTGCTCGCCCATGGTTGCGAACCGCACAATTGCGGCGACAACAACTGGACGTTCCTGGTCACCCCCGATGGCGAAAAGGCGGAGGCTTGCCACCACAATGCCGACACCATGGGCAACACCAGCCGCTGGTATCGTGGCGCCGCCCCCGAAACCCGCCCCGGCGATTGCCCGCAAGGGAGTTGAGGGGGCGGCAGGCTTTAAGGCGCCGGCCGCTCTGCCTGCGCCTCGGCCAGATAGACGCCGAACAGCCCATCGGGGTCGGTCCATTCCGCCACCGGCGTCCACCCGCCGGCACGCAGGAGGATGCGGGCATCGCGAGCGCCATATTTGTGGCTGTTCTCGGTGTGGATCGTATCCCCTGCCGCCATGGCGAACGGTCGTCCGTCGACGGTGAAGTCGACGTCCCTCGTCGCCTCCAGATGCATCTCGATCCGCGCCCGGTCGTCGTTCCACACCGCCTTGTGCCGGAACGCCGCCACCGGCACGTCGCCGCACAGTTCGCGGTTGATCCGCTCCAGCAGGTTCAGGTTGAACGCCGCCGTCACCCCCGCCGCATCGTCATAGGCCGGCACCAGCACATCGGCCGCCTTGATCCGGTCCATCCCGATCAGCAGCATCGCCCCCTCGCCCAGCGATGCGCGCATCGCCCGCAACAGGTCGGTCGCCATCAACGGCGTCATGTTGCCGATCGTCGATCCGGGAAAGAACCCCAGCTTGGGGCTGTCCGCCACCGCGGCGGGCAGCGCGATCGGCCGCATGAAATCGGCCTCCACCGGATACATGGACAGGTCGGGAAACCGCTCCGCCAGCACGCGGGTCGACGCCCGCAGGAAGTCGCCGGAAATGTCGATCGGCACATAGGCGGATGGATCGGCGCAGCGCAGCAGGATCGGCGTCTTGGTGGACGATCCCGATCCGAACTCCACCACCGCCCGCCCCTTGCCGACGCGCTCCGTGACCTCGGAACAGATCGTCTCCAGGATCGCCGTCTCGGTCCGGGTGGGATAATATTCGGGCAGGTCGGTGATCTGCTCGAACAGCTCGGAGCCGCGCCGGTCATAGAACCAGCGGGCGGGGATCGCCCGCGGCCGCCGCGCCAGGCCGCTCACCACATCGGCGCGAAATGCCGGGTCGGCCAGCGACGCCTGACCGTCCTCGATCTCGGGCTTCAGCATCCTACAGGTCCTTTGCCAGACGAACGCCGGTGAACTGCCAGCGTTGATGGGGGTAGAAGAAGTTGCGGTACGATGCCCGCACATGGCCGCGCGGCGTCGCGCAACTGCCACCGCGCAGCACGAACTGGCCGCTCATGAACTTGCCGTTATACTCGCCGACCGCGCCCTCGGCCGCTCGGAAGCCGGGATAGGGGCGGTAGGCGCTGCCCGTCCATTCCCACACATTGCCGAACAGTCCGGGGCCGCTCGCCGTCGGCCGCGGCTCCACCGCGCCCGCCTCGTCCATCTGGTTGCCGCCCGCCGGATCATGCGCCTCGGCCGCGGCTTCCCATTCCGCCTCGGTCGGCAATCGCGCGCCCGCCCAACTGGCAAAGGCATCCGCCTCGAAGAAGCTGACATGGGTCACCGGCGCCGCCGGATCGACCGCGCGCCGCCCGTCCAATCCGAAGCGCGTCCAGCCGCCGTCGCGTTCCTCCCAATAAAGCGGCGCGGCGATCCCTTCCGCCTTCACCCATGCCCAGCCGTCAGCCAGCCAGTGTCGCGCATCGCGGTATCCGCCGTCCGCGATGAACTGGATCCATTCGCCATTGGTGATCGTCCGGTCTGCCAATGCGTGCGGCGCCAGCAGCGCGGCATGCCGCGGCCCCTCGCAATCGAACGCGAAGCCGGCGCCGTCATGCCCGATCTCCACGACGCCTTCGCGCCCCGCGATCCAGCCGATCGGCCCCGGCATCGCCACGGGCACCTTGCGCGCCGCCGGGTACCAGGCCGGCTCCAGCGGGTTCTCGCTGAACAGGTGCAGCATGTCGGTGACGAACAGTTCCTGATGCTGCTGTTCGTGATGGCAGCCGAGATCCACCAGCGCGGCAACGTCCGGCACCAGGTCGGGGATCGCCGCCACCATTGCCGCATCGACATGGGCACGATATGCCCGCACCTCGTCCATTGTCGGCCGCGTCACCATTCCGCGGCGGTGTCGCGCGTGCCGCTGCCCTTCCGCCTCGTAATAGCTGTTGAACAGGAACGGCCAGCGCTCGTCGTGCAGCCGGTATCCCGGCACATGATCGCGCAGCACGAAGGTTTCGAAAAACCAGGTGGTATGCGCCAGATGCCATTTCGCGGGCGACGCATCGGGCATCGACTGCACCGTCGCGTCGGCATCCGACAATCGCTCGGCCAGCGCCAGGGTCAGTGATCGTACGGCAAGAAACCGGTCCGCCAGGCCCAGCGAGGCGGCGGCAAATGGATAGGCGGCATCGCTGGCCATTCGGGTGCTCCGACCCGAATGCTGGCTGGCTTTGATTAACCTAGCGCAATCCCCCGGGCACCCACAGAACGTCCCCGGCGCCATTTTGGTTCACTTCACGGCTGGCGACAAACAGCCAGTCCGACAAACGATTAAGATAGCGCAGCGCCTCCGGGTTCAGCGGCTCGTCGACCGCCACCGCCGCCCGCTCCGCCCGGCGCACGATCGCGCGCGCCAGATGCAGCGCCGCCGCCGCCGCACTGCCGCCGGGCAGGATGAAGCTGGTCAGTGGCGACAGCCCCGCGTTCATCGCGTCGATTTCCGTCTCCAGCCGCATCACCTGCGCGGCCACGACGCGCAGTACCATCGCCGATGGCGCAAAGTCGTCCCCCGGCGTCGCCAGATCGGCACCCAGGTCGAACAGGTCGTTCTGCACCCGCATCAGTGCCGCGCGCATCCCCTCGTCGGCCAGGGTTGCAGCGACACCGATCGCGCTGTTCGCCTCGTCCACCTCGCCGATCGCGATCATCCGCGCATCCGCCTTGGACCGCCGCGATCCATCGACCAGCCCCGTCGTGCCGGCATCGCCGGTACGCGTGTAGATCTTGTTCAGCTTGACCAGCGGATCAGGTCCGGCCGGCCAGGAACAGGATCAGCACCACGATCAGGATCGCCAGCGCCTGGAAGAAGATGCGCATCTGCATCATCCGATTGGACTTCAGCGCCGCCGCGCTCGGCCCATCGCCCTTGGCCTGCATGGTCGCTTCCTGAAGAAACGAGACGATGCCGCGCACCATCGCCACCACGGTGGCGATCATTGCCGCGATCAGCAGGATCACGAGAAAGGTGTTCATGACGATGAAGCTAAGCCTTCCCCAGCGAAAATCCAGTGGGCAGAATATCCCGCCGCAAGTCCGCCGCCAGCGCGACTCCATCCACGCCCCTGTCCCGCATGTCGGCCAGCGCCGGCGCGCCGTGCCGCTTGGCCAGCCGCTGCCCGTCCGCGCCCAGGATCAGCGGATGATGATGATAGCGCGGTACCGGCAGGTTCAGCAGCGCCTGTAGCAGCCGGTGAACATGGGTCGCGTCGAACAGGTCGGCCCCGCGCACGATATCGCTAACCCCTTGCGCGGCATCGTCGACGCTCACCGCCAGATGATAGGAGGACGGCGCGTCCTTGCGGGCCAGCACGACGTCGCCCTGCACCCCCGGCACCGCGGTCACCCGACCCGCCGTGGCGTCATGCCACGTCAGCGGCCCGGCCATCGCTACCGCACGCGCCATGTCCAGCCGCCAGCAATGCGGCGTCGCCATCCGTCCGGCTCGTTCGGCCGGCGTCAGGGCTTGGCACGTCCCAGGATAGAGCGGTGCCATTCCATGCGGCGCCGATGCACTTGCCGCGATCTCGGCCCGCGTACAGAAACAGGGATAGACCAGCCCGCGCCCGCGCAGATCGCCCAGCGCCGCCGCATAGCGGTCCAGCCGCTGCGACTGGAACGACAGGTCGTCCCAGTCCAGACCCAGCCAGCGCAGGTCCGCCAGGATCGTCTCGACATGTTCCGGGCGGCTGCGCGTACCGTCGATATCCTCGATCCGCACCAGAAACCGTCCCCCCGCGGCCCGCGCCAAGCCATGCGCGCGCACCGCCGACAGCGCATGGCCCAGGTGCAGCCGCCCGGTGGGGCTCGGCGCGAAACGCGTGACGATCATCGCGTCGCCCCTTGACCCCAAATCATTGCCCGTGCTGTCATGCGCCTGTCACGCCGTTGGGCGAAGATGTCCACGGCACCATGAAGGGAGGAGCCGTGTTTCATCCCGACCTGATGCGGCATCCGGACAGTTGCCCGGCGCTGGTCCTGAATGCCGATTACACGCCTTTGTCGTATTATCCGCTGTCGATCTGGCCCTGGCAGACGGCGATCAAGGCCGTGTTCCTCGACCGTGTCGATATCGTCGCGCACTATGAACGCGCCGTGCGCAGCCCGACCGCGACGATCCAGCTTCCTTCGGTCATCGCGCTCAAGCAATTCGTCCGCCCCTCGCAATTTCCCGCCTTCACCCGCTTCAACCTGTTCCTGCGCGACCGTTTCGCCTGTCAATATTGCGGCGCGCACCGCGATCTGACCTTCGATCATGTCGTGCCGCGCGCGCAGGGCGGCCGCACCACATGGGAGAATGTCGTCACCGCCTGCGCACCCTGCAACCTCAAAAAGGGCGGACGTACGCCCAAACAGGCCGCGATGCCGCTCCATATCGAACCGATCCGCCCGACCAGTTGGCATCTGCAGGAACATGGTCGCAGCTTCCCGCCCAATTATCTGCATGAAACATGGCACGACTGGCTCTATTGGGACGTTGAACTGGACGCGTAACGACAAGGGAAGCACGGCGGAAATGCGGCTTGCGACGATCGGCTTGGCTCTCGGTACGGCATTGCTGGCCACCGCGTGCAACAACCATAGCGAGGAAAAACGGGAAGCGGATCAACGCGCTGCCGCTGCCGGCTTCGTGCCGCCCTCAGTCACCTCGCGCGTCGATTTCGGCGGCATGATGGACCGCCGCTTCCGCACGCTCGACCGCGACGGCAACGACATCATCACCGACAATGAAATGCCCAGCGGCAATTCCCGCATCCGCGAACTCGACCGCAATGGCGATGGCGAGGTCACGCACAGCGAATTTTCCGAGGGGACGCTCAACTGGTTCGACCGCATGGACCTGAACCGCGACGGTGCCGTGACCTCGGAGGAACGCGAAAGCTCGCGTACCGAGCGCCCCACCACGCCGACCAACCCGGTGGCGCTCAACAACGCCAACTGATTGGTTCCCACCCGATCGGCGGGGCGGCAAAAGAAAATTACGCGCGGCCACCGGTTGACCTTCCACCTGTTGCGTTGCAGCACTAGGCGCCATGGCCAGTCTTCCCCCGATCGCGAACAATCCCGACATCCGCTTCCTCGGCGCGCAGCTCGGCGAGGTCATCCGCGCTTATGGCGGCGAGCGCCTGTTCGAAGCGACGGAGGCGATCCGCCGGGCCTCGGTCGAACGGCATCGGGGCATCGGCGACGGTGCCGCCGTCGACCTGCAACTGGAACAGCTCGATCTTGGCGAGACGCTCGATTTCGTCCGTGGCTTCATGCTGTTCTCGATGCTCGCCAATCTGGCGGAGGATCGGCAGGGCATCGCCACGGAGCAGGGTGCGGACCTGACCGCGGCGCTGGCCCGCCTCGCGGACGAGGGTATCGATCGCAAGGCAGCCTCCGACCTGCTCGCCCGCGGGCTCGTCGCTCCCGTTCTCACCGCGCACCCGACCGAGGTGCGCCGCAAGAGCATGATCGATCACAAGAATCGCATCGCCGACTTGATGGAGATGCGCGATCGTGGTCGCGAGGTGACGCCGGATGGCGATGCGGTGGAGGCCGCGATCGGGCGCCAGATCGCACTGCTCTGGCAGACGCGGGTACTGCGCCGCGAACGCCTCTACGTCACCGACGAGGTGGAAACCGCGCTATCCTATCTGCGCGACGTCTTCCTGCCCGCCTTGCCCGCCCTCTACCAGCGCTGGGACAAGGCGTTCGGCCACCGCATTGCCAGCTTCCTGCGCCCCGGCAGCTGGATCGGCGGCGATCGCGACGGCAACCCCTATGTCACCGCGGATTCGCTACGCACCGCCCTTGCCCGCGCCAGCGAGGCGGCACTCGGCTATTATTGCGATGCGGTCCATGCGCTCGGCGCCGAACTGTCCATCTCCACCGAACATGCGCAGGTCGATGAAGCCGTACTCGCGCTGGCGGAGGCGAGCGGCGACACCGCCGCCAGCCGCGCCGACGAACCCTATCGCCGCGCGCTGTCGGGCATCTACGCCCGCCTTGCCGCCACGCATCAGGCGCTGACCGGCAAGGCTTCTCCGCGCCCCGGCCGCCTGACCGGCGAACCCTATCCCGACCCGCGCGCCTTTCGTGCCGATCTGATCGCCATCGCCCGCGCGCTGGCCGGCTCCGGCGGCGGTGCGCTGGCCTCGGGCGGCGCGCTCGGCCGGCTGATCCGCGCGGTGGAGACGTTCGGCTTCCACCTCGCCACGCTCGACCTGCGCCAGAACTCGGCGGTGCACGAACGCGTCGTCGCCGAACTGCTCAAGGTCGCCGGGGTCGAGGGCGATTATGCCGCGCTGGACGAGGATGCGCGCGTCGATCTGCTGCGTCGCGAACTCGCCAATGCCCGCCCGCTCGCCTCGCGCTTCGCCAGCTATTCGGAGGAGACGACCGGCGAACTCGCCATCGTCCAGGCCGCGGCGGAGGCCCATGCCCGGTACGGCCCCGGCTGCATCACCAATTACATCGTCTCGATGGGCAAGTCGGTGTCCGACCTGCTGGAGATCAACCTGCTTTTGAAGGAGGTCGGCCTCTACCGCCCCGGCGCGGAGCCCGGCGCCGCGATCATGGCGGTACCCCTGTTCGAGACGATCGAGGATCTGGAAGCCGGTCCCGACATCATGCGCGCCTATTTCGCGCTGCCCGAGATCGCTGCCATCGCGCGGGCGCGCGGGTATCAGGAAGTGATGATCGGCTATTCGGATTCGAACAAGGACGGCGGGTATCTCACCTCCACCTGGTCGCTGTCCAAGGCCTCCACCGCGCTCGCCCCCGTGTTCGAGGAAGCCGGCGTCGCGATGCAGCTGTTCCATGGTCGCGGCGGCGCGGTCGGGCGCGGCGGCGGCAGCGCCTTTGCCGCGATCCGCGCGCAACCGCACGGCACCGTGCAGGGCCGCATCCGCATCACCGAACAGGGCGAGATGATCGCCGGCAAGTACGGCACCCCCGCCACCGCCATGGCGAATCTGGAGGCGATGGCGTCCGCCACCCTGCTCGCCAGCCTGGAGCCCGAGCATCTGTCCGCGCCCGACAATGCGCGGTTCGGCGCGGTGATGGACCAGCTGTCCGACACCGCTTTCCGTGCCTATCGCGATCTCGTCTACGGCACGGAGGGTTTTCGCACCTTCTTCCGCCAGATGACGCCGATCGCCGAGATCGCGGGCCTGAAGATCGGCAGCCGCCCGGCCAGCCGCAAGAAATCCGACGCGATCGAGGATCTGCGCGCCATCCCCTGGGTGTTCAGCTGGGCCCAGGCGCGCGTCATGCTGCCCGGCTGGTACGGCGTCGGCCACGCCATCGCCGGCTGCCGGGACAAGGCATTGCTCGCCGACATGGCGGAAGAATGGCCGCTGTTCGCCGCGACGCTTGCCAACATGGAAATGGTCCTCGCCAAGTCGGACATCGGCATCGCCGGCCGCTATGCCACGCTGGTCGAGGACAAGGCCTTGCGCGACACCATCTTCGGCCGCATCCGCGACGGATGGCAGCGCACGCATGACGGCCTGCTGGAGATCACCCGCCAGTCCCGCCTGCTCGAAAAGCATCCCGCGCTGGAAACCTCGATCCGCCTGCGCCTGCCCTATATCGAGCCGCTCAACCTCCTTCAGATCGAATTGATGAAGCGCCACCGCGCCGGCGAGGACGATGCCCGCATCGGCGAAGGCATCCTGCTGTCGATCAACGCCATCGCCACCGCACTGCGCAATTCCGGCTGATGACTTTCTCTCTCCCCTGCGGGGAGAGGGCAGGGGCCCGTCGCCGAAGGCGATGGGAAGGGTGAGGGGCCGCCAAGCAGCGCAGCACTGCTGGCGTCCTAATCCCCTATAGCAACGCCACCCCACCCCGCTCCAACCGCAACAACCGCTCCTTCACCGCCAGCCCGCCCGCAAAGCCGGTCAGCGCGCCGCTGGCCCCCACCACCCGGTGGCACGGCGCAATGATCGAGATCGGATTGCGTCCGTTCGCCGCCCCCACCGCGCGCGACGCGCCGGGTCGCCCGATCGTCGCGGCCAGCGCCCCGTAACTGCGCGTCTCGCCATAAGGGATCGCCAGCAATCCCGCCCACACCGCCTTCTGGAAATCCGTCCCCACAAACCCCAGCGGCAGGTCGAAGACGCGCAACCGGCCCGCGAAATAGGCCTGCAACTGCGCCACGGTTTCGCGCAGTACCGGGTGATCGTCCGCCCGCGTCACCGCGCCCGTCCGCACCCGTGCCGGATCGTCATCCTCCCACAGCACCGCGTGCAACGCATCGTCGCTGGCGACCAGCGTCAACGCACCGACGGGTGAAGGCAGGATCGTGAAGCTTTGTGTCATCCCGTCACCCTAGCGCGGATCGGTGGCATGGGCGTCCCGCCGCTTGCGCTCAAACCGCCAGGAACGGCGCGGCGATCTCCGGCGTCACCCGCAACAACCGGCCGCTCGCCCGGTCGATCAGCGCCCAGGTGGTCACCGCATCCACCTTCACCCGCCCATCCGCGCCGGTAAAGCGCATGTGCCGGTCGAACCGCGCGCCCTTGGGCGCTTGCGGTACCCAGGTTTCCGCCGTCACCGCCTCGCCGGCGCGCACATTGCCGCGATAATCGATCACGTGCCGCGTGACGACCCAGACATAGGCGTCCAGATGCTCAGGCGGGGCCGCTGCCGTCCAGTGCGCGGTCGCGACATCCTGGATCCACCGGACCCAGACCGCATTGTTCACATGGCCCAGTTCGTCGATATCGTCGTCGCGGGCGACGATCGTGCAGCTATACCGGTTCATGCCTCACCCTCGCCCTGCGCCTGCCGGCGTCGCCACCACCACCCGATCGCGCCGGCCACGATGACCAGCGCCGCCGCGGCCAGAACATGCACCGCGCGCGGTCGCCACCGCCCCAGAAGCTCGGTCAATCCTTCCCCGAACAGGTAGCCGATAGCGGTGAACGTCGCCCCCCACAGGCATGCCGCCGCCAGGTTGACACCCAGAAACAACCGCGCTGGCACCGTGCTCGTCCCGATCGCCACCGGGCTGATCGTCCGCAAGCCATAGAGGAAGCGAAAGGCGAAGATGAACCCGATCGGATGCCGCTCCAGCATCCCCATCACCCGGCCATAGACCTTGCTCTCGCGCAGCCGCCTGACCCAGCGGACTTCGCGGAACCGCCGCCCGGCGGCAAAGAACGCCTGGTCCGCCACGAACGAGCCCGCCGCCGCTGCCGCCATCGCACCGGGCAGCGAAACGAGTCCCTGATGCGCCAGCAATCCGCCGGCGATCACCGCCGTCTCGCCCTCCAGCCCGGCCCCCAGGCCGATCGCGGCGACGCCCCAGCGGGCAACGATCGCCTCGATGCTCAGCTTTCGATCCCCATCTGCCACAGCACGAAGGCATGCTCCTCGGCCGCCTCGCGCAGGCTTTCGAACCGGCCGGACTTGCCGCCATGCCCGGCCCCCATGTTGGTCTTCAGCAGCAGCAGGTTGTTGTCCGTCTTGGTGGCGCGCAGCCGCGCCGCCCATTTCGCCGGCTCCCAATAGGTGACGCGCGGATCGTTCAGCCCGCCGGAAATGAACATCGGCGGATAGGCATGGGCAGCCACATTGTCATACGGGCTGTACGACCGGATCAGTTTGAACGCCGCCCTGTCTTCGATCGGATTGCCCCATTCCGGCCATTCGCCCGGCGTCAGCGGCAGGTCGGCATCCATCATCGTGTTCAGCACGTCGACGAACGGCACGTCGGCGATCACCGCACCCCACAGTTCGGGGTCGGAATTGACCACCGCACCCATCAGCTCGCCCCCCGCCGAACGCCCGGCGATCGCGATCCCGCCCGCATGCGTCCAGCTATCGGCGATCAGGCCGCGCGCCACATCGACAAAGTCGTTGAAGGTGTTGGTGCGCTTTTCCAGCTTGCCGTCCAGATACCATTGCTGGCCCAGATCGTCGCCCCCGCGAATATGCGCGATGGCATAGGCAAAGCCGCGATCAAGCAGGCTCATCCGCCCGGTCGAGAAACCCGGCGGGATCGCATAGCCATAGGCGCCGTAGGCATAGAGGAACAGCTTGCCCGTCCCGTCGCGCGGAAAATCCGCCGGATAGACGATCGATACCGGCACCGGCGTTCCGTCGCGCGCCGCGATCTTCAACCGCTCGGTCCGGTACCTGGCCGCGTCATACCCCGACGGGATCTCCTGCACCTTCAGCGTGGTGCGCTCGCCCGTCGCCACGTCATAGTCGTACACCGTCCCCGGCGTGACCATCGATTCATAGCCCAGCCGCAGCACGGACACGTCATATTCGGGATTGTCGCCCAGCCCTGCGGTATAGCTCGCCTCCGGAAACGTGATCCGCTGCGGCACCGTCGGCGCGTCGTAGCGGTGGATCGCGATCCGGTCCAAACCGTCCTCGCGCCCTTCCACCACGAAGAAGCCCGCATAGCATTCCACACCCGTCATGTAGAAATGCGGGTCCGGGGCGATCAGTTCATGCCAGTCGCCCGGCGCCTCGATCGCGGCGGTGCACAGCCGCCACATCGGATCGATGTCGTTGGTGTGGATGAACAGCGTGCCGTCATGCTCGTCCACATCATATTCGCGCCCCTCCTTGCGGGGCGCGACCAGGATCGGCTCGGCCAGCGGATCGTCGGCGGGCAACAGCCGCACCTCGCTCGTCACATGGTCGCCCGTGCCGATCACGATCCATTTGCGCGACGATGTTTCCGCCACCGCGACCCGGTAGCCTTCGTCCGCTTCGGTATAGAGCACGACATCGTCCGCCACCGGCGTGCCGATCCGGTGGAACCGGGCATTGTCCGTCCGCCACTGGTCATTGGCCAGGCCGTACAGGAACCCGGCATCGTCCGCGGTCCACACGATGTCGGACAGCATCCCCGGAATCACCTCGGGCAGGTGCTCGCCGGTGGTCAGGTCCTTGACCCGCACCTCGAACCGCTCACCCCCCGTATCGTCGATCGCATAGGCGAGCAGCCGGCCATTGTTGCTGACCGCAAAGGCGCCCAGCCGGAAATATTCCTTGCCCTCGGCCAGCGCCGGCTCGTCGAGCAACAATTCGTCGTCGCCACCGCCGACCGGCTTGCGCCACCATTTGCGATACTGGCCACCGGTTTCGAACGCGGTCCAGTACAGCCAGTCGCCATCCTTTTGCGGCACGGAGGATTCGTCCTCCTTGATGCGGCCCTTCATCTCTTCGTACAGCCGGTCGACCAGCGGCTGACGCGGCGCCATCATCGCCTCGAAATAGGCGTTCTCGGCCTCCAGATAGGCCAGTACGTCGGCATCGCCCACCTCCGGATAGTCCGGGTCCTTCAACCAGGCATAGGGGTCTTCGATCGTGATGCCATGCGCGGTGAAACTGTGCGGCCGCTGTTCGGCGACGGGGGGCGTCGGTTCGGTCATTTCCTTGCCTTAGCGGTTCGTCGCGGGTGCGGTCGAGGCGGTTTTCCGCATCAACGGGAATGACCGGCGGGCGGGCACGCGAAAGATCGGGGACTATTGTGCCAGGATTGTTTCTGCCAAACCGCCGCCATGTCTTTGCATGCCGACCGCCTCGCCCAGCTTCGCACCCGCCTCGCCGTCATCGGCCTGGACGGGTTCATCGTCCCGCTCACCGACGAACATATGAGCGAATATGTCGGCGACTATGCGCAGCGTCTCGGCTGGCTGACCGGCTTCGGCGGCTCGGCGGGCAGCGCGGTCGTGCTGGCGGACCGCGCGGCGATCTTCACCGATGGCCGCTACACGCTGCAGGTCCGCGAGCAGGTCGCGGCCGACGACTGGGACTATGTCGGCGTGCCGCAGGGCAGCCTTGCCGGCTGGCTCGCCGTCCACGCGCCGGAGGGGGGCCGTATCGGCTATGACCCCTGGCTCCACACCCGCACCCAGGTGCAGGACATGGCGGACGCGCTTTGCGCCCGCGGTGCGATCCTGGTCGCGGTGGCGGAAAACCCCGTCGACGCCGTCTGGACGGATCGGCCGCAACCCTCGCCCGCCCCGCTCGTCGTGCAGGACGACGCGCTGGCCGGCGCGACCTCGGCCGAAAAGCGCGCGCGCATCGCCGACTGGCTGGTCGAGCAGCGCGCCGACGCGGTCGTGTTGTCTGCGCTCGACTCGATCGCCTGGGCGCTCAACATCCGCGGCGGGGACGTCGCGCACACGCCGGTCGCCCTGTCCTATGCGGTCGTGCACGCCAGCGGCGAGACCGATTTCTACGTCGCCCCGTCCAAGCTGACCGATGCGGTGCGCCAGCATCTCGGCAATGCCGTGCGCCTTCACGACCGTGCGGACTTCGACACCGGGCTGCGCGGCTTTGCGGGCAAGCGCATCGTCGCCGATCCCGAGCGGGCGGTGGCCGCGATCGCTCAGGCGCTGGAGGCCGGCGGCGCCACCGTACTCACGCTGCGCGATCCCGTGGTGCTGGCCAAGGCGATCAAGAACCCGGTCGAGCTGGCCGGCCACCGCGCCGCCTCGCTGCGCGACGGTGCCGCGATGGTCCGTTTCCTGCGCTGGGTGGAGGAGGAATGCCCCGGGGGTGGCCAGACCGAGCTGTCCGCCGCGGCACAGCTGCTCGCCTGTCGCCAGGCGACGGGGCGATTGCGCGACACCAGCTTCGCCACCATCTCCGCCACCGGCGCGCACGGCGCCAGCCCGCATTATCACGTCACCGAGGAGTCCAACGCCCCCATCGTGCCGGGCCAGCTCTTCCTGATCGATTCCGGCGGCCAATATGATGACGGCACCACCGACATCACCCGCGTCATGCCGATCGGCGATCCCACGCCTGAGATGCGCGACCGCTTCACCCGCGTGCTCAAGGGCCATATCGGGCTGGCCACGGCCGTCTTTCCCGATGGGACGTTGGGTGGCCATATCGATGCACTGGCCCGTCGCCCGTTATGGGAGGCCGGTCTCGACTATGCGCACGGTACCGGCCACGGCGTCGGCGCCTATCTGTCGGTCCATGAGGGGCCGCAGCGCATCGCCGCGCCCAACTATCCCGGCGGGGCCGCCATGGAGCCGCTGCGCGCCGGCATGCTGCTCTCCAACGAACCCGGCTATTACAAGGCCGGCGAATACGGCATCCGCATCGAAAATCTCGTCCTGGTCGAACCCTGCGACATTCCGGGCGCCGATCGCGCCATGCTGGGGTTCGAGACGCTGACCCTTTGCCCCATCGAGCGGACGCTGATTGACGCGGCCCTGCTTACGGATGCCGAGCGCGCATGGGTCGACGCCTATCATGCGCAAGTCGCTCAGGCACTTGGCCCCGACCTGGCCGAGGACGACCGCGCCTGGCTGCACGCCAAGTGCGCGCCCCTCTAATCCCGTTCCTCGGGCACCGGGGGCGACACCGCCCCGCCCCCTACGTCGCCCCCTACGTCGCCCGCTGTCTCACCCCCCGCCGCGGCCCGCGCCTGCGCCTTCCGCCGCCGCAAATTCTCCCGCAACCGCGCTGCCAGTCGCGCTGCCTTGTCATCATCTGTCATGCGTTGTGCATAATCCTTGCAACAACCGCTTGACAATGACGCGCCAATCCGGTCTAGGCGCGCTTCCCGCGTTGCAACGCGAGTGCTGCCGTAGCTCAGTGGTAGAGCGCATCCTTGGTAAGGCTGAGGTCGTGAGTTCAATCCTCACCGGCAGCACCATTTTCTTCCGACGTTGACGTCGGCAAAAGGGGCAAATCTCAGCCTCATGCATCTTCCGGAGCGTGATACCACGCACCTGACGCACCGTATCCATTCCCGATGAGCGAAGATCGAGCACCGGCGATTGCCACGATCGAATGACCGGCCGTTTTCGTATGAAGATGGCCGATGCGTCGGGTCGTCATGCTTCACCACGACCCAGCAGCGGCTAACCAGACGGGCCTTGCTTCCAGGCCTCCCGGTCGGCCAGAACGCGCGCAACCGCGTCCATATTCTCTACGCCCCATATGCATAGCGGCTCCAAGGCCTCTGCCAGGCTGCGCCCCAGCGGGGTAAGTGTATAATCGACCCGTGGCGGCACCTCCTTGTGATCGGTACGCAGCACGACGCCATCGCTTTCCAGTTCCTTCAACTGCTGGATCAAAACCTTGTCGCTGACGCAGCGCACGGCACGCTTCAACGCACCGTAGCGATTGGGGCCTTGCAACAGGAAGTAGAGGATCAGCGGCTTCCATTTGCCAGCGATCACTCTGAGCGTCGCATCGAGTCCGCAGGAGAAACCGGTGGGCGCGGTATTTGTGATCGTTAGCTACTTACCAAAAGGTGCATACTAGTCGATAGGTGCATAGCTTGCCACCTCCGCCTCGCTCAAAGGAGGCATGATATGAAAAGACTGGATAGCAAAACGGCGGTGGTGACCGGTGGTGGCAGCGGCATCGGGCTGGCGACTGCGCAGCGCTTCGTGGACGAGGGCGCGTTCGTCTTCTTATACGGCCGCAGGCAGGACGCACTCGACCGTGCGGCCGCGCAGCTGGGCCCGAATGCGGTGGCCGTGCAGGGGTCCGTGACGGACCTCGACGGTCTGGATCGGCTTTATGCGGCCGTTCAGGCACAGCGAGGATCGCTGGACATCGTGTTCGCCAATGCCGGCACGGGCGCGCTGGTGCCACTGGGAGAGATCACGCCCGAACATTATGCAAACACCTTCGACACCAATGTGAAGGGACTGATCTTCACGGTGCAAAAGGCACTGCCGCTGATGAACGCCGGCGGGTCGATCATCCTGACGGGTTCGAGCACCGGCGTGATGGGTACGCCACGCTTCAGCGTCTACAGCGCCAGCAAGGCCGCGATCCGCAACCTGGCGCGTAGCTGGGCGCTCGATCTGGCGGGAACGGGCATCCGAGTAAACGTGCTGTCGCCGGGTCCGACGCGGACTGATCTGGCAGCGGAGGTGGTCGGTGCATCGGACATGGAGGCTTTGGGTGCGATGACGCCCCTGGGCCGGCTTGGCGATCCGGCGGAGACGGCATCGGCTGCGGCCTTTCTGGCGTCGTGTGACAGCAGTTTCATGACGGGGGCTGAGGTGTTTGTCGACGGGGGGCTGGCGCAGGTTTAACGGGCTGTGCACGCGAAAGCGCCCCGGGAGCATGGGCTACCGGGGCGCTTTCGGAGTTTGGTTGCGGGGACAGGATTTGAACCTGTGACCTTCAGGTTATGAGCCTGACGAGCTACCGGGCTGCTCCACCCCGCGGTGGTGAGGTTTTGTTCTTGCGCTGTGTGGCGCAAGGGGGATGTGAATGGGTTCTTTGTGTGCATGTTCGCGGGCTTCAATGCCTGGCGACGACCTACTCTTCCATCGCTTGAGCGATAGTACCATTGGCGCGGTCGGGTTTCACGGCCGAGTTCGGGATGGGATCGGGTGGGACACCGACGCTATGGCCACCAGGCAATGGAGCCTGCGAGCATGCGGTTGTGTTGGGATGAAATCGATGCACCTTGGAAGTTTTATCTGGCTGAGAGTTATTTCCATCCACCCGTTCATCTAGCCCAGGGCTGATGGTGGGGGTGTGGAGCTCTCAAGCGCGACCAGAGCAATTAGGACCGGTTAGCTCCATGCGTTACCGCACTTCCACATCCGGCCTATCGAGGTCGTGGTCTTCGACCGCTCTTGATGAAATCTTATCTCGAGGGAGGCTTCCCGCTTAGATGCTTTCAGCGGTTATCCCGTCCGTACATAGCTACCCTGCTGCGCCGTTGGCACGACGACAGGTACACCAGAGGTACGTTCAACCCGGTCCTCTCGTACTAGGGTCAACTCCTCTCAAATTTCGACGCCCACGGCAGATAGGGACCAAACTGTCTCGCGACGTTCTGAACCCAGCTCACGTACCACTTTAATTGGCGAACAGCCAAACCCTTGGGACCTGCTCCAGCCCCAGGATGTGATGAGCCGACATCGAGGTGCCAAACAACCCCGTCGATATGAGCTCTTGGGGGTTATCAGCCTGTTATCCCCGGCGTACCTTTTATCCGTTGAGCGATGGCCCTTCCACGAGGGACCACCGGATCACTATGACCGACTTTCGTCTCTGCTCGACTTGTCAGTCTCGCAGTCAGGCTGGCTTATGCCATTGCACTCTAACAGCCGGTTTCCAACCGGCCTGAGCCAACCTTCGCGCGCCTCCGTTACTCTTTAGGAGGCGACCGCCCCAGTCAAACTACCCGCCACAGAGGGTCCCTGTACCGGTTTCACGGTACGAGGTTAGACAGTAGACAACAACAGGGTGGTATTTCACCTATGGCTCCACATCAGCTGGCGCCGATGCTTCAAAGCCTCCCACCTATGCTACACAGTTCTTGTCCACTGCCACTCTGAAGCTGCAGTAAAGGTGCACGGGGTCTTTCCGTCTAACCGCGGGTACTCCGCATCTTCACGGAGAATTCAATTTCGCTGAGCATGTCCTGGAGACAGTGGGGAAGTCGTTACGCCATTCGTGCAGGTCGGAACTTACCCGACAAGGAATTTCGCTACCTTAGGACCGTTATAGTTACGGCCGCCGTTTACCTGGGCTTCATTTCAGAGCTTGCACTCCTCCACTTAACCTTCAGGCACCGGGCAGGCGTCAGGCCCTATACGTCGTCTTGAAGCCGACTTAGCAGAGCCCTGTGTTTTTGCTAAACAGTCGCTACCCCCTGGCCTGTGCCCCCCACAAAAGCTTGCGCTCATGTGGGGCCTCCTTCTTCCGAAGGTACGGAGGCAATTTGCCGAGTTCCTTCAGGACACTTCTCTCAAGCGCCTTGGTATACTCTACCTGACCACCTGTGTCGGTTTCGGGTACGGTCTATACGGTGGGGCTATTTCCCGGGACAGTTTCGAAGCACGGCCAATCCGTTAAGGCCGTACAACACACACCATCCGTCACACACCACCAGGCCCACGAATATTAACGTGGTTCCCATCGACTACCCCCTTCGGGCTCGTCTTAGGGGCCGGCTCACCCTGCGCGGATTAGCCTTGCGCAGGAACCCTTGGTCTTTCGGCGAGAGGGCATCTCACCCTCTTTATCGCTACTCATGTCTGCATTCGCACTTCCGATACCTCCACGACCCATTACCAGATCGCTTCACAGGCCTACGGAACGCTCCGCTACCGCGTGATCAAAGATCACACCCTAAGCTTCGGTGCACGTCTTGAGCCCCGTTACATCTTCGCCGCAGAAACCCTTGTTTAGACCAGTGAGCTGTTACGCTTTCTTTAAAGGATGGCTGCTTCTAAGCCAACCTCCTGGTTGTTTTGGGATTTCCACATGCTTTCCCACTTAGACGTGACTTGGGGACCTTAGCTGTAGGTCAGGGCTGTTTCCCTTTTGACGACGGACCTTAGCACCCGCCGTCTGTCTCCCGAGTATCACTCATAGGTATTCGGAGTTTGGTTAGTGTTGGTAGATCTCGCGACCCCCGCAACCATCCAGTGCTCTACCCCCTATGGTGTCCGCTCGAGGCACTACCTCAATAGTTTTCGCGGAGAACCAGCTATTTCCCGGCTTGATTGGCCTTTCACCCCTAAACACAACTCATCCGGTAACTTTTCAACGTTAATCGGTTCGGACCTCCAGTGCGTGTTACCGCACCTTCATCCTGGTCATGCCTAGATCGCCGGGTTTCGGGTCTAATACTTCAAACTAAAGCGCCCTATTCAGACTCGCTTTCGCTGCGCCTACACCTATCGGCTTAAGCTTGCTTGAAACATTAAGTCACAGACCCATTATGCAAGAGGTACGCTGTCAGGCCTCAAAGGGCCCTCCAACTGCTTGTAGGCAATCCGTTTCAGGTACTGTTTCACTCCCCTCATCGGGGTGCTTTTCACCTTTCCCTCACGGTACTAGTTCGCTATCGGTCATGTACGAGTATTTAGGCTTGGAGGGTGGTCCCCCCATGTTCAGACAGGATTTCACGTGTCCCGCCCTACTCGAGTCCTGAATTCTCACTTTCGCATACGGGGCTGTCACCCGCTATGGCGCGTCTTTCCAAACGCTTCTGCTAGTTGAAATTCAGGCACTGGCCTGGTCCGCCTTCGCTCGCCACTACTAACGGAATCTCGGTTGATGTCTTTTCCTCCGGCTACTGAGATGTTTCAGTTCACCGGGTTCGCTTCTCGAAACCTATGTATTCAGTCTCAAGATACCTGAACCGCCTAACCACCTAGGCCCCTCGACAATACGCATGAAGGGCACCCATCAAAGTATTACTTTGATGGGACCCGATGCGCACCGCCAAACGGCTCAGCTGATTAAACGGATAGGTGGGTTTCCCCATTCGGAAATCTGCGGGTCAAAGGTTGCTCACACCTCACCGCAGCTTATCGCAGCGTGCCACGTCCTTCTTCGCCTGTACATGCCAAGGCATCCACGAATTGCCCTTACCTCACGCTTGAGAGCCCACACCACCACCAGCAACGCTGGGCGTCGAACCTTTTGCCGATACGCTTGCGCGCACCAACACACGGTTCCACCACCACTCGGCAAATGCGTCGAGGTGATATTCGGTGTGGATGTTATAATCTCAGCCAGATTTAGTGAAATGAACCAGCCTTGCAGTTCCGCAATGGCTGCCCTCGCAGGCCGCCCGCTTCCCTCAAAGCCGATACCTTCACGGCATCGATTTTAAGAACCCATTCA